>NZ_BAAAPO010000043.1:13428-31184 GCF_039531185.1 Nostocoides veronense
AGGGGCTGTCGGCGGATGACCTGCTTGGGTGGCGCGGGTCAGCGCGGCCGGATGGCGGCCGGGTCGACCGCAATCCAGATTGCATCCGCGCGCCCCAGCAGTTCCTGCCCGGGGCCGAATAGCGCTGTGCTGGAATGGAACCGGCGGCCTTCACCCCCGCCCGGCCAGGCCATCACCACGCACTCGTCCCCCACCTCCGGCAGGCCATAGACCGCGGCCGTCATCGTCCCGAGGACCATCGGCCGCCCGGCAATCCCGGCGCTCCAACCGCCCGGGCAGTCCATGGCCGCCCACGCAATCGGAACCGACACCTCCTCGACGAGCCAGGCGGCGGCATACGCCCCTTCCGAACTGGACGCCACCGGACCGGGGCGCAAAGCCAGCCCGTCGGTGCGGCCGGTGCCGCACGAATAGCAGGTCGGGAAGGGGTGCTGGAGCAGGCCTTCGTAGCCTGGGCCCGCGGCGAGCGCATCCGCATACGACACCGGCCCGGACGGCGGCGCCGCCAGGTCGGGCGCAAGCGTGGCGCTCGCGATCCGGTGCTCACCGTCGATCAGGTCGTATGCCGTCTCGCCGGCCAGGAGCTGCAGCGCGCGGTCCAGGGGTGGCGGGGCGAGCAGCCGCACGCTGACCGCACTGGTTGCGGCGGCGTCGCACGCCTCGAGCACCACCTGCGCCAGGGCGCCGGCGAACCAGCCGCCATTGGCTGACTGCGGTGGGCCATTGAAGCGGGCGGGGACGGTCACGGTGGCGGACTGCATACCCCCGAGTCTGGCCCACCGTCGCACGCTTCGGTCGGTCAGGGGCTCATCGCCAGGAAGACGAAGGACGCGAAGATCGCCAGATGCATCATCGCCTGCAGCCGGGTGGCGCGGCCGGGCACGATCGTCAAAGTGGCGACGATGAAGGTCAGCACCGCCAGGGTGATCTGCGTGGGGCCTAGGCCGAGGACGAGCGGGGCGTCGATGAAGTGCACGGCGATGGCCAGCGTCGGGATGGTCAGACCGATGCTCGCCATGGCCGAGCCGAGGGCCAGATTCATCGACGTTTGCAAGCGGCCGCGGCGAGCGGCGTTGGCGGCGGCGATCGTTTCAGGCAGCAGCACCAACAACGCGATGACGACACCGACGAAGGAGTGCGGCAGGCCAGCGGCGCGCACGCCCGACTCGATGGCCGGGGACTCGACCTTCGCCAAGCCGACGACCGCAACGAGGGAGATAAGCAAGAGTCCGAGGCTGATCCAGGCGGTCTTGGTGGTCGGCGGATCGGCGTGATCGTCGCCGTCGATCGGCGAACCATCCTTGGCGACCGGTAGGAAAAAGTCGCGGTGCCGGACGGTTTGGGTGGAGACGAAGGCGGCATACAGTAGCAGCGCGGAGACGGCCGCGAAGGTCAACTGGCCCGGCGTGAACACCGGCCCCGGCGCGCTGGTCGTGACGGAGGGGAAGATCAGGGTCAAGGTCGTCAGCGTTGCCACCGTGGCCAGCGCGCCGCCAGAGCCCTCGGCATTGAATCGGGGGATGCGGGCGCCGCGGGTTGCGACGAACAGGGAGATGCCGATGATGCCGCCAAGCGTGATCATCACGGCGGCGAAGACCGTGTCGCGGGCGAGAGTCGCCGATTTCTCGGGGCCGGCGATCATCAAGGTGAGGATCAAGGACACCTCGATGACCGTCACGGCAACGGCCAACACGAGGGAGCCAAAAGGCTCACCCACCTTGTGCGCGACGATCTCCGCATGTTGCACGGCGGCGAGGACGGCACCGGCGAGCAGGAGGGCGCAGACGGTCACGGCGGCGGCGCCGAGATCGCGGCCATAGGAGAAGGCCAGGGCGACGAGCGCGAGCAGGGGGAGTACGTGATACCAGCGGGGGCGGGCGGTCATGGGCCGTCCTTCCGAGCGGGAAATGTAGTGGAATCTTGAACTATTCTACCTGATCGGCTGGACTCACTCAGCCCCGAAGCCGGCCCAGCCGCCCTCGGGCGCGACGCCCACGTCATACTCTCGCAGGGCCTGTAGCAGGATCGGGTCCTGGCGATCGAGCCACTGCACGAGCTGCTTGAAGCTGACCAGATGCGTCTCGGGGGCGGCCGCCATCGAGCGCATTGCTTCCTCGACCGCATCCATATAGATCCCGCCATTCCACTGCTCAAAGTGGTTGCCGATGATCAGCGGCGCCCGATTGGAGGAATGCGCGCGCTCGTGGGCTGCCATCAGCGCACCAAGGGCCTGAGCCTTCCACGCGGGATACTTGCTAGCGTCCTTGCTCGGCTGCGGGCCGGACTGATTCGCCATGTAGTTGTAGTCCATCGCCAAGACCTCGAAGGAGTGTCCCGGGAACGGGATCTGCGGCATCGGCAGGTCCCACACCTGGGTGCCCTCGAAAAGGGTCGGCCAGACCTGTCGACCTGTGGTGGAACTGTCATACCGCCAGCCCAGCTTGGCCGCCGTCGGAATGAGGGTCTTGCTGCCGAGCAGGCAGGGGGTTCGCGAACCCATCAGCTCTTTGCCGTAGTCGAAAGGCAGCGAGGGGATGTCGGTCCAGCCGGTTGTGGTGCGCCAGTGCTCCACCATCCACATCGCCTGATCGATCTCTTGCGCCCAGTCAGCGCTTGACCAATTGTCGACACTTCCCGAGCCGACACAGAAATGGCCATTGAAGTGCGTTCCGATTTCGTGGCCCTCGAGCCAGGCCGCGCCGACGCCCTCGATCGTGCGGCGCACCGACTCATCGCTGAGGAAGGGTATGTCCGAGCGGCCCACCCCATTGCGCGGCGGCCGGTAGCGCGAGGCGTCGGCGCCGCGCAGCGTGTAGAGGCCGCTGAGGAAGATCGTCATGGACGCGCCGACGTCTTGGGCCACCTTGCGGAAGCGGGTCAGCAGATGCGCATCCGTCTCGCCGCCGCCATCCCAGGAGAAGACGACGAACTGGGGCGGGGCCTGGCCGGGACGCAGGTCGGGCAGTGTCGGCTGGTGCGGCTGCGGCCCGGTGTCGGAGGTCGAGCCGTCTCCGATCAGTTTTGGTGTGGCTTTCGCCTGCTTGCTCCCGGCTTTCGACGCGTCGGGCTCGGCCTCGTCCCCAAGAGAACTGGCCGCCGTGCACCCCGTCATCGCCGCCATGAGGGCAGAGCCGGTCAGCCCCAACGCTGTGCGTCGATTGGTCCGGATCATGCGTCACCCCTTCGTCCCCCACTGTGGCAAGCAAGTGCTCGCCTACTGTGATGACGCGCCGGGGCCGCGCTCGGTTGGCCCGGAAATGTGCAGGCAGGAGGCGCGCATCGACACCCGATCGCCGCATGCACACTCGATCCGCGCGTTGACACCCCGTGGACCGGGTGTCGATGCACGGATCAGGTGTCGATGCGCGGAATGCGTGTTCGCACAGCAAGCCAGAGCGGGTCTGTTCCGTTGAGCGGGGGATTGCGCCAGCTGAGGTCGACGCCCTCCGAGCCCGGAGCGACCCGGACCTGGACGGTATGCGGCGTCTCAATGATGCGCAGGTCCGCGGCATACCCGCCCTCACGTGTCGGGCCTCCTCGGGCGAGGACCGGGAGCGCTGCGTCGCCGTCGGTCCACTCGGACTCGGCCCAATCAGATTCTCCGACAAGGGTTTCGAGGACTGCCTCGCCGCGCACCAGGCTCAGGGTGTGTATGCCGCCCGCACCCGGCCGAAGCCTCGCGCCGGTGTATGCCGAGGAGACATTCCCTGCGGCGCGCTGCCAGGTCCGCTCGGTCACCGGCCCGGCCCCAAGGGGCGCCTCGACGGCCAGGTGGCGAAGGCGGGCCGCGAGGTCGGCATCGGCCGCGCTCGAGCCGGCGCGATCAACGGCGGGGATCAGGTGGCGCCATACCGCATCGAGCACCGGCTGCATCTGCTCGGTCTCCGAGGTGATCGCGATGGCGATGCGCTGATCCGGAAGCACGAGCGCGAACTGGCCGTGGGCTCCGTCACCGCGGACCCCGTGCTGCGAGGTCCAGAAGGAGCAGCCGTAGCCCAGCCGCCAGTCGATGGTCTCACCCTCGGGATTCGGCAGGCCCGTACTGGCCATCGCCGTGGCGACCCACTCGGGGCTAAGGATCTGCCGCCCGCCGTGGCGGCCGTTGTCGAGATAGAGCTGAGCCAACGCGAGGATGTCTCGGGTGCGGGCGTGAGATCCGGAGAAGCCGATCTCGGCGCCGGTCGCGGTGCGAGTCCACGGCAGCTCGGCGACGTCCAGTGGGATAAGCACCCGGTCCCGTAGCAGGTCCACGACACTCTGGCCGCAGACGGCGCGTGCAGCGGCGGCGGCGAGATAGGTCGCGACCTGGTTATAGGCGAAGTGGGTGCCGGGCTCGTGCTCCGGTTCGTGGGAGAGGATGCTCGCGACGACGGGATCCAGGTCGTTGATGGATGCTGGCTCCCCGGCCGCTCCCACCTGGGCTGCGCCCCAGGCCTCGGTATGGTGACCGGTCGCCATCCGCAGGCAGTGCCCGACCGTGACCTGCCGCCAGCGCGGTGCGATCCTCAGATCGCCGACGCCGGGGAGGAGGTCAATGATCGGATCGTCAAGAGCGAGTCGTCCGTCATCGACGAGCAGCCCGACGGCTGTGGCCGTCCAGGTCTTGGAGATCGAATACAGCAGATGCACACGGTCGGCCGAATACGGCGCCCAATAGCCCTCCGCGACAACAGCTCCGGCGCTCGCAATCGCGATCGAGTGCATCTCTAGGCCCGGTGTCGAGTCCAGCGCGTCGAGCAGGTCTAGCACGCCACGCGCATCGATGCCGGCCGCGGCCGTGCCGGCTTCCGCCGCCGGTGTCACGGAAGTCCGCCGGCGATGGCGAGCAGGGCGGCGGCATACGCCTCCTCCGGATCAGTATGCAGCGCAACGGCTTCCGCGCCCCCGACGCTGTGGACGTAACGCACCGACCAGCCCTCGCGTTCACGCTGCAAGGCCACTAGCCGGTCGCCGATCAGTTCGCGCAGTTGGTCCTCGCGGGGCAGCCAGACCGCCTTGTCGAGGGGCACCGAGTCCAGCGCCCACTCGGTCGTGCCATTGAAGCCCAGGACGGTCTCGTCTTGATAGTGGTGGACTTCGATCGTCAGGTCGCTGATCCAGAAGAGGTCCCCGGTCAGTTCGGCGGACGAGATCGCAAAACGATCCCCCGGCTGTGGTTCCCAAAGAATTCCGGCGTCGGCGAGGGCGGCGGCGGTGTCGGCGCTGAGCATCCTCCCATTCTGGCTGCTGGCTTCCCGCTTGCGCCTTAGACCGACATCGCGCAATCCGGCGCATTGCTCGCCAACCGTGTGTCCAGGGTCAACAGCTGGCAATGACAGGCGCGTGCGAGCACCACATAGCAGGCGTCGTAAGCGCTGATGCTGTGGCGCAACCGCCAGACCTCGGGTAATAGGTCATCCATGGGCACAAGCTCGATGCCAAGAGCCCGGAACTCGGTAATGGCGGTCAATGCCTCCTCTTCGGTCAATCGGCTCGACAAGGACCAGCCGCGCAGCACTGACATCACTTCTACGCTGAGATGTTGCGGTGCAATCAGGACCTGATCGCCAAGCAGGCTTGCCGCCACTCTCCCCTTCGCGGTCCCCAGAAGAATTTCGGCGACTGCCGAGGCATCAACGACGAGCATCAGCGCGGTGAGCGCTCCGCCGCGAGGACGGTCGCGGCGTCCGGTAGGTCTCGTATATCGCGATTCGCGATGCGGGCGAGGATTTCGGCTCGGCTTGGACGCGCGGCGATCCGCTCCAGTTCGCGCAGGAGGTAGTCACTGAGGGAGCGGCCTTCGAGCGCGGCCTGCGACTTCAAGGCCCTGCTGGTCGCTTCCGGGACATTACGAACCTGAATTGTCGTCATGCGAGAAGCATAGTTGACATGCACTATGCATGACGAGCAAATGTCATGAGCGCTCGCGGGCTTCGGCATATCGGCGCAGCGCCTCGGCGCGCTCCTGCGCGTGGTCGATGATCCGCTCGGGGTAGCCGCGCGAGAGCCCGCCCGCGACGCGCCAGGGTTCGTGGACGGCGGCACCGGAGATGTGACTCAATTCCGGCACATAGTGACGGACGTAGTCGCCGCCCGGGTCGGCTGTCTTGCCCTGAGTGATCGGGTTGAAGATCCGGAAGTATGGTGCGGCGTCCGTCCCCGTCCCCGAAACCCATTGCCAACCATGGGAATTGGAGGCGATATCCCCATCCGTCAGATGATCCATGAAATGCCGGGCCCCGTGTTGCCACCGCAGATGCAGGTCCTTGGTCAGGAAAGACGCCACGACCATGCGCACCCGGTTGTGCATCCAGCCCTCGGCCAGCAGCTGGCGCATTCCAGCGTCAACCAGGGGATAGCCAGTACGCCCCTCGCACCAGGCACGCAGCCGGCCCGCCGCCTCATCGTCGACCGATGGATCGTCATACTCCAGGCGCGCCAGCGCCGGGCGTAGGTCCTGCCAGGCCGACCGAGGGTGGTGCCACAGGACGTCGGCATAGAACTCGCGCCAGGCGAGCTCGGTGCGGAAGCGGTCGGCGCTGCGCTCGCCGACGGGCAGGTCATGCAGCAGCGTTCGCGGGTGAATGGTCCCGAACTTCAGGGCCGTCGACAGGCGCGACGTCGCGTCCAGATCCGCTCGATCGCGCCGTCCGGCGTAGCCCTCCAAGAGGTCCCCGCGGTATGCCGCCCACCGGGCCAGCGCCTGCGTCTCGGTGACAATCGCCTCGGGTGGCAGGTCCGCCGGGGCCGGCAGGTCCGTCGAATCGAGCCCCCGCGCGAACCGGGTTCCCGGTGGCATTTCGGCCGGGGCTCGCCAGCCGTAGTCGTTCCATGCCCGGGAAAAAGGCGTGAACACCTGGTACGGCGTACCCCCGCCGGTGCGGACGAGGCCGGGGCCCACGGCATACGGACTGCCCGTCTCGACGAAGTCGATTCCCTTGGCCTGCAACGCCTCTCGCACATCGCTGTCGCGGCGGCGACCTCCGGGAGTGGTCTCCGCACTGACGTGCACGCTGACCGCCCCTGCCTCACGACAGACCTGCGGCACGACCTCACGAGGATCGCCAGCGCGAACAACCAGGCCGTCGAGTTCTTCTCGCAGGGCAGCAACGGCGGTGAGAAAGGCCGCGTCCCGCGGGCGCGCCGGGCTCCGCAGCAGGGCAGGGTCGAGCACGACAAGCGGGACCACGCTCGCATCGGCCGCGGCGGCCGCCAGGGCCGGATTGTCGCGGCGGCGCAGATCGCGGCGGAACCACATCACGGCTGGGGTCGGCATCGGGCCATCCTTGCCGATCCGGGCGCCGCGAGGTGGTCGGGAGCACGACGAGTGGTGTGCCAGGATCGTGCATATGACCGCGACCACCCTGGACGGCAAGGCGATCCTCGCGACGATCAAGGCGGAGCTGACCGAGCGTGTCGCGGCCCTCGCGGAACGGGAGGTGGTGCCGGGCATCGGCACCGTGCTTGTCGGCAACGACCCCGCGAGCACGTGGTACGTCAACGCCAAGCACAAGGATGCGGCCGAGATCGGCATCGCGAGCTACCGCCGCGACCTGCCTGCGACGGCCACGCTGGACGAGGTTCTCGCCGTCGTCGACGAGCTCAATGCTGACCCCGGCTGCACCGGCTTCCTTGTGCAGCAACCGACGGGCCTCGACGAGAACGCGATCCTCTCCCGCGTCGACCCCGCCAAAGATGTCGACGGCCTGCACCCGACCAACCTCGGTTGGCTGGTTCTCGGCAAGGACGCCCCCTTGCCCTGCACCCCCAAGGGGTGCATCGAATTGCTTCGGAGGTATGACGTCCCCCTCGCTGGCGCGCGCGTCGCCGTTGTCGGGCGCGGAATCACCGTCGGCCGGCCGTTGGGGCTGATGCTCACCCGCCGCTCCGAAAACTCCACGGTCGTGACCTGCCACACCGGCACCAAGGATCTGGCCGCGGAGCTGCGGCGCGCCGATGTCATCGTCGCCGCCGCTGGCGTGCCAGGGATCGTGACGGCCGACATGGTCAAGCCGGGCGCGGCGGTCCTCGATGTCGGCGTCAGCCGGATCACCGCCGAGGACGGGCACAGTGTCGTCGCCGGAGATGTGCACCCGGACGTCTGGGAGGTCGCTGGCTTTGTCAGCCCCAACCCTGGGGGCGTTGGCCCGATGACGCGCGCGATGCTGCTGAGCAATGTCGTGGAAGCGGCCGAGCGCCACCTCGCCGCTCGCTGAGTTCGCGACAGCCCGCCATGACGCCCCCTGATGCCGCCTCCGGTCCAGATCCGGCGCCGCTGACCCGCCGCTGGCCGAGGTGATGGAACGGCGACGCTCCCACCGCCGCTTCCTCGCCGGCCGCACGAGCCAGGAACAGCTCGGCGCCGAGGAGCCCTGGGGTCCGGGCAAGGTGCGACCGAGCGAACCCGAACCGCGCCCGCCGATCGTCGCGCGCCTGGGGATTTGGTGGCTCATCGCGGCCATGGCCGTCAGCGGAATCGCTTGGGCGGCAACGGATCACATGCTTCGAGCCACCCTGAGCCTCGGCGGCGCATGTCTCGCGGCGGCGGCCTTGCGTCTTGTCTTGCCTCCCGAACGCGCCGGCGGCTTGATCACCCGGTCACGCGGCCTCGACGTGCTGCTCCTCGTGATCCTCGGCGCGGCCGTGCTCTTCGCCGGCTTCGCCCTCGACCTGCGCGCTCGCATCTGAGCCCAAGCCAAGGTCCCAGACCGAACGTGACGAACTCGGCCTGAGGTCGTCACTTTCGGCCCAAATCGTCAGGTCAACCTGACGACCTCGACCGAAACTGACGACCTCAACCGCCGGTTCAGATCAGGCTGTTAGATCAGGCCAAGACCCTTGACGGCCTCGCGCTCCTCGGCCAGTTCGGCCGTGGATGCGTCGATCTTCGCGCGGGAGAAGTCGTCGATCTCCAGGCCCTGCACGATCGACCACTGGCCGTCGGAGACGGTCACGGGGAAGGAAGAGATCAGGCCTTCGGGGACGCCATACGAGCCGTCCGAAAGAACCGACATCGAGGTCCAGTCGCCCTCGGCCGTTCCGTCGATCCAGGTGCGAGCGTGGTCGATCGTGGCCGACGCCGCGGACGCCGCCGACGACGACCCGCGGGCCTCGATGATCGCCGCGCCGCGCTTGGCAACGGTCGGGATAAAGGTGTTGGCCAACCAGTCCTGGTCGCCGACCGCCTCGGCGGCATTGCGGCCGCCGACCTCGGCGTGGAAGAGATCGGGATACTGCGTCGCCGAGTGGTTGCCCCAGATCGTCATCTTCTTGATCTCGGTGACGGGGACGCCGAGCTTCGCCGCGAGTTGCGAGATCGCGCGGTTGTGGTCGAGGCGGGTCAGCGCCGAGAAGCGCTCGGTCGGGATGTCGGGGGCGTTCGACATCGCGATGAGGGCGTTGGTGTTGGCCGGGTTGCCGGTGATCGTGACCCGCACATCCGAGGCCGCGTGGGCGTTGAGGGCCTTGCCCTGCGGGGCAAAGATGCCGCCATTGGCCTCCAGGAGATCGCCGCGCTCCATCCCCGGACCACGCGGGCGCGCACCGACGAGCAAGGCGTGGTTGACGCCATCGAAGATCACATTGGGGTCATCGCCGATCTCGACACCGGCCAAGGTCGGGAACGCGCAGTCGTCCAACTCCATGACGACACCCTCAAGGGTCTTCAGTGCGGGCGTGATCTCCAAGAGCCGCAGCTGAATCGGGGTGTCCGGGCCGAGCAGCGCACCGCTGGCGAGACGGAAGAGCAGGCTGTAGCCGATCTGACCGGCGGCGCCGGTGACGGCGACCTTGACGGGGGTGGTTGTCACTGCCTCGAACCTCTTTGTGTCGTGGTCTGGTCGTATGCCGTGGACGCGCCGACGACATACCGGGTCACCTCCGACTCTAGTGCTCCGCCCCCAAGGCGACGCACGCGAGGTCCGTATGCTGCGCCGATGGTCGTCCTGGTCCTTGCGTGGGCGGTGCTCGCGTGCACAGGCTTCGTGCTGGCCGTGCTGGCGGGATCCTTCGGCCCGGATGTGGGCCGGGGCCAGGAGTTCTGCGAGGCGGCGGCGGCCGCCCTCTTCCGTCAACCGGCCAATACCGTCTCCAACCTCGGCTTCGTCCTCGCCGGAATCGCCATCGCCGCGCACGCTGCCCGTCGGCCGGCGGCGCGCTTCCCACGGTGGCTGGCAACGGCATACGCCCTGCTCGTGGTCACACTCGGCCCGGCCAGCGCGGCGATGCACGCCACCGCGAGCGCCATCGGCGGCGACCTCGACCTGACCAGCATGTTCCTGGTGAGCAGCTTCGCCCTCGCGTATGCCGTCGCGCGCCTCGTGCGGCGGACCGACCGGTGGAGTGTGATCCGGGTCTTCCTGGTGGCACTGCTTGCGCAGGAGGTGGCCTATTTCCGCGGCGGCCGGCTGGCGTGGATTGAACACAGTGGCAATCTCGCGTTCGCCGTGACGATCCTGGCGGTGGTGGGGATCGAGGCAACTCTGGCGCGCCGCGACGGGGCGAGCGGTGTGGACCGGCGCTGGCTGGGTGTGTCGGCAGGCTCGCTGCTGGTGGCCCTTGGAATTTGGTCGCTCTCCAAGACCGGTGGCCCGTGGTGTGACCCCAGTTCGCTGCTGCAGGGTCACGCCGCCTGGCATCTGTTGTGCGCCGTCGCCGCCTATGCGCTGTATCGGGCGTATGCCGGTCGTCGGGCCACCTCCGCGCCGCGCAACTAGGCTGCGGCAATGCCGATCCCCGAGTTCGTCCTGGCCCTGCGCGCGAAGGTCGGCACCGACCTGCTATCGCTGGTCGGCACCACGGGTGTCGTGCGCGATGAGGCGGGGTCGTCAGCGGCGAGGCGCACCCGGCCGATGGCGAAAAAACCGAGGTCGGCTGGTTCGCCCTCGACGAACTGCCGTCGCTGCGTTCTTCCTCCCGCGGCCGGCTCGACCGGGCGCTGGAGTATGCCGGCACCACCTGGTTCGTCCGCTGAGCTCAGATCGCGGAGAGCCCCGGCAGGCCAACGAACCGGAGACGTCAGCCCTTCGTCGCGCCCAAGGTCAGGCCGGAGACGAACTGCTTCTGGAGCAGGAAGAAGATGATCAATGTCGGCAGAGCGACGAGCACCGAGCCGGCAGCGACCAGGTTGTTGTCGGTGAAGAACTCACCGCGCAGATTGTTCAGTGAGCTCGTCACCGGGAACTTGTCACCCTGCTGCAAAAGCACTGTGGCCCAGAAGAATTCGTTGTAGATCCAGGTGGTTTCGAGTGTCGCCAGGGCGGCCAGCGGGGGTCGACAGAGCGGCAGCGTCAGGCCGAAGAATTGCCGAGTCACGCTCGCCCCGTCGACGACCGCCGACTCATACAACTCGCGCGGAAGCGTCTTCATATAGTTCGACAAGACGAACGAACAAAAGCCGGTCTGGAAGGCGACATTGACGAGGATCAGGCCCCAGTGAGAGTTCAGCAGGGTCCCTGAGTCGCTGAGCCACGTGGGCATCGGAATCTGGCGGAACATGCGATACACCGGGATGAGCAGCGCCTGAGGAGGCAGCAAGTTCGCCGCGGTGAAGAGGCCGAGCAGCGCGAGGTTGAAGCGCCACGAGAAGCGCGAGACGACGAAAGCAACGCAGCACGAGAGAAAAAGCGTCAGCAGCACCGCGGGCACGGTGATTTTCAGCGAGTTCATCAAGGTGTGCGAGAAGTCGGCTCGTTCCCACGCGTTCTTGTAGTTCTCCAGCGTGAAGCCGCCGAACGAGACATACCCATGCTTCGCGGTATAGGCGTAATCGCGGAAGCTGTTCATCACGGCATACAGGATCGGGAAGAACCACACGAGAGCCATGACGGCCAGGAAGATCTGGGTCGCCCGGCTAGCCTTGCCGGAGCCGGTGGCCACCTTGGAGACCTTGAGCTGCTGGGCCGATTCTTCGGCGACCTCAGGCACGGCGATCGGGGTGGTCATCGCTGGTCCTCCCTCATGACGATGCGCAGATAGATAGCGATGAAGACCGAGCTGATCAGCAACATGATCGTCGCGAGGGCCGAGCCGAAGCCGATTCGGCTGGCCTCACCCACGATGTTCTGGGTGACCAAGGTGGCAATCAACTCCAGCCCATTGCGGCCCTTGTTGATGACCCAGACCAGGTCGAAGGCGCGCAGGGACTCGATGACCGAGACCACCAGCACGATGATGTTGATCGGGGCCAGGACCGGAAAGACGATCTTGAAGAAGGTCGTGCGCTCGTTGGCGCCGTCGACCTTGGCGGCCTCGCGCAACGAGACATCCACGCCCTTCAATCCCGCTAAGTACAGCAGCATGATGTAGCCCGTCTGCCGCCAACAGGCGGCCACCAACGCTGCCCACAGGTTGTACTTGGGATCGCCGTACCAGTCGATCGTGCTGCCGGTGAGGCCATTGATGAGCCCCTGGTCACGGCTATACATCAACTGCCAGATGAACCCGACGAGCGCCAGTGACAGGACGACTGGCAGATAGAACGACGTCTGGTAGATCCGCGACCCGCGCATTTCCTTGTCCAGAAGTACCGCCAGGAACATCCCGAGCGGCGTCGCGACCAAGAAGGTCACGGCCAGCCAGATCAGGTTGTGACGCACGGCCGGCCAGAACGGCGGATAGATCGTCGTCACGTCGTGATAATTCTTCAGCCCCAGGAACTTGGCGTCGCCGATCGAGCCGATGCCATTCCAGTTGGTGAAGGAAAGCAAAACCGAGCCGATCGCTGGCAGCCACACGAGCCAGACCATCAGCAATGTCGGCACCACGATCATCAGGGCGACGACGATACGGTCGACCCCCGAGATCTGGTTGATCCCTTTGTATCTCGCCACTCGCAAACCCCTAACTCGCGCACGCCAATTTCGTATGCCGCGCCGGCACCTGAGTGGGCAGGCGCGGCATACGACGGTGGTCAGGATCCGAAGATGCTGACCTTCTGGGCCTGGATGTTCTTGGTGATTCCGTCGATGTCCGTGGGGTTCTTGATGAACTCCTGGATCGCCGGGATCATCACCGTGGAGGCGAAGTCAGGACGGGTGTCGCGGTCCATGAACTGCGCGATCGACTTGGCGGACGCGACGAACTCGGCCGACTTCTTCTGCAGCGAGGTGTAGCTGGTCGTGTCGACCTCGCTGTTGGCGCCGATGACGCTCGGGTCCTTCGCGAGCAGCACCTGCTGCGCGTCCTTGCTGCCGGCATAGGCGAGGTACTTCTTCGCGCCGGCCTCGTTCTTGGGCTTGGCACGCATCATGTAGCCGTCGATCGGTGCTTCGATCGCGTCGGCACCGATGGCCGAATCGATCTCGGGGAAGGTGAAGAAGTCGAGGTCCTCCTGCTCGGCGCCCTGCTCGAATTGCTGCGCCACGAAGGTGCCGAGGAGATACATCCCGGACTTCTTCTGCTGCAGCGACTGCGCCGCTTCCTGCCACGTCCGGCCGAGGCTGTCGGCCTGGTGCAGGGGCAGGATGTCGCGCCAGGTCTCGAAGACCTTCTTGACCTTGTCGCCGGCCCAGTCTTCCTTGCCGGCCATCAGCGCGACGTGGAAGTCATAGCCGTTGACACGGAGGTTGAGCTGGTCGAAGGTGCCCATGGCGGGCCAGCCGTCCTTGTCGCCAAAGGCGATCGGGTCGATGCCGTCAGCCTTCATCTTGGCGCCGAGGGTCTTGAGGTCGTCGAGGGTCTTGGGGACCTCGTAGCCCTTCTCCTCCCAGAGCGACTTCCGGTAGAACAGCGCCCACGGGTAGTAGGTCGAGGGCATGAGGTACTGCTTGCCGTCGTCGCCGGTGGACGACTTCTTCATCGCGTCCGAGAGGCCCGACATCCCGGACCACACGTCGGAGATGTCGCCCGCGAGGCCCTGGCTGGCGAAGAAGCGCATGCGATAGCCCGCGAACCACATGAAGACATCGTCGGGGGAGCCTTGCAGGTAGTTGTTGATGTTCTCCTGGAAGGTGTTGTGGTCGACTGTGTTGACCTTGACCGTGAGGCCGCTGTTGGCCTTCTGGAAGGCGTCGACGACGGCCTGGATGGCGGCCTTCGGGACCGCATCGGACTGGTTGGAGCCGAGGGTGACCTCACCTGTGGCCGCGGCGGCGCTGCCGCCCCCACTGGCAGAGGTGCTCGAGCCGGAGCCGCTGTCGCCGCCGCAGCCGGCCAGGGCGAGGGCGCTGAGCGAAACCCCACCCGCGAGCAGGGTCCGGCGGTCAACGCCGCGGACCGAGGGCGGGACGAGGGAGGCGAGGTACTCCTCGAAAGTCCGAGGACGGGCCATGAATGTTCTCCTTTGAACGTGCTCGTGGAAACGAACAGTAATCACCACAAGCGATCACCAGGGCTGATCTTGTCCGGATGTGGTGGGGCTGTCAAGAGGACAGAACAGGAGCCCGAGCACCGTAGCGCAATTGTTGCCAATGGATGTGCGTTCATTTCTGATGGAAGTTGTGGACTTTGCCTGTCCACCCGGGAAGACTGCGCGACATGCGGAACTGGCCCGACGATGTTCTGGCGTATGGCGGCGACTACAACCCCGAGCAGTGGCCTCGCGAGGTCTGGGACGAGGACATCGCCCTGATGAAGCAGGCAGGGGTGAGCTTCGTCAGCCTGGGCATCTTCTCCTGGTCCTGGCTGGAACCGACCAAGGGCGAGTACGACTTCGCCTGGCTCGACGAGATCATGGGGATGCTCGCCGAGGCGGGCATCGCGGTCGACCTGGCCACCGCGACGGCGAGCCCGCCGCCGTGGCTCACCGCGGCATACCCCGAGATCCTGCCGGTGACGATCGACGGGACCACGCTCTATCCGGGCAGCCGGCAAAGTTGGTGCCCGAGCAGTCCGATCTTCCGCGATGCCGCGCGCGCTCTGGTGACCCAACTCGCGCAGCGCTACCACCAGCACCCGGCGCTGGCGATGTGGCACGTCTCGAACGAATACGCCTGCCACAACCTGCCCTGTTACTGCGACACCTGCGCCGCCGCCTTCCGCGTCTGGCTGCAGCGACGCTATGGCAGTCTCGACCGGCTCAACCACGCGTGGGGGACGGCCTTTTGGAGCCAGCGCTACACCGACTTCGAGCAGATCCTGCCGCCGCGCACGACCCCGACCTTCCACAACCCGACGCAGGTCCTGGACTTCAAGCGCTTCGGCTCCGACACGCTGCTGCAGCATTTCCTCGGCGAGAAGGAGATCCTCGCCGATCTCTCGCCTGGTGTGCCCGTGACCACCAATTTCATGTCGATGACCGGCTTCCGGCACCTCGACTATCACCAGTGGGCGCCCCACCAGGACATCGTCAGTACCGATCACTATCTCGTGAACACGCTGGGCCACCCCGGGCCGGAGCTCAGCTTCCAGGCAGATGTCACGCGCGGCCTCGCCGGCGGGGCGCCGTGGTTGCTCATGGAGCACTCGACGAGCGCGGTGAACTGGCAGCCGGTCAATCCGGCGAAGGCCCTCGGGCAGACGATCCGGGACAGCCTCACGCATGTCGCGCACGGCGCCGACACCATCGGCTTCTTCCAGTGGCGGCAGTCGCGCGCCGGCGCCGAGAAGTGGCACTCCGCGCTGGTCCCGCACACGGGCGCGGACAGTGCCCGCTTCCGTGAAGTGGCGCGGCTCGGGGAGATCGCGGCGGCGCTCGGTGAGGTCAAGGGTTCGCGCGTCGAGGCCTCGGTGGCGATCCTCTATGACTTCCAGGCGCAGTGGGCGTGGAGCGGCCCGGCGATGCCGAGCGCCGATGTCGACTATCCCGAGATCGCCCAGCTCACCCATCGCCTGCTGCGCGAGCGCGGGATTACCTGCGATGTCATCCACCCCAGCGCCGAGCTCAGCGCGTATGCCGTGGTCATCGTCCCGACCCTCTACCTCGTCACCGACGACGACGCCGCCAGTATCCGGGCCGCCGCCGAACGGGGCGCTCAGGTCCTGGTGACCTATGTGTCCGGGCTGGTCGACGAGAACGATCACGTCCGCCTCGGCGGTTATCCCGGCGCCTTCACCGACTTGCTCGGCGTGCGGGTGGAGGAGTTCAACCCGCTCCTGCCGGGGGACTCGGTCGCCCTCACCCGCGGCACTGGCACGCGGTGGAGTGAGTTCGCCACCGCCACCGATGCCGAGGTCCTCATCTCGTATGCCGCGGGCCCCGTCGCCGGGAGCCCCGCATTGACCCGTCGCAGGGTCGGTTCCGGGACGGCGTGGTATGCCGGGACCCGCTTCGACGACGACACCTGGCGGTCTGTGCTCGGGGAGGTGATCGATGCCGCGGGGATCGAGCCCGCGGCATACGTCCCGGTGGGTGTCGAGGCGGTGCGGCGCCGCTCGGGGGAGCGGTCGTGGCTGTTCCTGCTCAATCACGGGGCCGACGAGGCGCGGGTGGCCGTCGATGGCTATGACCTGGTGTCCGCGGCGTCCGTCGATTCCGAGATCGTCCTGCCGCCCGGCGGGTGCGCGGCCATCCGAGAGGGCTGACACGCCATGTTGGCCAGCCAGCGACAAGCCCGGATCCTTCAGGAGTTGGGCGTTTCCGGGGCGGTGCGCGTCGCGGATCTCGTGACCACGCTGGGTGTGTCCGATATGACGGTCCGCCGGGACATCGAGGCCTTGGCGCGGCGCGGGCTGCTCGAACGGGTACATGGTGGCGCCGTTTCGCTGGACCAGGCGCATGGCCTGACGGCGCCCGCCCCATCCAGCGACGAGCCGGGTTTCGTTGTGAAGTCTCGGCTGATGCTCGAGGCCAAGGCGGCGATCGCGGCCGAGGCGGCGCAGCTGGTCGCCCCCGGCAGCTCCATCGCCATCTCGGCCGGCACGACGACAATGGCCCTGGCCGCCGAATTGCGATCGGTCCAGGGCATCACGATTGTCACGAACTCGATCCCTGCGGCGCAATTGCTCGCCGACACGGCCGAGACCGCCGGCCAGACGGTCGTGCTCACCGGCGGCACGCGCACACCGTCCGAGGCCTTGGTCGGCCCGATCGCGGTTGGTGCCCTGCGGACGCTGCATGTGGACATGCTGTTCCTCGGTGTCCATGGCCTCGACGAGCGAGCGGGGTTGACGACGCCGAATCTCGTTGAGGCGGAGACGAATCGCGCTCTCATCGACTGCGCGCGCACTGTCTGTGTGACGGCAGACCACACGAAGTGGGGCGTCGTCGGGCTCGGCACGATCGTGGCGCTCGATCGCGTCGACATCCTCGTCACCGACACCGGCCTCAGCCGCCGTGCGGTCGACGTCGTCTCGGAGCATGTCGACAAGATCATCCTCGCCGAGGTGCCCACCCCCTCGCCGCGCACCCCTGACGCCGCCGGCGGGGGTTGCGGGATGCGGACTACGACCCCTTCCCGCGTCGCCCATTGATGGCGCGCGGCACCCCGGCCAGTCCACGCCGCGCCCGTCGCAGACGCCCCAGGGCCCGCTCACGCCGTGTCGCCAGCTCCCACTCCTGCGGCGAGCGAGAGTTGTCCATCGAGATGTCCCAGAACGCGCGCCATACGAGCTCCGGCCGCTCGCGCCAGCGCGCTTGCTCCCAGCGCGTCAGCCAGACGACGGCCGAGTCGCCCACGTGTTCGCGGGATCGCCGCCACTGAGCCAGCGCGGTCGAGAAGCGGTCGTCGGCAGGCCCCGGTTCAGCACCTAGTTCGATCAGAACCTCGCGCAGTGGTTCCAAAGCTCCGGTTTCCCGGGCCGTGGTCACGACGTCCTGTCGCTCACGGGGATCTAGGGAACCGCTGATCAACGGGCGATTCGTGGTCGGGCGGGCGAGGGATGTCGTGGGGGCGTCGGAA
>NZ_BAAAPO010000044.1:0-76252 GCF_039531185.1 Nostocoides veronense
CGACCACCACGAAGGAGGAGATCAACGCGCGTCATGACACACCCATCCACAACTCTTGACAATTGCTCCATCGACTGGCTCAGCTACGAGTACGGCGTACTCATCATCGTCTCGGTAGGCAATCATCCCCGACTCAGACTGACGCCGAGCAACTCACGCGAGATCGCCGACCTGGTAGGCGAAGATCGACGACAAGCCATCCTTGATGCTCAGCAACGTGAGCAGAACAACCGCCGCCCGCTCGCTCCAGCTGAATCGGTCAACGCTCTCACAGTGGGCGCCCTGCATGACGACGCATCGGGCGCGGACCCGCGGGGCTACGCGCTTGACCCGACAGACGGGCTGCCGAGCCTCAGCCCGATCTCTGCGACTGGGAGCGGCTATCGGCGGAGCATCAAACCTGATCTCGTCGCGAACGGCGGCCGAGTGATCTTCCGCGACCCGCCGACGCCTGAGGATTCCGTCTCCTTCACCAGCCTGTCGTCATTGGGGCCGGGGATTCGCGTCGCAACTCCGGCACAGAACAAGGAAGTATTCATCGCTGGCACCAGCCCCGCCGCAGCGCTGGTCACTCGACAGGCGGCCCGAATCCACGATCTCATCGAGCAGATCACCGCCGGACGCACGATCACCCGCCGCCAGCGAGCATCAGCGATCAAGGCGCTCCTCGTGCACGGCACGGGCTTCGTCCACGATCTGTCGACGCAACCGCTGGCTCCCGAAGCTGCGCTGGGCAACGGCAGCATCCAACGAGACTTTGCCGACGGGTGCGCAACCAACGAAGCCGTCGTGCTCTTCGTTGGCTCGATTGGTGCGGCACAAGAACAAGAACTACTCTTCCCTCTTCCGGATGGTCTCAATGTCCGCGAGGCCAAGCGAATCGACGCAACGCTCGCCTGGCTCAGCCCAGTCAACTGGCGACACCGTCAGTACCGGCGTGCCGCAATGTCCTTCGTCAAGCCGGCCGGCTCGATACCCAAGCTGCAAACTCCCAGTGGTCTCTCCTCCGACACCACCACTCGTGGTGCCGCAACCGTGCAGCACCAATCGTGGGAGCTGAACAGCACATTTGGCTCTGGCCAGGGATCGAACATGGTCGTCCGAGTCAAGTGCTTCGAGCAAGCCGGAGGACTCGCGGGCCAGGAGGTGGACTTCGCCGTCGCCCTGTCCCTCTGGGTCGCTCCGACCGTGAACGTGGACATTTACAATCAGGTCAAGACTCAGGTTGAGACCCGAGTTGCTGTTCGCCCGCAGTAGCGAAAGATGATCGCGGTTCGGTAGTGCGTCGTCGACAACTGTGCGTAGTTCAAGCCCTCAGATCGATTCACATCTTTTGCGTCGACATTGTTTGTGGCGTTGGAACGGGGCGAGTAGTGCGAAGCGCCTCCCGCGACCGAGCACGCATGCTCCTGAAACCGGGGCGATCGAAGCGCCCTGCGCTCTGACTATCGTGACTGACGTCCACTTGGCCGGACTGTGACCCCCTCAGCGACGAGTGCACGTCGGACCGCTTGTTGGCTGACCTGGAACCGCAACCCGACCTCCATCAGGCTCAACCCTCCGGCATATAGCTCGACCGCTTCGGCGAAGTCGCACGCGTCAAGGCCGCGGCGGCGGATCGGGACAGAACGGCGGACCAGATGCGCAGCGGCAGTGCGGCGATGGATGCTGAACCGCTCGCCTAGCTCCACCAGGGTCGCGCCCGCCTCGTAGCGGGCCACCAACTCGTCCACCTGCGTCGGGCTCAGAAAGGTTTGAGTCATCCCAACTGCACGCACCATCCGCCCCCGCGAGTCCTCTACGGACGGTTCCGACGGCCTCCGATCCCGCCGGTAGACTCCCTGTGACCTGCGAGAAGACACCGTTCTCAGGGCCGGGCAGGGGTTCTCGAACTCTCTACGGAGGTCCACGCTCAGCCTGTGACAGCCGCCGCGGCGGGCGCGGGCGCGTCCAGAGAGTCTGCGGCCTGCTGGCGGGTCACGCCGAGCGCCTCGTCGATGGCTCCCTGGTCCATGGAGCCCTGCGCATTGGAGATGGCTGTTCGGACGCCGGAGAGCAAGACTGACTCAGTGGTGAAGGTGTCCTCGTCGCCCCTCGTCGGCGTCTCTTGTCCCATAGCTGACACCATAAAACGGCGCCTGGGCACGACGGGGAGATAGCGCCTGGTCTTCCCCGATTACGATGTGGCACAGATCGTGTCCGTCCGACCTGGGGAGAGCCGGTGGGTTTCCGACTAACCCCGCGCAATGACGACCTCTTCTCCGCTCTTTTCGCGCAAAGCGCCCAGCTGCTGGTCGAGGGCGCCCGGCTTTTGACCGATCTCCTGGCCGCCGACGAGGCCACCCGCCCCGAAGTCGCCGCCCGGATGAGGGACGTCGAGCACCGCGCCGACGAAACCACCCACGAGATCATCGCCACCGTCGACGGCTCGTTCGTGACGCCATACGACCGCGCCGACATGCACGCCCTCGCGGCCCGCCTCGACGACTGCCTCGACCACATGGATCGCGGCGTCGACCTGATCGATGCCTACCATCTGGCCGCCCTCCCCGAGCGCTCCGCGACGCAGATCCAGGTCATCGCCCGGATGGCGGAACTGACCGTGAGCGTCCTCGGTGCGCTGCGGGACGCCGAGCGGGTCCGGGAGTATGTCGTGGAGATCAACCGCCTGGAGAACCAGGCCGATCGTGAGCACCGCCGCATCCGGGCCGGCCTGCTCGGCGGCGATCCGGACCAGGTGCTGGAGATCCTCAAAGTCCTCGATGTCGTCGACGCCCTCGAAGCGGTGAGCAATGGCTTCGAACAGGTCGCGCACGTGATCGAGGTCATCTCGATGAAGGCCTCCTGAGCTCGTCGTGGACTGGCTGCCCACGGCGAGTGTCGTCGCGCTCGCCCTCGCGTTCACCTACACGAACGGTTTCCACGACTCCGCCAATGCGGTGGCCACCTCAGTCTCGACCCGCGCCCTCACGCCGCGCGTGGCCGTCACCCTGGCCGCCGCCGCCAATCTCATCGGCGCCTTCTTCGGTGCGCGCGTCGCCCAAACCGTCGGCAGCGGCATCATCGAGGCACCGCGCGGCAACTCCGGACTGCTGCTCTGCGCGGCGGCCCTGGTCGGCGCGACCACCTGGAATCTCGTCACCTGGGCGCGCGGCCTGCCGTCCTCCTCCAGCCACGCCCTCGTCGGCGGCCTCGGCGGCGCCGCGCTCGCCGCGGGCAGCGAGGTGCTGTGGGGCGGCGTGACCAAGCTGGTTCTGCTGCCCATGCTCGCCTCCCCGCTCCTCGGCCTGCTTCTGGGGTATGCCGTGATGGCCGCGATCATGTGGGCCTTCCGATCGCGCCCCGCGGCTTCGGTCGCCCGCGGCTTCCGCCTCGCCCAGACGGTGTCGGCGGCCGGGATGGCGTTCGGCCATGGCATGCAGGATGCGGCCAAGACGGCGGGTGTCGTCGTGCTGGCGCTGACCGTCTCGGGTCACCACGCCGACGGATCCGCGGCTATTCCCATCTGGGTGCTGGTGCTCTGCGCGGCGGTGCTCAGTTTGGGGACGTATGCAGGTGGCTGGCGCATCATGCGCACGCTGGGGCAGCGGATCATCGACCTTGAATCGCCGCAGGGCTTCGCCGCCGAGGTCAGCGCGGCGGCGATCTTGTTCGTCGCGACGGCGCTGCGGGCGCCGATTTCGACGACGCAGGCCATCACGGCCGCGATCTTGGGGGCCGGCGCGACGCGCGGGACCAAGGCGGTGCGCTGGCAGGTGGCGCGCGATATCGGCTGGGCGTGGCTGCTGACCTTTCCCGGCGCTGGTTTGCTCGCGGCGCTGAGCTGGTACGCGTTGCATCTGCTCGCCTGACCTGACCGCTCGCACCCGGACCTGACCGGCTGCGGGCCGGCCTGAGGTCGTCAGTTTCGGCCGAGGTCGTCAGGTTGATGTGACGATCTCAGCCGAAAGTGACGCCCTCGTCACTTTGGGGCCCATGCCGGCGGAAGGTCGGGCCGGGGTTCGGCGTGGTGACGGCCCGGCGGGGGCAGCCGCACCGCATACATCGGTGTCGGCAAGCACGGGAAGGCGCGGCGAAGGCCAAGCATTCCCGGCCCGTTCACCAGCCGTTCAACAAAGCGGGACCAGCGCGCCACCAGCGATTCCTACCGTCGAGGACGAGCGAGCCGAACGTAAGGCTCGCCGTCCAAAGACCTAGAGAGGGTCCCTTTCGTGCAGACCATCCACCGCCGCCGCGCCGCCGTGCTCCTGGTTGCCGCAGGCAGCCTTGCCCTCGCCGGGTGTGGGTCGGACAACAACACCGCGAGCTCCTCCAGCTCCTCGGCCTCCGGATCGACCAACAGCTCGAGCACCTCCGGCGAGACGTCGTCCACCGACGCCGCCGCCTGCCCCTCCGGCACGCTGAACGCCGAAGGCTCCTCGGCTCAGAAGAACGCCTTCGAGGAGGTCGTCACGGCATACAACGAGAAGTGCCCCGACCTGACGATCAACTACAACCCGACCGGCTCCGGCACCGGCATCAAGCAGTTCAACGCTGGCCAGGTTGACTTCGCTGGCTCCGACTCGGCGCTGAAGACCGAGGAGAAGGATGGCGTCATCGAGGTCGACGCGGCCAAGAAGCGCTGCGAGTCCGACGCTTGGAATCTCCCGATGGTGATCGGCCCGATCGCCGTGGCCTACAACCTCGACGGCGTCGACAAGCTGGTCCTTGACGCTGCGACCCTGGCGGCGATCTTCCAGGGCGAGATCACGACGTGGAACGACCCCAAGATCGCCGCGCTCAACGACGGCGTGACGCTGCCCAGCACCCCGATCAAGCCCTTCTTCCGCTCGGACGAGTCGGGCACCACGGAGAACTTCACCAAGTACCTCAAGGCCGCGGGCGGCGACGCCTGGGCCGGTGAGCCGGCCAAGTCCTGGACCGGCAAGGGTGAGGGCAAGGAGAAGTCCTCCGGTGTCGCCGACGCCGTCAAGGCCACCGCGGGCGGCATCACCTATGTCGAGCTGTCCTACGCCAAGGACAACGCCCTCGGCATGGCCCAGATCGACAACGGCTCGGGCGCCGTCGAGTTGACCAGCGAGTCGATCGGCAAGTTCATCGCGACGTCCACCGCCGACGGCGAGGGCAACGACCTGCGCCTGAAGCTCGACTACGCCACCAAGGAGGCCGGGGCCTACCCGATCGGCCTGGTGACCTACGAGATCGTCTGCTCGGTCAACAAGGACAAGGAGAAGCAGAACCAGATCAAGTCCTTCCTCACCTACTTCGCCTCCAGCGATGCTCAGACCCTCATTGAGGAGATCGGCTACGCGCCGCTGCCCACTGAGGTTCAGTCCAAGGTTGAGGCCGCCGTCTCGGCCCTGTCCTGATCCGTACCCCACGAAGTTTCCTCGCTCGCAAGCTCGCTCCGGTACTTCGCGGGGACCCCATCCCGGGGTTTCGCAAGAGGGGCTAGCACGCAGCACGACCACGGGCGACGCGGCCCGGCCGGGAAGCCTCACCGGCCGGGCCCGTCGCACATCCGCATACGACATCGACATACGACAACGGAAGGTGAGCCAGCCATGCAGAGCGTGACCGGCGTCTCCATCGCCGACGAGACACCCGGGGCCCACGGACAGTCACCGCTCGCCGGCGACGGCGCGGGAACCGGCCGCCTCGGCGACCGACTCTTTGGCGGCGCCGCCATTGGCGCGGGCGCCATCGTCGTCGGCCTTGTCACGTTGATCGGGGTTTTCCTGCTATCGCAGGCGATCCCGTCGCTGATGAAGAACGAGGCGAACTTCCTCACCTCCACTGAATGGAGCGTCGGCGGTGATCACCCGCGTTTCGGCATCCTGCGTTTGCTGTGGGTAACCGTCCTGTCCTCGCTGATGGCGCTGGCCATCGCCGTGCCGATCGGGATTGCCGTCGCCTTGTTCATCACCAACTACGCCCCGAAGTGGCTCTCCAAACCCGCCGCGTCCACCGTCGACCTGCTCGCGGCCGTGCCCTCGATCATCTTCGGCCTGTGGGGGCTTCGAGTCCTCGGTCCGCATACGGACGGCATCCAGAACTTCTTGCGGGACAACCTTGGGTGGTTCCCGCTTTTCAAAGAGACGACCGTCGGGAGTAGCACGACGATCTTCCTCGCGGGCATCGTCCTCGCGATCATGATTTTGCCGATCATCACCGCGCTGTCACGCGAAGTCTTCGCGCAGACCCCGCCAACTCACAAGGAGGGGGCGCTGGCCCTCGGCGCCACGAAATGGGAGATGATCCGCACCGCGGTCCTGCCCTTCGGCAAGCCCGGTGTCATCTCCGCCGCGATGCTCGGCCTCGGCCGCGCTCTCGGCGAGACGGTCGCCGTGATGATCCTGATCTCCTCTCTCGCCCAGGGCACGGCCTTCTCGTTCAGCCTCTTCGATGGGGGCGAAACCTTCGCCTCAAAGATCGCCCTTGGCGCCGGCGAGTTCGACACTCCGCAGAAGACGGGCGCCTATATCGCCGCCGGCCTGGTGCTCTTCATCCTCACCTTCATCGTCAACGCCATCGCCCGCATCGTCATCGAGCGTCGGAAGGCCTTCACCGAATGACCGCCATTACCAACGACTTTCCGCGGGATCATCCTGTGGTCGAGACCCGCGGCCTCGACCTCGGTGGCAAGAGCGGTGGCCGCGCGCTGAAGAACTCCATCGCGACATTCGTCATGTGGGCCGCCTTCGCCATCGCCGTCATCCCACTGGTGTGGATCCTCGTCACGGTCGCGGTCAAGGGCGGCCACCTCATCCTCGACTCCACCTGGTGGACCAACTCCCAACAGGGAGTCACGGCCCGACGCGAGGGCGGCGGCGCCGTCCACGCCATCCAGGGCACCCTGATTCAGGGCCTGGTGACCGCACTGATTTCGGTGCCGATCGGGGTGCTGACCGCGGTCTACCTCGTGGAGTATGGCCGCGGCCGGTTCGCCCGGACCGTCAGCTTCATGGTCGACATCCTCACCGGCGTGCCGTCCATCGTCGCGGGCTTGTTCATCTATGCCGTCTTTGTCAACGCCTTCGGCTTCCAGCGCTCGGGCATCTTCGTCTGCTTCGCGCTGACCCTGCTGATGATCCCGGTCGTCGTCCGCTCGACCGAGGAAATGCTCAAGCTCGTCCCGAACGAGTTGCGGGAGGCGGCATACGCCCTGGGCGTGCCGAAGTGGAAGACGATCTTTTCGGTCGTCCTGCCGACGGCCTTCTCCGGAATCATCACCGGCGTCCTGCTCGGCCTGGCCCGAGTGATGGGCGAGACAGCTCCGCTGCTGATCCTTGGGCCCTACACCAAGGCCATCGCGACCGATCTCTTCGGCGGCAATATGGCGACGCTTCCGACGATGATCAACCAGGACCGCGACCAGGCGGTGACGCACCCGGCATACGACCGGATCTGGGCGGCCGCGCTCACGCTGATCCTGCTCATCCTCCTGCTCAACCTGCTGGGCCGGCTCGCGAGCCGCTTCAGCAAGGTCTGACCCCGACCCCCAACCCAGACAAGGGCGATCCCCACCATGGCCAAGCGCATCGACGTCAGCGACCTGGACATCTTCTATGGCAGCTTCAAGGCCGTTGAGGGCGTCTCGATGAGCATCGAACCCCGCGCCGTCACCGCCTTCATCGGCCCGTCCGGCTGCGGCAAATCCACGGTGCTGCGCACCCTCAACCGGATGCACGAAGTCATCCCCGGCGGCCGAGTCGAGGGCAAGGTGCTCCTCGACGGCCAAGACCTCTACGCCAAGGATGTCGACCCGGTCGGCGTGCGCCGCACCGTCGGTATGGTCTTCCAGCGGCCGAATCCCTTCCCCACCATGACGATTCGCGACAATGTCGCGGCGGGGCTGAAGCTCAATGGCGTCAAGAGCAAGGGTCGGCTCGATGAGGTCGTCGAGAAGTCGCTCAAGGGCGCCAACCTGTGGAATGAGGTCAAGGACCGGCTCGACAAGCCGGGAGCCGGCCTGTCCGGCGGGCAGCAGCAGCGTCTCTGCATCGCGCGCGCGATCGCCGTGGAGCCGCAGGTGCTGCTGATGGATGAGCCGTGCTCGGCGCTCGACCCGATCTCCACGCTCGCGATCGAGGACTTGATCAACGACCTGAAAGAGCGCTACACGATCGTCATCGTGACGCACAACATGCAGCAGGCGGCCCGCGTCTCGGACCAGACGGCCTTCTTCAACCTCAAGGCCACCGGCCAGCCGGGCAAGCTCGTCGAGATCGACTCCACGAGCCGAATCTTCAACAACCCCAGCGAAAAAGCCACCGAGGACTACATCTCCGGCCGCTTCGGGTGAGCCGCTGACAATCCCCTGACCGGGCGCGGCGATCGGCGGGCAGGGGGCGCCGATCGCCGTGCCGCTTTGCGATCAGGGAGTATGCCGTTCCGCGGCAACGATTTTCGCGCCGGCTCCGGTGCCACTCAGGTGGCAGACGATCGCCTCGCCCTTGTCCATGCCCAGCTCGATCGACTCCTGAAGCAGCGCCGCCACATCGGCGTCGGCGGCGACCTCGAGCAGTTGCCCAAGGATCGCCGGCAGCAAGGGCCGGTGGGAGCACAGGGCGGTCGGTCGACCACGGCGGATCACCTTGCGCACGGTCTTCAGCGCGCGCTCGGGGTTCTTGTCGAAGACCTCTTCAGACAGCGAATCCCGCAGCTTCAGGGCTGTCTTGCCCGCGCGCGCATAGGGCGCCAGGGTGTCGCGGCAGCGGACGCTGGAACTGCTCACGGCGCGCAGCGGGCCGTATGCCGTCAGGACCGGCACGAGTGCCTCAGCTCGCGCCTGCCCGTCCGGGTCCAGGGGGCGCAACCAGTCCTTCTGCGACCACTTGGAGCGGGGGAGTGCGGTCGCGTGCCGGACGATGATCAGCGGCCAGGTGTCGAGCTCACCGGCCCGGTGCATCGCGACGAGGGCAAGCAATTGGTCCCGGTCACGGGCATAGTCCAGGGCCGCATGCGCTTGGGTCGGCGACATCCACGCGACTTTGTCGATCTCGTTGCGGGGCTTGCCACTTCCGCCGGTAATCGTCGATGCCCAGTAGCGCACGGACTTCACGGCGAAGGTGTGATCCCGCTCCAAGATTTGGTAGCGCGCGTCGGGCAGCGGGCGCCCGAGGCGGACCATGAAGTCCGTCTCCTCGAAGGTCTCGCGGGCGGCGGCGATGGCGTAATCCTCGCCCGGGTCGAGCTTGCCTTTGGCCCAGGACCAGTCGTCATACCGCGGGCGATGCACCAGCAGGACTTGCAGTTCACCGTCGACGACGCGCCACGGCAGCGTGCCGGCGGCGGGGACCGAACGAGAAGGAGGCATGCCAGGACTTAGCGGCTGGCCCGACGACGGCGCTTCGCGTAGAGCTCGATGAGGTCGGCTTGAATGTCCGCCAGCGGCCCGGAATCGCCGCGGTGGAAACGCACCCAGCGCCCGTCCGGCCCGAGGCGCCAGTGGGCGTAGCGGTCGCTGCGGCCGCGCTCCATCAGGGCCATCACCTCGCGCGTGTGGTGCGGGTTCAGTTGGACGAGGGCCTCGACGCGGCGATCGAGATTGCGGTGCATCATGTCGGCGCTGCCGATGAAAGCGATGGGTTGCCCGCCGCCGCCGAAGACGAAGACGCGGGAGTGTTCGAGGAAGCGCCCGAGCACCGAGCGCACCTCGATATTCTCCGAGACGCCGGGCAGGCCGGGACGCAGGGCGCAGATGCCGCGCACCCAGATCTGCACCTCGACGCCGGCTTGCGAGGCGCGATAGAGCGCATCGATGAGCTTCTCGTCGACAATGCTGTTGACCTTCAACCCGATTCGGCCACCAGCCCCGGATCGTGCGTGCTCGATCTCGGCGTCGATGAGGTCAATCAGGCCGGAGCGCACCGACCGCGGCGCGACGAGCAGCCGCTTGAACCGGCTGCGCGGGGCGAGGCCGGAGAGCTGGTTGAACAGCCGGGTCAGGTCCTCCCCGACGACCGGGTCACACGTGAGCAGGCCCAGATCTTCATACAGGCGAGCAGTTTTGGGGTTGTAGTTGCCGGTGCCGATATGGCAGTAGCGCCGCAGACCTTCGGCTTCTTGGCGCACGACGAGCGAGAGCTTGCAGTGCGTCTTCAAGCCCACGATGCCATAGACGACATGCACCCCGGCGTGCTCCAGCTTGCGGGCCCAGGAGATGTTGTTCTCCTCATCGAAGCGAGCCTTGATCTCGACGAGCGCCAGCACCTGCTTGCCCGCAGCGGCGGCATCGATGAGCGCGTCGATGATCGGACTGTCACCGGAGGTGCGATAGAGCGTCTGCTTGATCGCCAGCACGTGCGGGTCGGCTGCGGCCTGGCCGATGAAGGCCTGCACCGAGGTGGAGAAACTGTCATACGGGTGGTGCAGCAGGATGTCCTGCTTGCGGATGCTCGCGAAGATGTCGCGGGCCTTGGCCGACTCCGTCGGGGCCAGATCGGCATTGGTGCGCGGGACGAAGCGCTCGTAGTGCAAATCGGAGCGGTCGATGTCCGCGACGATATTGAGGGCGCGCAAATCCAGCGGCTCGGGCAGTTTGTAGACCTCGCTGGCGCTGACGCCGAGTTCGCGCACGAGCAGGTCGAGCACATGCTCATCCATCTCGGCATCGACTTCGAGGCGGATCGGCGGACCGAACCGGCGCCGAGTCAACTCCCGCTCCAGCGCCGTCAGCAGATTTTCGGCGTCATCCTCCTCGACCTCAAGATCCTCATTGCGGGTGACGCGGAAGGTGAAGCTCTCCAGCACGACCATGCCGGGGAAGAGTTGGTCGAGATGGGCCGAGATGAGGTCTTCGAGCGGGACGAAACGGGTGTCGAAGAGTTCGTCGACAGAGGTCTCGTCGGCTACCTCGACCTTGACCAGCCGGGGAAGCATCTCGGGGACCTTGACCCGCGCGAAATGCTCCTTCTCCGACTTGGGGTTCATGAGCACGACGGCGAGGTTCAGCGAGAGCCCGGAGATATAGGGGAACGGGTGCGCCGGGTCGACGGCCAAGGGGGTCAGGACCGGGAAGATGTTGTCGGTGAAGTAGCCGGTGAGCCGGGTCTGCTCGCCATCGCTGAGTTCGTCCCAGCGCACCAGCGAAATGCCCTCATCCTCCAGCGCGGGCCGGATCTGCTCGTGGAAGATTTGCGACTGTGCCGCAAGGAGTTCCGCGCTGACGGCCGAGATCTTTTCCAGCACTTCGCGCGGCTCCAGGCCGGACGCGGAGCGGATGGCGATGCCGGTGGCGATGCGGCGTTTCAAGCCGGCGACCCGCACCATGAAGAATTCGTCAAGATTGCTGCTGAAGATCGCGAGGAAGCGGGCGCGCTCCAGCAGCGGCAGGTCCGGGTCGGCGGCCAACTGCAGAACGCGCTCGTTGAACTGCAGCCAGGAGACCTCACGGTCCAGGAAGCGGTCCTCGGGCAGTCCCTTGTGATTGACGACCTGACCGCCGGCGCGGACGAAGCGGCCATTGGGGGCGCGCAGCGGCATCCGGGAACTTGCCGTCGCGGCAAAGGTGATATCCCCGAGCGGGGCACCGTCGATCTCGGGCATGGCGGCCTGGGTGCCGTCGTCGAGTTCGGTGAGGTCCCACTCGCCCGCGGGTCGCACGTCGTGGGGGGTCGTCATACCCGACATCTTGTCAGGCTGGGCGGGCTGCGGACACCGGCGCGTACTGCGCGTGCACTTCCAGGTCGGTGAAGCCGAGGCGGCGATAGGTGCGCAGGGCGGCGGTGTTGTCGTCGTCGACATAGAGCACGACCGAGCGCAGACCGCGCGCGGCCAGATGGGCCAGGCCGGCGGCGGTCAGGGGAGCGGCCAGCCCGCGGCCATGGACGGCGGGGTCGAGGGCGACGACAGACACCTCCCCGGCGGGCACGGGCGAGCCGTCGGCGGCGGGTGCACGCTCGGCCGGATCGACCTTGGTCCAGTGCGATCCGATGACAGCGCCGCTGGCGTCGGTGAGCAGCAGTAGGCCCGCAGGGTCGAACCAGTCCTGGGCGATCAGTCGGTCCAGATCGTTGCGGGTGACGCGGCCCTGCTCGGGATGGTCGGCGAACGCCAGCGCATTGATCCGCAGCCAGTCGGCCTCGTCCTGGCCGGGCACGAAGCCGCGTATGCCGTAACCCTCCGGCAGTGTGACCGGCGCGGAATCCTCCTCTGCGAGAGGGCGACTGAGCTTGCGCAGGATGCGCACCGGCTCCCAGCCGACGCTCGCGGCGAGGGCGCGGGCGGCGGGGAGGTCACCGTGCGCCCATACGGCCGCCGCACCCTGTCCGGCGAGGTTGGTGAGGAGGTTTCGTCCGTGCCCGGCGCGCCGGTGCGCCGGGTGGACCACTAGCTCACCTTGGCGCTCCCGACCGAGCTGGGCGTATGCCGCCAGCTCACCCCCCTGCCATACCAGCAGGTGGCGCACGCTCTCGTGGAGGAGGTCGAGGTCGAGCAGAGTGCGTTCGGAGAGCGGCCGGACGCCGTCGGCGCTGTTCGCGGCATCGGCCAGGTCGTGGACGGCCGCGTGGTCGGCAGCGGACAGCGGCTTAGGCATCGGCATCGGCGTGCGCGGGGAACTCCTCCGGCACAAAGCGATAGCCGACATTGCGAACCGTGCCGATCAGCACTTCATAGTCGCCGCCGAGCTTCGCGCGCAGTCGGCGGATATGGACATCGACGGTGCGGGTGCCGCCGAAATAGTCGTAGCCCCAGACTTCTTGCAGCAATTGCGCCCGGGTGAAGACGCGGCTCGGGTGCTGGGCGAGGTATTTGAGGAGCTCGAATTCCTTATAGGTCAGGTCCAGCGCGCGGCCGCCGATGCGGGCGGAATAGCTCGCCTCGTCGATGACCAGATTGCCCGAAGTGATCGGCGCTTCATCCACCTCGGGCTCGACGAGGACGACCCTTCCGGACGCCAGGCGCAGGCGCGCCTCGACCTCGGCGGGCCCGGCGGTGTCGAGCAGGACGTCATCGACGCCCCAATCGGCCGTGACGCCGGCCAGCCCGCCCTCGGTGAGGATGGCGATGAGCGGCACCGAGACGCCCGTGGTGCGCAGGATACGGGTCAGGCTGCGGGCATAGGCCAGGTCGCGGCGAGCATCGACGAGCAGGGCGTCGCACGGGGGTGCCTGGACCAGGGCGCTTGCCTCCGCGGGCAGGATGCGCACCTGGTGGCTGAGCAAGGACAGGGCTGGCAGGACCTCGGCGCTCGGGGCGAGCGCATTGGTCAACAACAGCAGCCGGGCCATGACAAGGCAGGATAGGCGGTGATGAGCAACGACCTCCGAATCGATCAGTACACGGAACCGCCGCTGGGCGCTGCTGCCGCGCCCCCTCGAGAGGCCGGCGGGAGCGTGACCGCGCGCTATTGGGCCGGCGCGCAGGCGGCCGCGGGCGTCGCGACCGAGGACCTGCCGGCGGGCAGCGTGGCCGAGATCGTCGCTGCCGCGTCGGCCCGGCATCCGGATGCTGTCGCCGTCCTGGGGGTCTGCGCCGTGCTCGTCGACGGGATCGCCGCCACGCCGGACACCCTCGTCGCCCCCGGCGCGACGATCGAGTTCCTGCCGCCCTTCGCCGGCGGCTGACCGCGCCCCTGTCTCGCGGGCCCGCGGGACCCGTCCGGGGCCGCTTGTTGGGGGGGTGCTCATTTCTCTCCGGATGTCGGTTGTCTGCACGTCAACCCGCTAGAAAGCACCTCGAAGCGCAGACAACCCGCGGCGAGGGGTGACCGATGCGAGCCTCGGGCGGTGAGAGGATGGCCGCCGTGTCCGAGGCGTCCGCGATAGCCACCGAATCGGAGCCGCGTCCGAGCGCCGCGGCCCGGGCCCGATCTGTGCCGACGCTCATCGCGTGCCTTGCTGGGGCAGCGCTGCTGACGGTCAGCGAACCGGCCGGCGCCGTGTTCGTCCTCCTCGCCCTCACGCTGGCCGTGCTGCTCCTGATCTGGGGCTGGCCGATTCTCACCGACTCGCCGGAACCGACGGGGACCCGACTGAGCCTGGCGGTGACGGCCGCCGCCATCGTGCTGGCCGGCTATCAAGCCCCCTACGGAATTGCCTTGCGCCACCTGCCCGTGGCCATCGCGGTCGGCTTGATCGCCGCTTTTCTCATGCAGTTGGTGCGCGGTGACATCAAGGCCGGGGTCGTGACGGCGCTGACCAGCGCCGCCGGCGGCCTCACGCTGGTCGCCTCCGTCATGGCCATGGCGGTGCTGCCCGATCTGCGCGGCGCGGATCGCCCGCTGGCGCTCGCCGCCGCCGGAATCGCCGCGGGCTTGTTCGCCGAGCTGCTGCCCGCACGTATGCGGGGCTTGACGCTGCTGGCCGGCACCGCCCTGGGCGCCTGCGGCGGCCTCATCGGAGCGTTGCTCGTGCCTACCTCCGCCACAACGGCTGCGGCGGCGGTGCTCGGCGCGTGCGCCTCCGTTGTTGCGCTAGCGACCCGCGTGGCGCTCGGAGAGTTGCCGGGCAGCCGGTATGCCGTGGCCCCCGCCGTCATCGCCGCCGCCAGCCTGGCCGCGCCCGGCTTCGTCATCGTGACGATCGCCAAGCTGCTGCTGGGCTGACCCGCCGTCGCGGCCGAGCCGGAAGCGGCGCCTCCGGAGAAGCGGACGGCTCAGTGGACGAGCGCTTGCGTGGCCAGGCGCGACGATGCCGCGAGCCTCGTGCGAACTGAGGCTCAATAGACGAGGGCTTGGGTGTCCGGGCGCAGGATCTCTTCGACGAAGGCGGCCGCGCCACGGATCGTGACACCCGGGAGCAGGCCCGCCTCGGTGAGGTCACGGCGGGCGGCGCATTGACTGCATACGGTCACCGAGCCGCCGGCAAGCAACGTTTCAAGGAGGTCCTCCGCCGGGGCGGCGAGGGGCAGCGATAGCTCCGCGGCGCGGCCGGGGACGGCGAGCCAGGCCGCCTCACCGGTCAGCCACAGGCTGACGTCCACGCCACTGGCGAGCGCCGTCGCGGCGACGGTCAGGGCTTGGTTGGCGCGCTCTGCTTCCTCGGCACCTGCGGTGAGCTTGACGACAAGAGCGGTGGCTGACGGCATACGTCCAGGTTCCCACGTCCCGTGCCTCCTCACCGCTCAGCGTCGAGATCGGGAAACACGCCGAGCGTGGGGTGTCGACGTCGGCGTGTTTCCCGAACTCGACGGACAGCCGAGCCCTCGAGCGTGCCCGCGACTACGCTGACGAACTGTGTTCCACCTCGACGAGACCATCCATGAGGACATCCGCCCGCTCGCGTGGCTGATCGGGCGTTGGGAGGGCGCGGGGGTGGTCGGCTATCCGTCGATGGAGTCGCGCAATTTCGGGCAGGAGATCGTCGTCGAACACGACGGCCGGCCCTTCCTGCGGTGGCAAACGCGCAGTTGGCTGCTGCATGAGGATGGCACCATCGACCGCCCGGCCTCGACGGAGATGGGCTTTTGGCGGATGGCCGGGGGCGAGGCGGAACTGCTGCTCACCCACCCGACGGGGATCCTCGAGCTCTATTACGGCACGGCCGAGCCGGCCAAGATCGAGTTGCGCACCGATGGCGTGCTGCGCAGCGCGCATGCGAAGGAGTACAACGCGGCGAGTCGGCTTTATGGCCTGGTCAATTCCAATCTGATGTGGGCCATGGATATGGCGGCCACGGGGCACCCCATGCAGAGCCACGCCTCCGCGGAACTCAAGCGCGTCGAGTAGGCCCGTCGACCGAGTCGACCCCGCTGAGCGATGCCCCCACCGGGCCGCGCTACCGACCGCGCTACCGCCCGGTATTGGTCGCGATCACGACCAATACCAGGCGGTAGCTCAGTAGATAGGCCGCGTCGAGTGGGCCCCTAGGGCAGATGGGGCCGGGTCAGTTCTCGGCGAGGTACTCATCGACCTTGTCGTTTTGCAGCGCCTCGGCCAACCGGTCCATGCGGATCTCGTCGAGGATGTCGATCGCCCCGCCATTGGGGGCGGTGCCATAGCCGCTGAAGGGCGCTGTGATGAAGACGATGTCGTCGGGGCGCAGATTCCGCAAGGACAGCGCCTCGGACCGGATGTAGGAGCCGGACAAGCCCGCGTCCACCGTCATATTGTCCGTCGCGGCATTGATGAAGGTCGTCAGCTTGACCGGGTTCAACAGCACACCGGGGCTGATCGTCTTGACCATCAACGCCTTCACGAAGGCCATCTGACGCCGGCCACGGTCGATATCGCCCTCGCGCAATTGGTAGCGCTCGCGGACGAAGGCCAGCGCCTGCGTGCCATTGAGGTCGTTCCAGCCCTTGACGATTTGCAGGTCACCTTGGGTGCTCGGCTGCTCGGCCCACACGCGCACCCCGCCGACGGCGTCGGTCATCCGCTTGAAGCCCTCGAAGTCGATCTTCGCGGCGTGGTCGACCTTGACCTTGGTGAGATTCTGCAGCGTCTGGGCCAGTAGTGCGCCGCCGCCATAGGCATAGGCGGCGTTGATCTTGTCCTTGGTCCGCCCGGGAATCTGCACATATAGGTCACGCGGGAAGTGGATCAGGTAGACCTTGTCCTTCTTCTTCGTCACGTGAGCCAAGATGATGACGTCGCTGCGGCTGAAGGTTTCCCCCGGCCGCGCATCGGAGCCGATGATGAGATAGTTCGTGCCCGCGTCCGTCACGAGGGTCTCACCGCCCGATCCGGTGCCCTCGCCGGTGCCGCCGCCGTCATTCGAGCCGGCGGTCGGCAGGAGGGTGGTGTCGGTCTGGATCGACCCGACCTTGCTGTTCAGATACAGCAGGAAGCCGCCCATCGAGGCCACCGCGAGGAAGGCCATGAGGAGCAAGGCGACCAGGATCCGGCGCCCCCGCCGTCGCGTCCGCGGGGTGGGTTCGGCGCCGTCCGCGTACTGCTCCTGCACCGGGCGATCATACGGTCACCGGCTGGGTGGGACCTGACCGTGCCGGGCGGGCCCTGTCAGTCTGGTCTGCGACGATGGTTGTATGCCGTTCGCTCCCGTCACCCTCGCACCCTCGCCCCTGCTGGGGCGGCCGGGGGCCGTCGCGGGTGACGGGGTGGATGCCACCGTCGCCGCGCACTACGGGGATCCGCTGCGCGAACAGCGGCTGCTGATCGAGGGGTTGGCTGCCGTCGATCTGTCGAATCGCGATGTCCTCACCATCACCGGGCCGGATCGCCTGACGTGGTTGCATTCCATGACGACCCAGCACCTGACCGGGCTGGCCCCGTGGACCTCCCGCGAGTCGCTGGTCCTGTCACCCAAGGGTCACATCGAGCACGATCTACATCTCGTCGACGACGGCGAGCGCGTGTGGATCACGCTCGAGCCGGGCACCGGGGTTGCGCTCGCCGAGTGGCTGGACAGGATGCGTTTCATGTTGCGGGTCGAGGTCGACCTGGTCACGGCGTCGTATGCCGTGCTGGGCGAGCCGGTCGGGCGCGAGTTCGCCCCCGGTGACCCCGTGGGCGTCGCGGCGTGGCGCGATCCGTGGCCGGATCTGGTGGGGGACACCACGGCATACGGCCCCGCGGAGCACCCCGCTGCCGGCCGCGCGTGGCGCGAGTTGATCGTGCCGCGCGCTGAGCTGGAAAAGGCCGTCGAGGATCGGGCGCTCGCCGGGATGTGGGCCGCGGAGGCCTTGCGGGTGGCGGATTGGCGGCCGCGGGTGGGCTACGAAACCGACCATCGCACGATCCCGCACGAGGTGGATTGGCTGCGCACGGCGGTGCATCTGCACAAGGGCTGCTATCGCGGGCAAGAGACGATCGCGCGCGTCCACAACTTGGGTCGGCCCCCGCGCCGGCTGGTCTTCCTGCACCTTGATGGCTCCGGGCATACCCTCCCGGAGCGCGGCACCCAGCTCACTCTGGACGGGCGTGCCATCGGCCACCTGACCAGCGTGGCGCGGCATTACGAGGATGGACCGATTGCGCTCGCGATGATCAAGCGCAATACCCCGGAGGATGCCGAGCTGCGCGCCGGGGATATCAGTGCGGCGCAAAGCACGATCGTCACGCCCTGACGCGGGGGCCCGGTTCGAGCCGCCGGCGGGGAGCCACGATGATGGGGTCATGAGCACCCTGATCACCGTGGCACCCACCGGCGCCGAGCACGCGAAGGCTGACGTCCCGCAACTCCCCACCACCCTCGAGGAGCTTGTCGAAACGGCCCGCACGTGCGAGGCGGCCGGGGCCGCGATGATCCACCTGCACATCCGCGATGCGGAGCATCAGCCGACCCTCGACCGGGGATATCTCAAGGCGGCGGTCGACGCCGTGCGCGCCGAGACCGACCTGATCATCCAGCTCTCCACCGGCGGTTCGGTCCACGATCCGCTGGAGCAGCGGTTGACCGTGCTCGACGCGGAGCCGGACTCGTGCAGTTTGACCTGTGGCACAACGAATTTCGGCGATGACGTCTTCCTCAACCCCTATGGCTTCATGAGCGACCTCTATGTCCAGGCGCAGGAGCGCGAGGTCGTGCCGGAGTTCGAGCTCTTCGACCTCGGCCATGTCGCCGCGCTCGCGCGGCTGATCGACACGCACGGGCTGCCCTTCGGCGGCATCGTGCATGTTGACTTCGTGACCAATGTGCCCGGAGGTATGCCGGGCACGACCGCCGCGCTGATGGCGGGTGTCGGGATGCTTCCGCGTGAGGTGACCAGTTGGGCGGCCACCGGCATCGGTCGAGCCCACCTGCCGATCATGGCCGCCGCTCTCTCGGCGGGTGGGCATCTGCGCGTCGGGATGGAGGACAACATCATGTATGCCAAGGGTCAGCCGGTGCAGCACAATAGCGAACTCGTCTCTCGCGCAGCGCGATTGGCGACAGAGATGCAGCGACCGCCGATGACCACGCCCGCGGCCCGCGAGGCCTTGGGTGTCAAACGCCGCTGAGCTCTGCTAGAGGTATGCGGGGTGGTCAGTCGGTCAGGCGGTGCGCCCCGGCATACACATTGACCCCATCCTCGCGGGCGAAGGCGAGCAGCGTCATCCCGAGAGTGGTGGCGGCGTCGACCGCTAGTGAGCTGGGTGCCGAGACCGAGATGACGACGGGTATGCCGGCCATCGCCGCCTTCTGAACCACCTCGTAGGACGCCCGCGAGCTGACGACGAGCGTCCCGCCGAGGGGTGGCACGGCGCCGCTGACGAGGGCGCCGCCGACGACCTTGTCGACCGCGTTGTGGCGGCCGACATCCTCGGCCGCGCCGCGCAGGACGCCGGAGTCGTCAAAGAGGGCCGCCGCATGTGTCCCGCCGGTCTTTCCGAAAGTGGCTTGGGAGGCGCGGAGCGCGTCGATCATCGACGGCACGGCAGCGACCGAAAGCTGTTGCGCCACATGGGAAAAGCCAGCGGTGGGCAGGCGCTCGCGGAGAGCGTCGATGGAGGCCGATCCGCATACTCCGCAGGCGCTGGTGGTCACGCCAAGTCGCTGCGCGGCACCCAGGGGACCGTCGAGCCGTGCGAGGGCGCGGTCGGCGAGGTCAAGGTCGAGGACGTTGTAGGTGTTCTGGGCGATCCCGTCCGGGCCGGTCTCGCCGGCGCCCGCGCAATAGCGTGCGGTCCGCACCTCCGCGGCAGAGGTGATCAGGCCCTCGGCGAGCAACCAACCATGCGCGAGATCGACATCGGCGCCGGGGGTGCGCATGGTGACGGTGAGCACCTGTCCGGCCGCGCGGATCTCCAAGGGCTCCTCGACAGCGACGACATCCGCGCGAGGGGCGGGGCGGGAGGCATCGGCATACCGGATCTTCGTGACCGGGACCCGCGTCGTCACCCGACCCATCGGGTCACCAGGGACCGTAGGGACCCATATTGCGGCGATCGCCGCGGCCCTGGACCTGGTCGAGGGCCGGCTTGACGTCGGTGAGATAGACGGCGGCGGCGACCACGGCGAGCAAGCCAAAGAGGTTCAGCGGGCTGAAGAGCAGCACAAAACCGAGCGCGGTGGCGATGCCGAGGACGATCGTCCACAGCTGCTTGGTGCGCTTGTCCGCGGCGACGAAGGCATCCGGCCGGCGGCGTACGGCATCGATGAGCGCGAAGACTTCGAGGCCCAGGGCGCCCACGCCGAGCACCAGCAGGACCCAGGACTGGACCTCGTGAAACATGCGGGCAGCATACGGGGCGAAGCCGTGCGTGAGGCAGGTCACGGATGCCCCAGTTTGCAAAGTGCTAACTGGAGCAAGCATAATGGTGGACATGAAGAACAACCCGCTCGGTGACCTAGGCCAAGGCCTCGGTGACTACCTGCGCGAACAGCGCGTGGGGGCGCGGTTGTCGGTCCGTCAGCTCTCGGAGCTCGCCGGCGTCTCCAACCCCTACCTTTCGCAAATTGAGCGGGGCCTGAAGAAGCCGAGCGCCGAGATCCTCAACCAGCTCGCAAAGGGTCTGCAGGTCTCCGCGGAGTCCCTGTATGTCCGTGCGGGACTGCTCGATCCGGACGAGGCCAGTGGCCCGACCGGCCCGGACACCCGTGCGGTCATCAAGTCCGACCCTCGGCTCACCAGCCGGCAAAAGAGCACCCTGCTCGACATCTACGACAGCTTCGTCGGTGCCGCGCAGAGCGATTCGGAGCCCGCCGCTTCGAGCGCGAAGACCCCGGCGCCGCGTGCCCCACGCAAGCGCCCCACCCCCAAGACCAAGGCCGCACCCGCTGCGGCAAACACGAAAGAAGGATGACAGTGGCCACCACCACCGCCAAGAAGTTCGACCTGCGCAAGGCCGTCGCCGAGGGCACCACGCCCATGTACGCCTACATCGGCATGACCGACCTGGCGATCGAGAAGGTCCGCGAGGTCACCCTCAAGGCCGGCGAGACCGCCGACGCCACCCGCACCGATGTCGCCGCCTTCCCGGGCAAGGTCTCGGACTTCGCGACGAAGTTCATGACCGAGGCCCAGGACGCGCCGGCCAAGGCTCGCGAGCTGGCCGAGAAGCTCCAGGAGTCCTACGAGGAGCTCGCCACCCGCGGCGAGAAGCTCGTCGACCGGATCCGCAACCAGAAGTCCACCAAGGACCTCGTCGAGCAGGCCAAGAGCACCCTGGCCCTGTCCGAGGGCGCCCTGACCCAGGCCAAGAAGGCCTTCGACGACGTCGAGGCGCAGGCCAAGGCCACCTTCACCACCGGTCGCAAGGAAGCCGCGAAGTTCGTCAGCGTCCTCGGTGACTCCGTCGCCGACGAGGCCGCCCAGGTCAAGGCCGAGGCCACCACCGCGGTCAAGAAGACCCGCACCGCGGCCAAGCGCACCACCACGACGGCCAAGAACAGCGCGGCCAAGACCCGCACCGCCGCCAAGGGTGCGACCACCAGCGCTCGCAAGTCCGCTGCCGCCACCAAGAAGGCCGCCACCGACGCGACCGCCAAGGTCGGCGCCTGAGCAGCACCCGTCGCGCGGGCTTGACCCGCTGACACCCTGAACGCCGTGGGGCCCGGAGGATCACTCCCCGGGCCCCACGCGCATGTCTGGGTTCTGGGCGGCCGATCACAAACGTCGAGATCGGGAAACACGCCGAAGATCAGACCGCTTTCTCGGCGTGTTTCCCGAACTCGACGGGGTGGGGGAGCTCGTCAGAGGGGGTCAGGGGTGGCGCTTAGGGGTCGACGGTCAGGGGGCGGCCGAGTCGAGCAAGACTGTCACGGGGCCGTCATTGGTGAACGAGACGGCCATATCGGCGCCGAAGACGCCCTCGTGCACGGGCAGGCCGTATGCGGAGAGCGCCCGCCCCAACTCGGCCACCAGCGGCTCGGCGACCAGCCCGGGGGCGGCGCCATTCCAGGACGGCCGGCGGCCTTTGCGGGTGTCGGCATAGAGCGTGAACTGACTGATCAGCAAGACCGGCGCCCCCAGTTCCTCGGCGCTGCGCTCCTCCCGCAGGATCCGCAACTGGGCGATCTTGCGCGCCAAGAAGGCCACCTCCGCGGGTCCGTCCCCGTGCGTTACCCCGGCGAGCACCACGAGACCGGGTCCGACGAAGCCCGAAATGCGTTCCCCCGCAACGACAACCGACGCCCCGTCGGCCCGTTGAATGACGACGCGCATCAGATGCCGACGGCGTAGACCGATCCCACCGGCTCGCCATGCCCGAGGATCGGGGCGTACTCGAGCGTGGCGTAGGCCGAACTCGAGACGCCCAAGGAGCGCAGCACGGCGGCGAGGATGACCGGCCGCGCCCGCTGGCCACCATCGGCGACCTTGAGCGCGATGCCGCGCCCGTCGGGCAGGCCCACGGCATACACCGCCTCGGCGCCATCCTTGGCCACCACCCCGAGCGTCCCGGCCATCAGCGCGGTGACATCGCGACCCTCGCCGCCGACATACTCCGGGTGCGCTGACATCGCGTGCCCGACCCGACCCTCCGGGGTCGCGGGGTCCGCGCTCGCCAGCCGGCCAAAGGCCCACGCCAGCCCGCGCAGGCTGATCGCCATGACCGGCGCACCGCAGCCGTCGACGGCGCTCGCCGCAACCGGCTCCCCGGCGAGATCCGCAATCGTCGCCGCCATCGCCACCTGCAGGGGGTGCGACGAATCGCGATAACTCTCGATCGGCCAGCCATTCGCGTGGCAGGTGGCGAGCATCGCCGCGTGCTTGCCCGAGCAGTTCTGAAAGATCGATGTCGGAGCCCCGCCCGCGCGCAGCACTCGCTCGCGTTCCGCGGCGTCATAGGGCAGGTCGGGGGTGTTCTGCAGTGCGGCCTCATCCAGCCCCACCCCGCCGAGGATCTCGCGCACCCCGTCCAGGTGGTATGCCAGCCCCGAATGGCTCGCGCACGCCAGCGCGAGCAGGTGATCCGGCAGATCCAAGCCCGCGCGCACCATGGCCAGTGCCTGCAGCGGCTTGTTGCTGGAGCGCGGGAAGATCGGCGCCGCGACATCGCCCCAGGCCCGCTCAACCGAGCCGTCGGGGGCGGTGACCACCACGGAGGCGCGGTGCACGGACTCAACGAAGCCGCCCCGGTCGACATACGCGAGCACGGGCGCTTCGGTCAGGACGGCGGGGGCAGGCGATGCAGGGCTCACGCTGCCCGAGGCTAGCCCTTCAGGCCGCCAACACGACATACGGACGGGAGCACCGCATCCGGACCCAAGGCCCAGTCCTGCGCCTCGCCTCCTTCGTCGAGTTTGGGAAACACGCCGAGTGTGCGGCCCCGTCGTCGGCGTGTTTCCCGAACTCGACGGGTGATGAACGCCGCCTCGCACCGAGAGTCAGCCACGCTCTTTGAGCGCCCGGCCGATGCGGTCGAGCAGTTCGCGACGGTGGACGCCCGGTCGAAGGTCGTGGGCAAAGACTTCGAACACCAGCCACCCTTCGTCTTCGACGAGCCGGAACTTGGCGCGGTCCGATCGACGCGAGGCGAGGGTGCCGTGCGGAGCGCCCTGGTATTCGACGGCAACCCTCTGGCGCCGCCAGGCCAAGTCGAACTCCCCCCCACCAGCCCGAGTGCGTGCCGATTTGAGCTCCCGTCTCCGGCTCGGGCAAGCCGGCGGCGACGAACATTAGGCGTGTCCTGGTCTCTTGCGGTGAGCGGACGCGCGGTCGCACGCGCTCGAGGGCAGAGTCCAGAAGGACGGCGCCGCGCGGCCGCACCCGCCGGTCACGCGCCTCCCGCATCGTCGTGACGCCTGCGGGCTCGGCGTCCATCCCGACCGCGGCGCGACGGGACCAGGTCGCTTGCTCGGCGTCATACCTCGCCGCCACATAATCCGCCCATGCTGCGTCATCGTCCTCATCGACAGGTGCCAGGGCGCGGTCCAGGGCCAGCGCAATCGCATCGCCGATGACGACCAAGTCGTCGCGGGTGAGTGCGGGCTCGGCCAATTCGCCGAGGTCCACCCAGGTGTCGGCCAGGCTTGTCACGGGCAAGCCACGAACAAGGGCCGTCTGCCGCGACGGCAGGCCAGCGTGTCCGGTGCACCCGAGGCGCTCAATGGCCCGACCCCGCAGGACATGCAGAGTCAACTCATTCTCATATGGCGCTGGCAGCGGCAATCCCCACAATCGCGCGGCCGTCGAGTGAGAGAAGGCGAAGGGCTCGGGTATGGCCAGTGCCATGACTCGGGCCCGTTCCTGGAGAGTGTGGGCCTCGCGCGGCGCTCGGACACCGCGCGTGGCGCGGACCAGGGCTCGATCGCGCCACTCACGTTCGGTCATGCCGGCGGCTCGGGCTTGGGCCAGGCTGAAAGGCCCATGGAATTCGTGGCGTGCGCCGGTCGTGAATGTGGCGGACGTGGTGGCTAGGTAATCGTCCATGCGTCCACCCTGGCCGCCATCGCGCGACCCGGGGCACCGACCGGTCAAAGCTGTGGATAACCCTGTGGATGTTGACTCAAGAGTGTCGGTCACGCGCGTGGCAGCACCGAGATCCCCGTCGAGTTCGGGAAACACGCCCACGTGGGGCCCCGTTCGTGGGCGTGTTTCCCGAACTCGACGTGTGGGGTTTGGGGTGGGTTGGCGGATTAGGGAGTGCCGCCGGTGCCTGAGATGCGGTGGCGCGCAGCGGCGAGGTCCGCGGGGGTGTCGACATCGGCGGCCACGGCTCGTGGGTCGGGGAGGAGGAGGACGCGGGCGTCCGCATACACCGAGCGCATGGAGGCCCCCGCCGTAGCGGTTCGGGCGCGCAGGGCATCTTCGTGCCAGACCGCGCACAAGAACTGCACGTGCCCCTCCGCCGCGAGGTATGCCGCACTTTCCACTGCACCCCCACCCCGTCGAGTTCGGGAAACACGCCCGGTTTGTGGGGTCGCGCTCGGCGTGTTTCCCGAACTCGACGGAGGGGGAGCGTCGATCGCGCCGATGAGAGTGGCCGTCAGCTCCGCCAGTGCGGCGGCGTCGAGGTGAGGCTGGTCGCCGGCCAGGAGGGCCACAAGGCGGTCACCGGGAGGCAGGGCCTCAAGCGCCGCGCGGAGCCCGGCCACCGGGCCGCCGAAGGGTGGGTCCTCACGGACCAGGCGCACGGACATACCCGCTGGCACCGCCCGCTCCAGGTCCGGCGGCCCGACCAGCACCACGGTGATTCCCGCGCAGGCGGCGAGCACTCGACCGAGCACGGTGTCGCCCTCGTCGCGCCCAAGGGGGGCCAGAATCTTGTCCTCGCCCATCCGCGACGCGCGCCCGCCCGCCAGGACGATCGCGGCACCCGGCATGCGGCCGGTCGCCTCTGCGTCGCTCACCCCGTCGTCAGTCATCCGTGGCCCCCACCCGGCGCGACAGCTGACCAGTCGACGGTGAGTTCGCCCAGACGCCACCGTTCGGGATGCCGCAGCGGCCACCCGGCTTCGCGCATCGTCGCGGCCGCCGCGACGAAGCGCTGCCGGGCGCCATAGGTCGCGTGCCCCGCGGCGCGGGCCCATGCGCTGTCGAGGTCGGTCAGCAGACGGTGCACCGGCTCGCCCACCACATTGCGGTGAATCAGTGCTTTCGGCAGCCGCTCCGCGATCTCCGAAGGCCGTTCCAACCCGCGCAGCCGCCAGGACAGCGTCAGGCTCACCGGGCCAGCGGGCTCCAGCGCCACCCACGCGGCACGGCGGCCAATTTCGTCGCAGGTTCCGTCCACGAACAGTCCGTCGGGCGCGAGCCGGGAGCGGACTAGGTCCCAGTGGGCGGGGACGGTCGCCTCGTCATACTGACGAAGCACATTGAAGGCCCGCACGATCACCGGCCGGGCGTCGCCATCCAAAGGGATCTCGAAGCCGCCGCGCCGAAAGCTCAGCCCCGGTCCGGCGAGCGCCTGTGCCGCCGCCACCCGCACCGGGTCGATCTCGATCCCCACCACCTCGACGTCCGCACGCACCCGCCGCAAGCGATCCCGCAGCTCGACGGCGGTGACCGGCGACGCGCCATACCCGAGATCCACGACGATCGGCGCGCTCGCCTGCCGCAGCCGCCACGCCTGCGGCCCGGCCAACCAGCGGTCGCAGCGGCGCAGCCGGTTGGGATTCGTCGTGCCGCGCGTGATCGCGCCGACGGGTGAACTGCGCACCCCGACAGCTTAGAAAGGACGCATAGGCTGGCCGGACTATGTGGTTCGGTCGCGCGCGCGAGCGTGAGGTGAGCAAGAGCATGATCGCCTTCACCCTCGCGGTTCTGGGGGTGCTTGCGCTCGCCGGTATGGCGTGGGTGCCCGGCCTGATCGGCAAGGACAGCGGGGTGCATGTCACCCGCCCGGGCTTGTTCACCGTCGAGGAAGCGGCGAGTGGGATCGCTACGCTGACCGGCGGCGCCAGCGTGACCTTGTACGACTCGGGCCTGCGCGTCAGCGACCGCTCCGGCCTGCTCATGAACACCGTGATCCGCGGCGCGCCCATCTCGCTCCTGACTGGGACCGTGACCGGTTCGGGCGGCAAACGCGTGGAGCACACCACCCAGGTCGTCAGCAATGTGCGGATCGATGCGGTCGCGACGGATGCCGCGCGGGCGCGTTACACGGGGGCGGTGTATGACGAGGGCGGCCACTCCTGGCCCCTCACCCTGGATATTTCCGTCGCCGAGGATCGGGTGTATGTCGCGGCGAATGTTCCCGGCGCGGACGCATTGGTGTGGCACCTCAATACGGACTACGACATCCGCGGCTACGCCCCGGCGCTGCCCGAACGCAATCTGAAGAACCGCGCCTGGTGGCTGAAAGCCTCTGTCCCCGGCGGGGATTTCACGTCCATGCGCGGCGCGGACATCCGCATCCGACCCGCCGAGGTGCCCCGCGCCGTCGACCTGCGCGAGACGGGTCGCATCGATGTCCACGTCTGGTCGTCGCAGTCGTCCTTGCTGATGACCCGACGCGCCGTCGCGGAGTCGGCGCAGGCTCTCGCCGCAGGAGCGACGCGATGAGCGGGCTGCGACGCGTGGCCCTGATCAGCATGCACACCTCGCCGATCGCCCAGCCCGGGACCGGTGATGCCGGCGGTATGAACGTCTATGTCGCGGAGACCGCCCAGCGTTTGGCCGCGCGCGGGATCGAGGTCGAAATCTTCACGCGCGCAACGACATCCGCGCAGGAACCGGTCTTTCACCCGAGCCCCGGTGTGCTCGTGCGGCATGTGCCGGCCGGGCCCTTCGAGGGCCTGTCCAAGGCCGATCTGCCCGGCCAGTTGTGCGCCTTTGCGGCGGGAGTCATGCGTGAGGGCGCGCGCTCACCGGAGGGCTGGTTCGATGTGATCCACAGCCACTACTGGCTTTCGGGCCAGGTCGGCTGGCTGGTCTCCGATCGGTGGCGCGTGCCGCTGGTTCACACGATGCACACCATGGCCAAGGTCAAGAACGCCTACCTGTCTGCCGACGATATTGCCGAGCCGCCGGGGCGGCTGATCGGCGAAGAACAGGTCGTCGGGGCCGCCGACGTTCTCGTCGCGAACACGGAGCAAGAGCGGCAGGAGTTGATCAGCTTGTATGCCGCCGACCCCGCCCGGGTGCGCGTCGTCTCGCCCGGGGTCGACCTTGACCTGTTCAGTCCGGGGGACCGTGCGACCGCCCGCCGGAATGTCGCTGTGGCACAAGAGGATTTGCTCTTATTGTTCGTTGGGCGGATCCAACCGCTCAAGGCTCCCGATGTCCTCGTGCGCGCGGCAGCCCGGCTGATCGGGCGGGGCGACGGCCTCTCCGGCCGGATTCGCGTGGCCATCCTTGGCGGTGAGAGCGGCACGGGGGCAGGGCAGACGGAGCGACTGCGCCAGCTGGCCGACGACCTCGGCATCGGCCACCGGGTCATTTTCGGCGAGCCGGTGGCGAGAGATGTTCTCGCGCAATGGTTCCGGGCTGCAGATCTGGTTATCGTGCCGTCCTACAACGAGTCGTTCGGGCTGGTCGCGATCGAAGCCGCAGCGTGCGGCACGCCGGTTGTGGCGGCCGCAGTCGGTGGTCTTCCAGACGCCGTCGGGCCGGGGGGCGTGCTCGTCGAGGGGCACGATCCGCATACCTGGGCGGACGCGATCGGTGCGCTTCTCGCTGACCCCGACGCGCGGGATGCGTTGGGACGCAAGGCGATCGAGCACGCACGAGGATTCAGTTGGGAGCGGACGGTGGATCACTTGGTCGAGGTCTACGAGCAGGCACGAGAGGACCAGGAGACGGACTCATGAAGGAGATTCAGGAACTCATCCCGGAGGTGCTGGCGGAGCTCGACCTGGAATGGGAGCCCGGGGTCAATCCTGATGAATGGGTCGTCACCCTGCCCGGCGAGAAGAAGCTCCGCACGGTCGTCTCCCTCCTGCTCAGCGGCGGCCAGCTGATCACGCGGGCGTTCGTCATACGCAATCCCGATGAGAACCATGGCGCGGTCTATCGCTTTCTGCTGCAACGCAATCTGCGGCTGCCGGGCTTGGCCTATGCCATCGACAGCGACGGCGATGTCTATGTCACTGGACGGGTCCCGACGGACGGAGTGGACGCGGCATACCTCGACCAGCTCTTTGGCGTGGTGCTGGAGGCGGCCGATGCGCCCTTCAACGACTTACTTGTCTTGGGCTTCCTCACGTCGATGAAAAAGGAGTGGGCGTGGCGGGTTTCGCGTGGCGAGTCGATGCGCAATCTGGAGGCCTTCCGGCACCTGCTCGATGACGGCTCGGCCCCGGCCGCTGCCGAACCGGACACCCGCTGACGGTCGCTCGCCGCGTCGATAGTCTGGAGTCATGACCTACACGCTGATCCTGCTGCGCCACGGCGAGTCCGATTGGAACCAGAAGAATCTGTTCACCGGCTGGGTCGATGTCGACCTGACCGACAAAGGTCGCGCCGAGGCCGCGCGGGGCGGGGCGCTGATCAAGGACTCGGGGCTGCTGCCCGATGTCGTCCACACCTCCGTGCTGCGCCGCGCGATTACGACGGCCAATCTCGCACTCGACGCCTGCGACCGGCACTGGATTCCGGTGCGCCGATCCTGGCGCCTGAATGAGCGCCACTATGGCGCGCTGCAGGGCCTCGACAAGGCGGCGACCCGCGAGAAGTATGGCGACGAGCAGTTCATGTTGTGGCGCCGCTCCTTCGACACCCCGCCGCCCCCGATCGAGCAGGGCAGCGAGTTCGATCAGACCAGCGACCCGCGGTATGCCGGGATCGACGTCCCGTTGACCGAATGCCTCGCCGACGTGATCCCGAGGATGATGCCCTACTGGGAGAACGAGATTCAGGCCGACCTGCGCGACGGCAAGACGGTGCTGGTCACCGCGCACGGCAACAGCCTGCGCGCCCTGGTCAAGCATCTCGACGGCATCTCGGATGAGGACATCGCGGGCCTGAACATTCCGACCGGCATGCCGCTCGTCTACGACCTCGGCGAGGACTTCATGCCCACCGGCCCCAGCCGCTACCTCGACCCGGAGGCCGCCGCGGCCGCCGCCGAGGCGGTTGCGAACCAGGGCAAGAAGTAGCCACGGCTCCACTGCCCGATCTCTCGGCGGGCTGGCATACGGATCTGGCGATCCTGCGGCACGCCGGGTCACTGGTCGAGGACCACGGCGACCACCTGATCGTGCGGTCGCCGCACAATCCGACCTTTCACTGGGGCAATTTCGTCCTGGTCACGGATCCGCAGACGGCCGATGACGCCGCGCGCTGGACGCGGACCTTCGCGCACGCCTTCCCGGGAGCTTCCCACCGTGCGATCGGGCTGCCGCGCCTGCCGGTGGGGGAGCCGTATCGGCGCCTCGGGCTCGCCGTCAGCACAGACGAGGTGCTGATCCGGGACTGTTGTCCGGATCAGGTCCCGGTGCCGGTCGGCTATTCATCGCGGCCGTTCACCCCCGAGGACTGGGGCGCCTTGCTCGCGGCGAACGAGGGGGAGAATCGCCTCGACGCGCGCTACCCCGAGGACGAGCACCGGACCTTCCTGGTGGCCCAGCAAGCCACCCGACGGGACCTGGTGGAGCGGGGACTTGCCCAGTGGTTTGGTGCCTTCACCGAGGACGGCGACCTCGCGGCATACCTCGGGATCGTGCTCTGCACGTGCCTGGCGCGCTATCAGGCGGTGGGCACCCATCTGGACCACCGGCGCCGTGGTCTCGCCCGGCACCTGCTCGCGGAGGCAGGTGCCTGGGCGAATGCGCGCGGGGCCAGCAGGTGGGTCATCGTGACCGAGAGCGTCAACCCCGCACTGCATCTCTACCGCGGGGCCGGCTTCGTCCCGGACGCTGTGCAGGTTGTGGCCTACCGCCCTTGACGGCCGCGCCGCGCCAACCTTGCACACGTTAGTGAACTGTGCACACCTTGCAGGGTGTGCACAGTTCACTAAGTGGTGTTAGCAGAGGTTACAAAGCCCCCCGTGGCGCCTCAGGGCTGCAGGTCGAGCGGGTCACCCATGACCTCGCCGTCGATCGCCTCGGTGTATTCGCCCAGCGTGGTGCCCGCGGCGTCGTAGGTCAGCACCCGAAGGTCCGCCAGGCCGGCGGCGGGGGAGGGGAGGACGGCATACCCCTTGGCGTTGACCTGCTCGGTCCCGTGGCTGCCGCCGGCTTCCCACCGGATCGTCGCGGCACCGGGGGCGATCACGACCTGCGTGTTGTTCTCGCCGGCCAGGACCAGCGGGGCCTTGTCGTTCCACTTCGGGCTCAGGGGGTATGCGGATCCGCCGCTGAGCGAGCCCGTGCCCTGCTCCTTGCCTTCGGTGCGCGCCACATAGCCGCGGAAGTGCCGCCCGCCTGGCTCGACGACATCGACGACGGTGATGCGCGTGGCATTACCCGTGCCGTCCTGGAAGTCCACCACCGGCACCGTCTCGTTGTAGGTGATCTGGCCCTGCAAGGACTCCAGCTCATAGCCGTATGCCGACGCGACTCGCTGCCGGAAGGTCACCACATCGTCTTCACCGGTGGCGCACCCCATGCAGAAGGGAGTGACCTCGCGGGTCAGCTTGCCCTCGATCGTCACCGGCCCGTCATATGCCGTGCCCACCCGGAAGCGCACCGTCTCACCGCCGGTGTCGGCCGTGCGGGACCAGGAGACGCCATCGGCCATGGGCAGCGTCTGCCACTGCCGTTGGATCGTGCCGTCCGGCGCCGGAATGGCCATCGTCGAGATGTCGACACTGCTCGTCCCGGGGGCAGCGAGGACCAGCAGATTCGAGCGAGCATCTGCCGCGCCCGCGAAGGCGATCGCGGCGGGCGTCGGGCGGACCCCGTCATACACCTCCCACGTGCCGAAGTCCTCGCCGTCCGCCGGGAAGGGAGTGCCGGGGTCGCCGACGAATGCCGAGAACTTGGCACTGGCCACCGGGTCGGTCTGGTTCGGGTCGGCCACCGAGATGACGATCGCCTTGCCATCGTGCACATCAGCGAAAAGCACTCGCCCAAAACGAGATTCGACGGCCGAGATGAGTGCCTTGTCGCCCGCCAAGTTGCCGCGAACCGGCCAGGCGGAGATGGGTGCCAGGGAGCCCTGGGCCGGAGCCGAGGTCTGGCTGGTCGTGGACCGCCCGGCCGGGTCGGAGTTGACGGTGCTGCCACCGGGCAACTGGCCCGCCACGGCGATGGCCAGCGCCAGGGCCCCCGCCGCCAGGCCAGAGCCGACGACCGCGCGACGACGACGGTCGCGGCGCACGGCACCGGTGACGCGGTCATACGGATCGGGCAGGGTCGTGGCGGTCTGGGCGCGGTCGGCCAGCGCGCTGCGCAGCAGGGCTTCGAAGTCATCGTGCTTGGTGGCGTTCATCGGATTCGCTCCCCGGTCTCGAGGGTGGTCAGTGCGGTGCGCAGGCGGTCCAGCCCGCGGGAGGCCTGGGCCTTGACGGACCCGGCGGAGATGCCGAGAGCCTCGGCGGTGTCGGCCTCGGAGAGGTCGTCGTAGTAGCGCAGGACGATCACCGCCCGCATCCGCGGCGGCAGGGTCGCCAGGGCCCGGAGCAGCTCGTCGCGGGCATCGATCTGGGCCATCGCATCGCGGCCGGCCTGGGCCGAGCCCGGCAACTCGTCGCCGGGACTGGCGATCAGCACCTCGGGGTGCCGGCGCCGCCGCCACCACGAGGCGGACTGGTTGGCCAGGACGGCCCGGGCATAGGCCATGGTGGCGCCGGGTTCGATGCTTCGCCACTTGCGGTGCACGATCACCAAGGTCTGCTGCACGAGGTCCTCGGCGCGTCCCTGATCACCGGTCAGCAGCACCGCGGTGCGCACCAGGTGCTGCCAGCGCGTCTCGACGAAGCGGCGAAACTCCGCTTCGGCTTCGCTGTTCACGTCCGGGCCTCCCTGTCGTGGGTATGTCGCTGTCACCCCCTAAGAGGTCGCGCACACCGCGTCAGGTTGAGAGCCTCGCAGACTTTTCTTCTTTGGAGGAGCCCCGGGTATGACGAGGCGCCCGGCCGCGCGGGCCGGGCGCCTCGTCGCCGGCGCCACGTGGGCCGTCTGGTCGCTGCTGACCCGGCACACCGACTCCGACGTGCCGACGTGGGACGCGCTGACCACCTCCCTCAGCCTCGTCGCGCAGCTCATGCTCAGCTTCAAGTGGTTCGGCAACTGGGTGCTGTGGATCGCCGCCGACGTGCTCTACGCCCCCTCTACCTCCACAAGGGGCTCACGCTCACCGCCGTGCTGTATGCCGGCTTCGTCGTCCTGTGCGCCGTCGGCCTCCGCCAGTGGTGGCGGATGCGCGACGCGCCCGAGGAGGCGGCCGGGACCCGCGAGCCGGCATCCGTGGGTGCGCGATGAGCGGGCGCCACGGGCACGGCCTCGTGATCGGCAAGTTCTACCCCTTCCACGCCCACGAGGTCGGGCGGTCCCGAGCTCCAGCTGGGGAAGCCGGGAGCGAGCTCGGGACCGTCCGACGTCGTGGCGACCGGTTGCGGTCCTGCGCCTCAGGCGAAGGCCACGAAGGCGATCGGGTTGGTGGTCGGCTGGTCGGAGCCACCGGCGGGCTCGACGGTGATGCCGGCGCCCTTCGAGTGGCTCGCGTCGCCGCTCAGCACGACGACCTGGTCGCCACCGCCGGGCATGAGCCCCGCGGAGGTCATGTGGCCGGTCGCGTCCTGCAGCCAGAGCTGGAAGACCTTGCCCGTCGGCGGCTGCGCCATGCCGGAGGTGACGATGACGGCCTTCTGGAGCGAGGTGGAGCGCACGATGGTGGCCGTGGCGCCGCCGGCGAGCCGTGCGCCGTAGCGCGTGGCGTCCGGGGCGGCGAGCACCTGGTCGGCGAGGGCCCGCGACGGGTCCTTGTCGATCTGGCGCCAGACGGTGAAACCACCCATGGCGAGCACCGCGACCGTGGCGGCCGCGACGACGACCCGCCAACCGCGGGCGAGACCGCGGGCCGACCGGGACCGGCGGCGCTCGGAGAGCTCGTCGGCGTGCCGGCCCTGGTCGCCGTGCGACTCGGCCGGGGCGGCCTCGGCAGCGGGCTGGGACGGGGCGGGCGGCGCCGACGTGACGGCATCGTCACCCGACTCCGCCTGCGGGGCCGTGAGGGGCGGCAGCGGACGGACGGTCGCGATCTCGGCGAGCACCTTGGCGCGGAGCGAGGCCGGCGGTGCGGCCTCGGTGAGCACCGACAGCTCGGAGGCGGCGGCGACGAGGCCGTCGACCTCGGCGCGGCAGGCCGGGCAGCCGGCGAGGTGTCGCTCGAACCGGGCCCGCTCGACGTCGTCGAGAGCGTCCACGGCGTAGGCACCGGACAGTGCGTGGATGTCCTCGCTCACAGTGTCACCCCCAACGTGTCTCGTAGTCTGATCAGTCCATCACGGATGCGTGTCTTGGCGGTCCCGAGTGGCAGGTCGAGCATCGTGGCCACCTCCGTGTGGGTGTATCCCGAGAGGTAGGCCAGTTCGAGGGCCTGCCGTTGGACCGGTGTGAGCGTCTCTAACGCCCGATGAACCCGCTCCGCATCGAGACGCTCGACGACGGCCTCGGCCGTGGAGTCGTGGGTGACGTCCTGGTTGCTGGCGCCGTATCCCTCGTCGCGGTTGCGGGAGGCCTCCGCCGACCGGACCCGGTCGACGGCCTTGCGGTGAGCGATGGTGAGCATCCACGAGAGAGCTGCACCCTTGCTCGGGTCGAAGCGTGCGCTGTGCCGCCAGATCTCGAGGAAGACCTCCTGGGTCACTTCCTCCGACTGGGCGGGGTCGCGCACGACGCTGCGGACCAGACCGAAGAGCCGGGAGGAGACTGCGTCGTAGAGCTCTGCGAACGCCGTCTCGTCGCCGGTCGCCGCTCTGCGGAGCAGCTGCTCCAGGGGGACTGGGCGGGTGGCCCCCTCCGGTGACTCATCACCGGAAGGGACCACCGAGAACCGTGACATGGGGTCCATTGTGTCGCCCGTCGTCGTGTTCCGCGTCAGCCTGGTCGGGAGACGATCAGGGCATCAGCACGCCGTCGATGATGTACACCGTGGCGTTGGCGGTCGGGACGTTGCCGCAGATGACCTTGGCGTCGGCCTTGCCGACCGTGAAGTTCTCGCCCGAGCCCTTGACCGTGATGGTCGTGCCGGCGAGGGTCTTGTGGTCACCCGCGAGCTGCTCCGGGGAGAGCTTGCCGGCCACGACGTGGTTGGTGAGGATCTTCGTCAGGGTCGGCTTGTCGGCGAGGACCTTCTTGAGGTCGGCGGCCGGGATCTTGGCGAACGCGTCGTTGACGGGCGCGAAGACGGTGATCTCGGGAGCCGAGTTCAGGGTGTCGACGAGACCGGCGGTCTTGACGGCGGTGACGAGCGTCGAGAGCAGCGGGTTGGCGCTCGCGGCGGTCGCGACGGGCGCGGTGGCCATGCCGTTGAACGAGCCGGCGCCGTCCTTCGGCACGGCGGCGCAACCCTCGCCGAAGACGGCCGCAGCGGCGTCCATCGACTCGGAGGAGGTCATCGTGTCGGACGGGGTGCTGCTCGTCATCGAGTCGGACGACGTCGCGGCGGGCGTGCTGCCGGCGCCGGGCGACGTGGTGTTGTCGCTGGAGCTGCCGCAGGCGGCGAGGCTCAGGGGCAGGGCGATCGCGAGGGCGACGAGGCCGGTGCGGGTCTTGATGGTCTTCATGTCAGTCACTCCTTGTGGCTGTGTGGTGCACGGTCATGTGGGATTCGGAGCTGCTGTGGCTCCGGATTGCTTGTCGGAGAAGTTTTTTCGAGGAGATTTCGACGGCCGGGATCACGCGACGGTCACCACCACCTCCTGGATGCCGCTCGACCCGCTGGGGAAGGGCGTGGCGCGTTCGGTGATCTGGGCGCGCCCCTGGCGGTCGACGGCGCGGACGGCGATGCGGTGCAGGCCGGGCTTGGCGTCCCACGGGAGGTACCACTGGCGCCAGTAGTCGATGTTGACGTCCGGGCCGAGCTTGGTCTCCTGCCAGTCGCCGTCGTCGATCTTGACCTCGACCTTGCCGACGCCGCGGTGCTGGGCCCAGGCGACGCCGCCGATGGCGGTCATCCCCGCCTTGATCGTCGAGAGCGGCTCCGGGGTGTCGATGCGGGCGCTCGTCTTGATCGGGGCGTCCGTCGCCCACTGCCGCTTCGTCCAGTAGGACTGCTCGGCGGCATACGTCGTCAGGGTGAGCTTGGTGAGCCACTTCGTGGCGCCGACGAAGCCGTAGAGGCCGGGCGTGATGAGTCGCGCGGGGAAGCCGTGGGTGTCGGTGAGCTGGGCGCCGTTCATGCCGATGGCGATCATCGCGTCGCGCCCGTCGCGGACGACGGCGAGCGGGGTGCTGATGGTGAAGCCTTCGACGGCCGTGCTGAGCACCTGGTCCGGGCTGCCGGTGATGCCGGCGCGGTCGAGGACGTCGGTCAGGCGGACGCCGAGCCAGCGCGCGGCGCCGATGTAGCCGCCGCCCACCTCGTTGGAGACGCACGTCATGGTGATGTCGCGCTCGATGAGGGGCATCTCGGAGAGCTCGGCGAAGGTCATCGTGAAGGGCTTCTCGACCATGCCGTCGATCTCGAGCGTCCACGTGTCGACGTCGACCTTGGGGACGGTGAGGTTGGTGTCGACGCGGTAGAACTTGTCGGTCGGGGTCCGCAGCGGCGAGATGCCGGGCACGGTGCCCTCGAGGCCGGTCGGCAGCGGCTTGGCCTTGTCGGCAGCGGCCGGCAGCACGATCTTCTTGATGGTCTGGGCCCCGCTGCGCAGCTGGCCACCGACGGCGGCGAGCACCGAGAGCGCCGTGACGCCGAGCGCCCCGCCGATGAAGCCGCGACGGCCGGTGCCGGGCCGGGCGGTCGGGTCGTTGGGGTCGGCGGCGGGGGTCATCTTCGAGCCGCGCGGGCCGTCGACGGTCGCCTCGTCGTTCCTGGCCACGGCCTCGCCGGACGCACGGCGGGCGAGACGGACGAGCCAGACGAGCGTCGCCACCCCGGCGGCCATCGCGGCGAGCGCGGGCAGGGCGTCGAGCGGGCGGGCCGTGGGCCGGAGCAGCGCGGCGGCACCGGCAAGGCCGGTGAGCAGCACGATGAACCCGACGGCGAGCGGCATACGTCGGCGGGCGAGGAGGCCGGCGACGGCCGCGAGCGCGAGCGTCACGACGAGCACCGAGCCCTGGAGGATCAGCTTGTCGTTGGTGCCGAAGGTCGCGATCCCCCACTCCTTGACGGGGGTGGGGGTCAGGTCGATCACCGTCGACCCGATGGCGAGCACCGGCGAGGATGCAGGGGCGAGGAAGCCTGCCACGAGGTGACCGGCGGCGATCCCGGCTATCGCGGCGAGGATCCCGCTGAGGGCAAGTCGTCGGCGCGTCATGGGGGTCGTTCGGCGCCACAAGGGTTTCCGGATTGTCCGAGGGACTGCGGCCGGCGGGAAGAGCGGAGCCCCGCCCGGTGTTGACCGCACGTGAAGAAGATCGGATTCCTCTCGCTCGGGCACTGGAACCCCTCGCCGCACTCGCAGGCGCGGTCGGCGCAGGACGTCCTGCTCCAGTCGATCGACCTCGCCGTCGCGGCGGAGGAGCTCGGGGCCGACGGCGCGTACTTCCGCGTCCACCACTTCGCCCGGCAGCTCGCCTCGCCGTTCCCCCTGCTGGCCGCGGTCGGTGCGCGCACGAGCCGGATCGAGATCGGGACCGGCGTCATCGACATGCGCTACGAGAACCCGCTCTACATGGCCGAGGACGCCGGCTCCGCCGACCTCATCCGCCGGCCGGCTCCAGCTCGGCATCAGCCGTGGGTCACCCGAGCAGGTCGTCGACGGCTACCGCTACTTCGGCTACGAGCCCACCGACGGCGACCACGCCGCGATGGCCCGGCAGCACACCGAGGTCCTCCTCAGCGTCCTGACCGGACGCGGCTTCGCCGAGCCGAACCCGCGCCCGATGTTCCCCAACCCGCCCGGCCTGCTGCGCATCGAGCCGCACTCGCCCGGCCTGCTGCGCATCGAGCCGCACTCGCCCGGCCTGCGCGACCGCATCTGGTGGGGTGCCGGCACTCGCGCCACCGCGGAGTGGACGGCCGAGCAGGGGATGAACCTCATGAGCTCGACGCTGCTCACCGAGGACACCGGCGTCCCGTTCCACCGCCTCCAGGCCGAGCAGATCCAGCGGTTCCGCGACGCGTGGAAGGCCGCCGGGCACGAGCGCGAGCCGCGGGTGTCGGTGAGCCGCAGCGTCTTCCCCATCGTGTCGGACACGGACCGCGCGTACTTCGGGCGCGAGGCGGGCAGCCAGGACCAGGTCGGCCACATCGCCGGCGGGACGGCGCGCTTCGGCAAGACGTATGCCGGCGAGCCCGACCAGCTCGTCCGTGACCTCGCCGAGGACGAGGCGATCGCCGCCGCGGACACGCTCCTGCTCACCGTGCCCAACCAGCTCGGCGTCGACTACAACGCCCACGTCATCGAGAGCCTCCTGACCCACGTGGCCCCCGAGCTCGGCTGGCGCTGACGGCGGGGCTGGGGCGCCGTCAGCCGCGGGCCAGGAGCTTGCGGAGGGTCGAGCCGTAGGCCGCCCCGGCCACCTTGGCGACGACCGGGTCGAGGAGGGCGGGCACCCCGCGCACCCCGATGCGCTGCGACCAGGCGACGGTCGACCCCGTGGCCGTGGGGGTGACGAGCAGGTCGATCCGACCACGGACCACCGTGCCCTCCTTGTGGATCCGCGCGCTCCCGGCCGACGCCTCGGTCGGCGCCTCGATGGCGTCGACGACCATGACGTCGTCGAAGCCCACCGGCCCCACGCCGGTGCGGGCGACGAACCGCGACCCGGCGACGAGCTCGGCGGCCGTCATGGCCTGACCGGTCACGGTCGTCAGCGGGATGACGGCGGTGTGCGCCGTGAGGTCGAGGATGCGCCGCCACGCCTCGGGGGCGGGCAGCGGGGAGTCGAGATGCACCTCGAAGTCGGCCATGGCCACAGTCTGTCGGGTCGGCGCCGCCCGTGACACCTGTCACGGGCAGGACGTGACGCCTGCGGCTGCCGCGCCGCGCCGTCCCCGCGAGGCCGTCGTCTCCGGCGCCGTCTCCGCGGTGCTTCAGACCGGCGGGCTCCTGCGCGACCTCACCGTCCGCGAGACGGTGCGGATGATCGCCTCGACGTACGCCTCCCACACCCCCGTCGACGAGGTCATCGACCGCGCCGGGCTGAGGACGCTCGCCGACCGCCGGGTGTCCAAGTGCTCGGGCGGCGAGCAGCAGCGGCTGCGCTTCGCGCTCGCGCTGCTCCCCGACCCCCGCCTGCTCGTCCTCGACGAGCCGACGGCTGGCATGGACGTCACGGCCCGGCGCGACTTCTGGGACACGATGCACGCCGACGCGAGCGCGGGACGCACCGTCGTCTTCGCCACGCACTACCTCGAGGAGGCCGACGCCTTCGCCGACCGCATCGTCCTCGTCGCCGGCGGCCGCATCGTCGCCGACGGCACGACGGCCGAGATCCGCTCGCAGGCGAGCGGCCGCACCGTCTCGGCCACGCTCCCCGCCGGCTCCTTCGGCGAGTCGGTGGCGGCGCTGCGCCGCGTCGAGGGCGTCCGCGACGTCGAGGAGCGCGGCTCGCGCGTCGTCGTCTCGGCCGCCGACTCCGACGCCGTCGCGCGGCTGCTCCTGCTCGAGCTCGGCGGCACCGACCTCGAGATCGTCACCGCCGGCCTCGAGCAGGCCTTCATGGCCCTGACCGGCGACACCCACGACCACGCCCCCGGCGGTCCGGCCACGACCCCCGGCCGCTCGGCCACGACCCCCGGCCGCTCCGCCACGACCCCCGGCCGCTCGGCCACGACCCCCGACGAGGAGCTCGTCCGATGAACGCCACCTTCACGCTGCTCGAGATGCGCCGGATCACCCGCGACTGGGCCGGGATGTTCTTCACCGCCGTCCTGCCGAGCTTCTTCTCCCTCATCTTCGGCGCCACCGTCGCGGCCAAGGACGAGACGATCGGCAACGGCAACGTCGCCATGTACGTCATGATCAGCATGGCGGCATACGGCGCGGTGACGGCGACGACGAGCATCGGTGGCAACGCCGCCGTCGAGCGCCAGCAGGTTGAGAGCCTCGCAGACTTTTCTTCTTTGGCTTTGGAGGAGCCCCGGGTATGACGAGGCGCCCGGCCGCGCGGGCCGCGCCTCGTCATACGCGTGCCTGGTGTGGGAGACAAAACCCTTTGTTCGTGTCAGAAGCTTTCCGGCACAAAGGGTTTCCGGCACCGGGCGGGAAACCTACAGGGGGCTCAGGAGGTAAGGACGGCGTCCTCTTCGTCCTCGCGGTCGACCACCGTGTCGTAGTCGCCGGTGACCAGGAAGGTCACGCGGCGGGCGACGGAGACGGCGTGGTCGGCGAAGCGCTCGTAATAGCGCCCGACCAGGGTCAGGTCGACGGCGGTCTGCGTGCCGTGGTTGAAGTCCGGATCGGCCAGGCGCGCAAAAAGTTCGCGGTGCAGATCGTCCATCGCATCGTCGTCGCGCTCCAGGCTGGCGGCCTCGGCGAGATCCCGGGAGGCGATCACGGACCCGGCCTTGGCGACGATCCGGCTCGCGACCTGGCTCATCTGCACGATGGTGCCGCGAAGCTCCGCAGGCACGGCGGAGTCGGGATAGCGCAGGCGGGCCACCTTGGCGACATGCCGGGCCAGGTCACCCATCCGCTCCAGATCCGCGCTCATCCGCATCGCGGTGACGACCGTGCGCAGATCGGTGGCAACCGGGTTCTGCCGCGCCAACAAATCGATCGCGAGGTTGTCGAGGGCCTCGCGGTTCGCGTCGATCTCGTGGTCGGCCGTGATGACCGTCTCTGCGAGCCGGACATCGGCGTCCAGCAGCGCCGTGCTCGCCCGCGACATCGCCGAGCCGGCGAGCCGCGTCATCTCGACCAGCTGGTCGCTGATCCGTCGCAGATCCTCGTGGTATGCGGTGCGCATCGTCTTCCTTCGTCAACGGGCGGAACGTCGGCAGGGCGTTCCACGAGAATGGCAACAAAGCCGGGTGAACGCCGTCCGGCCCGCAGGTGAACGGCGAGAGCCGAGTGCGGGGACGGTTGTCGGCGCGACCCGCCTCGGGCAGAGGCTGCCTCGGCAAGACCGTAATCTCTTGTCTGTGGACCCCACCAATGCTGCCCTGCTCGGCGGGCTTGCGGGCGTCCTCCTCGGGTCGATGTCGGTCTTCGCGGTGGTCGCCTCCGAGCGTTCCGAGCGCCGCGCCGGCGCGCCCGCCGTGCGTCCTCCGTTGCCCGAAGGGGCCTCGGCGGTGCTGGCGGTGCTGCGCTCCAGCGCGGTCATCCTTGATCGCGGCGAGCATGTGCTCAACACCAGCCCGAATGCCGTGGCCCTCGGCCTGGTTGCCGGTGACCGCCTCGTCCAACCGGCCCTGCTGGACCTGGCTCGCCAGGTCCAACGCGATGGCGAAATCCGCGAATCGGAGTTGGAAATCGCTGTCCCCGGCCGTCCGCCGGCGTGGGTGCACGTGCGGGTCGCCCCGCTCCTGGACGCTCACGTCCTGCTGCTGGTCGAGGACCGCACCACGGCGCATCGCGTCGAAGAGGTCCGCCGGGATTTCGTCGTCAACGTCTCGCACGAGCTCAAGACCCCGGTCGGCGGCCTGTCACTGCTCGCGGAAGCGATCGCCGACGCCAAGGACGATCCAGAGGCCATCGACTTGTTCGCCTCCCGGATGCAATTGGAGTCCGCGCGGCTCGGCAAACTCATCAAGGAAATCGTCGACCTGTCCCGCCTGCAGTCCGCCGACGGAATGCAGCGGCCCACCTCGGTCCGGGTTGCGGATGTCATCCGCGAGGCCGTCGACCTCAGCTCGGTCGAGTCCTCCGCCAAGGAGATCCGCATCCGCGAACTCGTCGATCCCGACCTGCTCGCGTATGGCGATCTGAGCCTGCTCGTCACCGCCGTCCGCAATCTCATCGGCAATGCCATCGCGCATTCGCCGGTGGGCAGCGAGGTCGGGGTGCGCGGCGCGGCCGGCCCCGAGGGGATCGAGATCACGGTCGCGGACCGGGGCTCCGGCATACCCCTGGTCGAGCAAGAACGGATCTTCGAGCGCTTCTATCGCGTCGACGCCGCCCGCTCGCGCAGCACGGGCGGCACCGGGCTCGGGCTGGCCATCGTCAAACACATCTGTGCCAACCACGGCGGCAAAGTCACCGTATGGAGTCGTGAAGGGGAAGGCTCCACCTTCACCATCACCCTCCCGCCCCCGCCGCCCGGCATCGAACACGCCCCCCTCACCGAAGGAACTGCCGCATGAGCGCCGCCCGCATCCTCGTGGTCGAGGACGAGCCGTCATACTCCGAACCCCTCAACTACCTGCTGCGCAAGGAGGGTTATCAGGTCACCGTCGCCGAGACCGGACCGGACGGTCTCGCGGCTTTCGAACGCGCTGGTGCCGACCTGGTGCTCCTGGACGTCATGCTGCCCGGCATGAGCGGCATCGACGTCTGCCGTGGCCTGCGGGCAAAGTCGAATGTCCCGGTCATCATGCTCACGGCCAAGGACAGCGAGATCGACAAAGTCGTCGGGCTCGAGTTGGGCGCGGACGACTATGTCACCAAGCCCTATTCCTCTCGCGAACTGCTCGCTCGGATCAAGGCCGTGCTGCGGCGCGGCGCCGAGCCGGAGGAATTGGTGCCCAGTTCGGTCGGTGCCGGTCCGGTCACCATCGATGTCGAGCGCCATGTCGTGACCGTGCACGGTGAGCCGATCGCGTTGCCGCTCAAGGAGTTCGAGCTGCTGGAGTTCCTCGTCCGCAACAACGGGCGGGTGCTCACGCGCGGCCAGCTGATCGACCGGATCTGGGGCAGCGACTATGTCGGTGACACCAAGACCCTCGATGTGCACATCAAGCGGCTGCGCAAGAAGATCGAGGAAACCCCCAAAGAGCCGGTCCACATCCTGACCGTGCGGGGGTTGGGCTACAAATTCGAGGCCTGAGTATGCCGTGTGCTCCGGTTCGCGGCCGGGCTGGGGCGGTTGGCCGCGCGCCGATCCGTTAAAAGCCGGATCAGCGGGCGTCGGGAAGGGCGTTGATCAGGGGGTCAGATCGGCGTAGTAACCAGTGGCGGGGACCACCGGGACCCCGACGGGGGAGTTGCCGGCTTGCGCGGAGGAGAAGGTCAGCTGCGTCATACTCCCGGGCTCGGCATCAACCTTGGCCAAGGTGACTTTGCTGCCGTCCACCGAGAGGTTGACGGTCGAATTCTTGGGGATCGTCACCTGGGCGGAGTTGCCCTCACCGGCGCCGGTGACGCTCAGCGCGATGTCCTCGCTCGTGGGGTTGCCGACGGCGGCGCTGACGACGCCCGCGGCGCCGAGCTTGTCGCTGACGAGGACGACATTGCGCAATTGCAGCGGCCCGACATTGACCGAGACACCATCGCCCGCGTCATACATCTCATCGGTCTGTCGCGGCGAGATCAGTTGGCACCCCGCGAGCAGGGTGGAACCGGCCACGAAGGCCGCGGTGGTCTTCACGATGCGCAGGCGGCGCGATGCGGTGGGGACGGTCACGGGGTCAGCCTAGCGGCTGAGGTCCGTGCTGCGTGGGGTGGCCCCGTAAGGGGACCGTCCGGCGATTGTCGGCCAGATCACGCGTGTCGCCCTCGTGATATTCTGGGTGCTGCGAAAGGGGCCACATAAATATGGTTTTCAAGGTCGGCGAGACGGTCGTGTACCCGCACCATGGGGCTGCACTCATCGAAGAGATCAAGACCCGCGTCATCCGAGGCGAAGAGAAGCTCTACCTCAAACTCAAGGTAGCCCAAGGGGACCTGACGATCGAGGTGCCGGCCGAGAACTGCGATCTCGTCGGTGTGCGCGATGTCGTGGGCCAAGAGGGCCTGCACCGCGTCTTCGAGGTCCTGCGCGCCCCGTACACCGAGGAGCCGACCAACTGGTCGCGCCGTTACAAGGCCAACCTCGAGAAGCTCGCCTCCGGCGATGTCATCAAGGTCGCCGAGGTCGTGCGTGACCTGTGGCGCCGCGACAAGGAGCGGGGCCTGTCGGCCGGCGAGAAGCGCATGCTCTCCAAGGCCCGCCAGATCCTGGTTTCCGAGCTCGCCCTGGCGGAGAAGACCGACGAGGTCAACGCCGAGTCGATCCTCGACGGCGTGCTCGCCTCCTGATTTCCCGCTTCATCACCACGTGACCGACGCCGGCACTGCCCTCGGCAGTGTCGGCGTCGTCGTCGTTGCGGCGGGCTCTGGGACGCGGCTGGGGGCGGCGGTGCCCAAGGCTTTTGTCGAGGTCCGCGGCCGGCGGATCGTCGATTGGGCAATTCGTGGGACGCTCGCGGTGCCGGGGGTCGCCCAGGTGGTCGTCGTCGCGCCCGGGGCGTATGCCGAGGCGCTGGCCGGTGAGTATGCCGAGGTGCCGGCCGGCGGGCCCGCGGTGGCCGTGGTGGCCGGGGGCGCCGAGCGGTCTGATTCGGTTCGTGCCGGACTGGCGGCGCTAGACCCGGCCATCCAGGTGGTGTTGGTCCACGACGCCGCCCGGTGTTTTACACCGGTTGCCGTCTTCGAGCGCGTGATCGCGGCAGTGCGCGGAGGTGACCCGGCGGCGGTCCCCGGCCTGCCGGCGATCGACACGGTCAAGGTGGTCGACGAGGAGGGCTTGGTGCGGCATACCCCGGACCGGGCGAGCCTGCGCACCATCCAGACACCCCAGGGTTTCGCGCGGTCCGCGCTGGAGCGGGCGCACGCGAGCGGCGTGCACGCGAGCGATGACGCGGCGCTGGCGGAGGCATGCGGCATACCCGTGCGGGTCGTGCCCGGTGACGCGCGCGCCTTCAAAGTGACGACCGCCGACGACTTGCTCCGGGCCGAGCAGGCGCTCGCGGCCGGGGCCCCGGCGGAAGGCGAGATGGTCAGGCCAGACGACGGGCGAGCAGGCGGATGAACCCAGCGCTGGGCAGCGGGATTCCGCGGGTCGGGATCGGGGTGGATGTGCACGCGTTCGCGCCGGTGGATGCGCCGCGCGAGTTGTGGGTCGGCGGCCTGTTGTGGCCGGGGGAGCGCGGCCTGGATGGGCATTCGGACGCCGACGTCGCCTGCCACGCCGCGTGCGATGCCCTCTTTTCGGCGGCGGGGATCGGTGACCTCGGCGCGCACTTCGGCACCGCGCGCCCGGAGTATGCCGGGGCCTCCGGCGCCACGCTGCTCGCCGAGGCGGCCCGAGTGGTCCGCGAGGCGGGCTTCGAGATCGGCAATATCGCCGTCCAGGTGATCGGCAATCGGCCCAAGATCGGCACCCGCCGCGAGGAGGCCCAGGCGGCGATGTCCGCCGCCGCCGGTGCTCCGGTGGCCCTCAGCGGCACGACCACCGACGGCCTCGGCCTCACCGGCCGCGGCGAGGGCCTCGCCGCCCTCGCCACCGCCCTCCTCCTGCCCAGGTGACGCTGGTGTAGGTATCCCGCCCGATGCCACAAACCCTTTGTTTGTGTCAGATTCTTTCCGGCACAAACAAAGGGTTTCCGGCATCGGGCGGGAAACCTACACGGGGCGGCTAGGCCTCGCGGCGGGCGGCGTTGGCGTGGATGGCGTCGCGGACGTAGGCCGCCAGGCCGGGGGCGAGGTCGTCATACGTCTTGGTGAACCTCGGGTCCGCGACGTACATATCGCCCAGGCCGCGATGCATCGCATAGGACACGTCATAGAAGCGGTCATGGATGCTGCGGCGATGTGCCTCGGCGGCGGCCATGGCGGCCTCGCTATCGGCGGGCTCGCCGGCGACCAGCGCCGCGACGAAAGCCGCATTCACGGCATCGGTCTCGGCCTTCACCGCCTCCCAATCCGTCTTGGTGTAGCCCGAGGTCCGGGCGCGCGACTGCGCCCAGGCGTCGGTGTCACCCCACCGCTGCTCGGCCTCCGCGGCATACGACTCATCGAAGCCGTCGCCGAACAATTCCTTCATTTCCGCGTCTGTTGCGGGCCGGTTGCCCATCTCTGCCTCCAAGGCGTGCTCGATCGCGCTGGCGAGCTGCGTGAGCTCGTCCAGCTTGGACATGACCGCGTCGCGTTGCCGTTCCAGATGCGCCCGCAGGTCACCCCCGCCGAGCAGGTCGGCGATCTCCTCCAGCCCGAACCCGAGCCGGCGATAGACGACGATCGTGGCGAGCCGCTCCTGGTCCGCGGGCGCATAGAGCCGGTATCCGGCATACGTCCGCTCGCTGGGTCGCAGCAGGCCCACCTCGTCATAGTGATGCAGCGTGCGCACCGTGACGCCGAACCGCTCGGCAATCTGCCCGACGGTCAGCCCCTCGGCCTCGCTTCGTGTCATATCCGCCATCGTGGGGGCTGACGTCGCGTGAGGGTCAAGCCGTATGCCGTCGCCCGCGCGGCGCGGCCACCCGCGCCAGCCGCTGCAGCTCGGCCACGTGGCCGCAAAAGGCGTGCCGGCCGCGGTCGGTGAGGGCGGCATACGCCCGGCCGTGCCCGGCGCCGAAGCGCCGCTCGACCGTGACATAGCCAGCCGCCCGCAGCGCCGATAGATGCTTGCTCAGCGCGGACTCGGCCAGCTCCAGCCGCTCGCGTAGCGCCGCGAACTCGACCTCCTCCTCATCCACGAGCAGCCCACACAGCTGCAGCCGTGTCGGCTCGTGGATCAGGGGGTCGAAAAGCGCGTGGGGCACGGGCCTAAGCATATGTCGACTTTCCGCACAGGAAAGTCCGCATCACCCCCTCCCACCTGGGCTTTCGTATGCCGTGGCGGGCCGGGTCTTGCGCTCCCGCGGCTGCCGGATCGACAGTGGGGGGCAGGTATGCCGTCCGTCCCCCACGAAGGAGTTTCCATGCCCCAGACCGTCAAGGGTGTCGTCGCGCGCGCCAAGGGTGCGCCGGTCGAACTGCTCGACATCGTCATCCCCGATCCCGGTCCGGGCGAGGCGGTCGTCGCGGTCCAGGCGTGCGGGGTCTGCCACACCGACCTGCACTATCGCGAGGGCGGCATCAACGACGACTTCCCGTTCCTGCTCGGCCACGAGGCGGCAGGCGTCGTGGAGGCGGTCGGCGAGGGCGTGACCGAGGTGGCGCCCGGCGATTTCGTCATCCTGAACTGGCGCGCCGTCTGCGGTGAGTGCCGCGCCTGCCACAAGGGCAAGCCGCAGTACTGCTTCAACACCCACAACGCCCGCCAGAAGATGACGCTCACCGATGGCACCGAGCTCAGCCCGGCCCTCGGCATCGGCGCCTTTGCCGAGAAGACGCTCGTCGCGGCCGGCCAGTGCACCAAGGTCGCCACCTCCGACCCGGCCGTTGTCGGTTTGCTCGGTTGCGGCGTGATGGCGGGCTTCGGTGCGGCGGTCAACACCGGCGGCGTCAAGCTCGGCGACTCGATCGCCGTCATCGGCTGCGGCGGGGTCGGCAATGCCGCGATCGCCGGCGCCAAGGTCGTCGGCGCGACGACGATCATCGCGGTCGACGTCGATGACCGAAAGCTGGAGTGGGCCAAGCAATTCGGCGCCACCCACACCATCAACTCGCGCGAGGTCGATGCGGTCGAGGCGATCCGTGAACTCACCGGCTCGTTTGGCGCCGATGTCGTCGTCGAAGCCGTCGGCCGGCCGGAGACCTATCAGCAGGCCTTCTTCGCCCGCGACCTCGCCGGCACCGTCGTCCTCGTCGGCGTGCCGACCCCCGACCTGAAGCTCGAATTGCCCCTCATCGAGATCTTCGGCCGCGGCGGCTCCCTCAAGAGCAGCTGGTATGGCGATTGCCTCCCCACCCGCGACTTCCCCACCCTCGTCGCGCTCTACGAGCAGGGCCGCTTCCCGCTGGAGCAGTTCGTCTCCGAGCGCATCGGCCTGGGCGACATCGAGGCGGCCTTCGAGAAGATGCACAAGGGTGAGGTGCTGCGTTCGGTGGTCGAGCTGTGACCACCGACATCATCGCGACCTCGCCTGGCGGCGTCCGCGTCGAGCGCGTGATCACCAGCGGCATCTTCGCCCTCGACGGCGGGGAGTGGGAGGTCGACAACAACGTCTGGATCGTCGGCGACGACACCTCTTGTTATGTCATCGACGCGGCCCACCAGGCCGAGCCGATCCTGGCCGCTGTCGCGGGCCGCGATGTTCTCGCGGTTTTGTGCACGCACGCCCACAACGACCACATCACCGCCGCCCCGGCCGTCCGCGAGGCGACCGGCGCCCCGATCGCGCTGCACCCCGCCGACCAGGTGCTGTGGGGGCTGACATACCCCGGGACCGAGCCCGACGAGCAGCTCGCCGATGGCGAGGAATTGGTGGTCGCAGATGTGGCACTGGAGGTGCTGCATACTCCCGGACACGCACCCGGCGCGGTCTGTTTGTATGCCCCGTCCCTCGGCCTGGTCTTCACGGGAGACACCCTCTTCCAGGGCGGGCCGGGCGCGACCGGCCGCTCCTTTAGCGACAAGGACACGATCCTGGAGTCGATCCGGGCCACCCTGCTCACCCTCCCCGCCGAGACCGTGGTCCTGACCGGCCACGGCGATTCGACCACCATCGCCGCGGAAGCGGCCGGGCTGGACGCTGCCGAGTAGCCCCCCTTAGACCCCGCGGCCCAGGATCGACGACGAGATCCTGGGCCGCGCGCTATGTGCCTGTGGATAACCCGGGTATGCGGATGCGCGATTCGGCAACCGGCCCTAGCGTCGGCCGGGAGGCGGGCCCGCAGGGGGTGCCCGCCCACTCTTCCCGAAGGGGCTCCTCATGGTCCGATTCACTGCCCGCCGCCCGGCGATGCGTATGACGCTCGCGCTCGCCGCCGCGGCCGCGCTCACCGGGTGCACCGGCACCGAACAGCCGACCGTCACCGTCACGCAGAGCGCCGCAACCGCTGACGCCACGCCGACCGCGCCCGATGCGAGTGCCGGCGAAAGCCCGTCCTCGACCGCGTCCGGCGCGACGGCGAGCCCGACCGCGCTGCCGGTCATCGCGACCCGCAAGGGGGCTCCGCAATCCACTGGCGAGTCGATGGAGGTCAGCCTCAACTCCGTGGTCGTCAATGGCGAACTGATGACCGTGACCTTCACCGCCCGCAGTGATGCGAGTGACGGCTGGTTCGTGGGGACGTATTTCTATGCCGGAAACCCCAACGGGACGGCTGTGGACACAGCTCTCGGAGGATTCGATCCAAATGTCGACGGTGTCTATGTCCTGGACCCGGCCGCGAAGCGCCGCTATCTCGTCGCGCGGGACAAGGACGGCGAGTGCGTCTGCAGCTCCCACGTGGGCGCTGACATGATCGGGCCGGGTGGGGAGGTGGTGCTGGAAGCCGTCTTCGCCGCGCCGCCGAGCAGCACCGCCACCGTTGATGTCGTCATCCCGAAGGTCGGGACCTTCGCCAAGGTTCCGGTGACGCGGGCGTGAGCGCACTGCAGCACCGTGGCCAGTCCGTCGCTGCGGTATGGGAGCTCTGCCGGCTTGTTCATCCGCCGGGCGGCCGGCGAATCGTGGTCTTCGTTCTTGCGCTGGCGGTCGCCGGGATCGGAGCCCTTCCGCGTGCCACCGCCAGCCCGGTCGCGGCATTCGGCGCGGTGTCGGTGACGGCGGGAGCCTCGGCCGTGGTCGAGAGCGACAGCATCCGCATACCCGTCACGGGCGCACCGGCCACCCTGCCCGTGCTAGAGATCCGCGGCGAGGTGCAGCGGCTCATCCTCCCGACGGCCAACCTCGACGGCTCGCTCACCGACCTCGATGGCCGCCGGTTCCGGCTGGATGCGGACCTACTCTTCCGCTTCGATAGCGCCGATCTCACGCCGGCGGCGGACGCGGCGATCGGCGAACTCATTGGCAAGCTGCGGGCGGCGGGGGCCACCCGGGTGCGGGTGGACGGCTATACCGATTCGGTGGGGGAGGCGGCATACAACCTGACGCTGTCCCGCCAGCGAGCCGCGGCGGTCGCTGACCGACTGCGGGCGGCCCTCGAAACGGGGGCGCGCCTGACCGTGCGCGGGCATGGCGAGGAGGACCCCGTGGCGAGCAATGACGATGCCCGTGGGCAGGCGCTGAACCGCCGCGTCACGGTCACCGTCGAGCGCTGAGCGAGCGGGCGACGTGGCGATGAATCGTTACGCCACCGCGACCGGGCGAACGAGCGCGCGCGGCACAATCGCCCACAACGGGCCGGTGGCCAGGCCAGGTGGCTCGGCAGGCGGCCCGCCGGACGGAGGGCCTGATGCATCGGTTGCGTTGGCTGATCGCGGCACTCGCCATCGTGGCGGGAGTGGGCATGCTCGCCTGGGTCGCGCCCGAGCAGCGCACGACCTCTTGAGTGGCAAGGAGTTCGACGGGATCGGTGACGGCTCGGGAGGCGGGTGCGGCGACTTCCACTACCGAGCGCAACTGACTCGGCTCGATCCCGTCACTAGGCACCCGAGGTGGCAGGTCGAGATTCCGCCGCGCCAGGGAATCGCGCCGCCCATCGTTGTGGGTGATGTTCTCGTCGTCGCGGGCCAGGACAACACCATCGCGGTCTCGGCTGAGACGGGAAAGTCGTTGTGGCAGTGGGATTCTGACCATCTTGTCCGGCTGCAACCGGCCGAAGCGCAGGTCGGGGCCTGGACATCGAGCGCGGTCACGCTCAAGGACGCCCAGTCAGGCTCGACCCGCTGGGAGTTCAGGCCGGGTGGACGCCTCGTCCCGCCGACGGGTCCCGCCTCGGCGTCCGCCGAGCTGGTGGATGTCGGCCAGCCCGACAGCGTGGTCGCGCTGCGCATCGCCGACGGCAGCCCGGTCTGGCGCGTTCCGGTGACACCGGAGTTGGGCTGGCGTCAACTCCCCGTGCAGGACCCGATCGTGCTGGTCGATGGTGGCCAGGTGCGGGGCCTCGACCCGGCGACGGGCCACGCGCGCTGGACCTGGTCCGTGCCGCCGCCGGGCGATTCTCACCTCGAGGTCGTCGATCGCGCGGGCGAGGTGATTCTGCTCGGCCGTGAGCGGAGGGCGGCTAGCGGTTACGGAGAATCTCGTGCAGAAGTCTTCGCCCTGAACGCAAACACGGGGGAGCAGCTCTCCCACATCAGCGACGCCCGGCTGGGTGGACGCCCTGGACCCGGCGACCGGTCGCCTGCTCTATGACCAGGATGTCCGCGATCCCGTGAGCGGCCTCCTGGGCGTCGGCGACGATGTGGTGGTCGTCTCTGACGATCCCTTCATTGGTTGCGCCTCCGGTCGTGTGAGCCGGAGGGCGAACGGATCAATATGGTCGGACGCGTCCGCCCAGGTAGCCTTGAGCGGTGAGTTTGCGCCTCTTCGATTCCGCCGCCAAAGAGATCCGGGAGTTCGTGCCCGTGACCCCGGGCCAGGTCGGGATCTACATCTGCGGGCTCACGACCCAGGCGCCACCGCATATCGGGCACGTACGATTCGCCGTCGCCTTCGATGTGCTGCGTCGCTGGCTGGTGCGCGGCCACGGCTATCACGTGACGCTGGTCCGCAATGTGACGGACATCGACGACAAGATCCTGCGCAAGTCACAGGAGGCGGGCGAGGACTGGTTCGCCCTGTCCTATCGCAACGAGCGCCTCACCAATGAGGCCCTCGACCTGCTCGGCATCCTGCCCGCGACCTACGAACCGCGTGCTACCGGCCATGTGCCCGAGATGGTCGAGCTCATGCGCATCCTGATCGAGAAGGGTCACGCCTATCCGGCTCCCGACGAGAGTGGCGACGTCTACTTCGACGTCCGCTCTTGGCCGGCTTATGGCGAGCTGACCCGCCAGAAGGTCGAGGACATGGCCGCGGCCGAGGATGCCGACCCGCGCGGCAAGCACGACCCGCGCGATTTTGCGCTGTGGAAGGGCACCAAGCCGACCGAGCCGGTCAGCGCGAGCTGGCCCACGCCATACGGCATCGGCCGTCCGGGCTGGCACCTGGAGTGCTCGGCGATGGCCCGCAAGTATCTCGGCGACACCTTCGACATTCACGGCGGCGGCGTCGACCTACGCTTCCCGCACCATGAGAACGAGCAGGCCCAATCGCGCGCTGCGGGACTGGGTTTCGCGAACTACTGGCTGCACAACGCCTGGGTGACCATGGGCGGGGAGAAGATGAGCAAGTCGCTCGGGAACTCCCTGCTCATCGGCGAAGTGACCAAGCAGGCCCGGCCCCTCGCGGTGCGTTATTACCTCACCGCCGCGCACTATCGCTCGACGATCGAGTTCCACGAGGGCGCGCTCGCCGAGGCCGAGGCCGCGGTCGACCGGATCGAGGGCTTCCTGCGGCGCGCCCTGCCGACCGAGCACACCGCGATCCCGTCCGGCGACGAGGGGTTCCCGGAGGACTTCGCCGAAGCACTGGACGATGATCTGGGGGTGTCCGGTGCCCTGGCCGTCATTCACGAGCACGTCCGCAAGGGAAATATCGCGCTGGATGAGGACGAGCGCGAGGAGGCGGCCGCCATCGCCCGCCTGGTGATCGCCATGACCGATGTCCTCGGGGTCAATCCCTTGGCGCCCAACTGGACGGGCTCGGATGCCGGCGGCAGCGACGCAGCCGAGGCGCTCGACGCCCTGGTGCAAGCCCAACTATCAACCCGCGCCGCGGCCCGAGCGGCCCGCGACTATGCCGCGGCCGACGCGATCCGCGACCAATTGCACGCCGTGGGCATCTCGATCGAGGACACCTCGACTGGCGCGCGGTGGAGTTTGACTAAGGGCGAGCACTGATGGCCGGCAATTCCGCACGCCGCGGCGCGATCCGCAAGCCGGGCTCCAAGAAGGGGCCGACCGTCGGCTCCGGTGGCCAGCGCCGCAAGAGCCTGGAAGGCAAGGGCCCCACGCCAAAGGCCGCCGACCGGCCGAACCACAAGGCCTACAAGAGCGCCAACAAGACCGCTGCCACTGGTTCCCGGCCAGCCCGGTCGGCGCCGCCGCGCCGCACCAAGGCGAGCAGTGAAATGGTCGCGGGCCGCAACTCCGTGCTCGAAGCGCTGCGCACCGATATCCCCGCCTCGACGCTCTATGTCGCGAGCCGGATCGACTCCGATGACCGCGTGCGCGAGGTCATCAAGCTGGCGGGGGAGCGCGGCATACCCATGCTCGAGGCGCCGCGAACCGAACTCGACCGGCTCACCGATGGGGCGGTGCACCAGGGGCTGGCGCTGCAGGTGCCGGCCTACTCCTATGCCCACCCCGGCGACCTGCTCGACCCGGAACGCCCCGGCGTGCCCGTGATCGTCGCCCTCGATGGCATCACCGACCCGCGCAATCTCGGCGCGATCATTCGCTCGGTCGCGGCCTTCGGCGGTCACGGGGTGCTCGTCCCCGCCCGCCGGTCGGTGGGTATGACGGCCTCGGCCTGGAAGACCAGCGCCGGCGCCGCCGCCCGCATCCCGGTCGCGCAGGCGACCAACCTGACCCGGGCGCTGCTGGACTATCGCAAGCAGGGCTTCTTCATCGTCGGGCTCGACATGGACGGTGACGTGGAGCTGCCGCAGTTGGCGTTGGCCGATCAGGCCCTTGTGATCGTCGTCGGCTCGGAAGGCAAGGGCCTCTCGCGCCTGGTTCGCGAGACTTGCGACCAGATCGTCTCGATCCCGATGTCCAGTGCCGTTGAGTCCCTCAACGCCGGCATGGCCGTGGGGGTCACGATGTACGAAGTGGCCCGCGCCCGCCGGGTCTGAATCGGCCGAGTGCGCGGCGGGCTCGCTTAGGATCGAGCCAATGCACCTGTCGGTCACCTGCTGGGGGCCGGAGCACACGACAAGGACGTGAGATGTCGAACTACGACCCGAACAACCCCCCGCCCGCGAACCCGCCGACGCCGCCGAGCTATGGGGACGTGCCGCCGCCGCCCCCGCCGGCATACAACAACCCCGGTGGTGGTGGCTTCACGGGGGGCATGCCAGCCGCCCCGCAGTACGGTCAGATGCCCGGCTACAGCGGGGGCGGCTACACCCCCGGCCCGCCGCCGGCTCGCCCGAAGTCTCTCGACCTGGCCGTCAAGCTCATGCAGGCGGGCGGGCTGCTCTCGCTGCTCAACATCCTGTCGGTCTTCTTGTTCAAGGACCAGATCCGCGAGGCCGCTCAAGACAGCTTGGACCGCAATCCGACGCCCGATGTCGACCTGGATACGGTCGTCAACATCAGCATCGGCTTCGCGGTCGTCTTCGGCCTGCTTGGCACGCTGTTGTGGTTCTGGATGGCGTCGGCGAATGGCAAGGGCAAGTCGTGGGCGCGCATCTTCGGCTCGGTGCTCTTCGGCATCAGCCTGCTCAGCGCGGCCTTCTCCTTCACCCAGCCGCAGCCGGGCCTCGCGCGCATCCTCGGGTTGATCGGCCTCGCCTTCGGCGCCGGCGCGACGTACTTCATGTGGCAGAAGGACTCGACCGCCTACTACAACGCCATGAGTGCCCCCCGCATCTAACCGCGGCCGGGTCTCTAAGGCCGGGTCTCCTAACCTCTGCAAGGACACCCCACGAAGTTTCCTCGCTCGCAAGCGCCCACGCAGAGCGTGGGACCCAGCTCCGGTACTTCGCGGGGACCCCGTCCAGGACTTTCGCACCACGGCCTAGGAGAAGTACGTCGAATCTGCAGACCTTGCACGGTGTGCGGATTTGACTAACGTCTGCTAGCAGAAGTTAGTCAACCCCCTTGGCGCGCAGCCGCTTTCATCCCGCCACTCTGGGCGGGGGGATCTCGCCGGAGCCGCGGGCGATCAGGGCTGGCGGGAGCACCTGCTGGCTGGGAGGGGAGGTGTCGCCCTGGATCCGGGCAAGCAGCCGCTCGCCGACCAGGGCTCCGAGGCGTGACACATCCTGGCGGATGACGGTCAGCCCGAGCAGGTCGGACATCGGGAAGTCGTCGAAGCCGACGAGTGCCACCCGCTCGCGCTCACCGCGTTGCGACAAGGCCCGGACCGCCCCCTGCGCGATCGTATTTCGCCCGGCAAAGATCGCTGTCGGGGGATCCGGTAGCCCGCGCAAGGCGTGCACCGCCGCCCGGGCCCCCTCCTCGGTGCGTTCTCCCACCCGCACGAGGTCTTCAGGGACCTCCAGGCCGTATTTCGTGAAGGCCGCCCGCACCCCCCGCACCCGCTCACTCGCTGTTGTGATCGTCGAACTGTCCGCGATGATCGCGATCCGCCGGTGGCCATTGGCCAGCAGGTGATCGACCGCTATAAACCCGCCCAGCGCATGGTCGATCACGACCGAATCGGTCTCAATGCCCCGGGGCGCCCGGTCCGCGAAAACCACGGGGAAGCCACTGCGGACTTCCGGCGCGAGATAGTCCTGGCGCGCGCTGGCGGGCACCAGCACCAGGCCGTCGACCCGCCGGGAGATCAGGTTCTCGACCATATGCTGCTCGCGCAGCGTCGTCTCGTCCAGGCTGGCCGCGACGATCATCACCTTGTGCGGTCGCATAGCGTCCTCGAGGGCGCGCACCAGCGAGGACGAGAAGCTATTGGCTAGATCCTGGACGAGCACACCGATGACCCCAGTCCGGGCGTCTGACCTGCGCAAATTGCTCGCGACGAGGTTGTGTCGGTAGTCCAACTTTTCGACGGCCGAGAGCACGCGGTCGCGCAGATCCCCCTTCACCCCCGGCTCGTCATTGACGACCCGCGATACCGTTTTCAAGCTCACGCCAGCCGCCTCCGCGACATCGCGCATGGTCGAGCGGGAAGCAGCGCGCCCCCCGCGGCGGCCACCCGGCGACCCCGCCGACTCTGACAACGTTGTCGCAATCATGTCTCGATTTGTAGCCGATGTGTTGACGGGATGCAAGAGAAGCGATAGAAACTCCCCTGACAACGTTGTCACCGAGGGCATCGGAGCTCTCGGACCTCAGCGCCACCTGGCGCTCGACTGGGAGGAATGCATCAATGCAGATCGTTCGTTCGTCCGCGGCGGCTCGTCGCATCGTCGCCGCTGCCGGCGTCACCGTCCTCGCGTTCAGCCTCGCCGCCTGCGGTGGCGACGACGGCGGCGACGGAGCCAGCGGCAAGAAGGTCGGCGTCACGCTGATCACCAAGGACTCCACCAACCCCTTCTTCGTCGCGATGCAGAAGGGCGCACAGGGTGACGCTGCCAAGAACAATGTCAACCTCACCGTCGCGTCTGGCAAGCAAGAGGGCGACGACCAGGGCCAGATCGACGCCATCGAGCAGGCGATCGCCCGCGGCGACAAGGGCATCCTGATCACCCCGATGTCCGATGGCGTCAATGCCGCCATCAAGAAGGCCCGCGACGCTGGCCTCTATGTCATCGCCCTCGACACCCCGCCGGACCCGGCCGACACCGTCGACATCACCTTCGCCACCGACAACCGCGAGGCCGGCAAGCTCATCGGCCAGTGGGCTGCCGGATCGCTCAAGGGCGAGAAGGCCACCATCGCCCTCCTCGACCTCTTCAACGACAAGATCGTTTCCGTCGACTACAACCGTGACCAGGGCTTTCTCGAGGGCATGGGCATCGACGTCGCCGACGGCAAGAAGAATGGCGACGAGGCCAAGACCGGCAAGTACTCCGGCGGCGACTACGAAATCGTCTGCAACGAGCCGAGCAACGGCGCCGAGGACGGCGGCCGCACGGCGATGGAGAAGTGCCTCGCCAAGAACAGCAATATCAACGTCGTCTACACGATCAATGAGCCCGCAGCAGTTGGCGCCAATGCCGCCCTGCAGGCTGAGGGCAAGAAGGCCCTCATCGTCTCCATCGATGGTGGCTGCGCCGGCGTCGGCTCGGTCAAGAGCGGCGTCATCGGCGCCACCGCCCAGCAGTACCCCCTGAAGATGGCCACCCTCGGCATGGAGGCGATCGCCAAGATCGCCAATGGTGGCGAAAAGCCCGCCGTCTCTGAGGGTCTCGACTTCTTCAACACCGGCGTTGCCCTGGTCACCGACACCCCGGTCGACGGAGTCAAGAGCATCACCGCTGACGAGGGTGCCAAGATCTGCTGGGGCAACTGAGGCCGGATATGACGACCTCAACCTCCGACGCTGCCAGCCGGTTCTCCGGCCGGCAACAGTCCCCGCTGCAACGATTGCAGGGGCTGCTACACAGCTACCCGTGGGTTAGCCCACTGGTCATCTTGATCGTGTCGTTCATCGTCTTCACGATCCTCAACCCCCGGTTCGCGACCGCCGGGTCGATGGGCCTGCTCTTCCAGCAGACCGCCATCGTCGCGGCGCTCGCGATCGGCCAGACGCTGGTCATCCTCACGGCCGGCATCGACCTGTCCGTTGGCGCCGTCATGGTCTTGTCGATGATGGTCATGGCGGCGCTCGCCAAGGACGGCGGTATGCCGGGCCCGCTGGCCATGGTCATCGGTCTGGCGCTCGCTACGGGCGCTGGCTTGCTCAACGGTCTGCTCGTCACCAAGATCAACCTGCCGCCCTTCATCGTCACCTTGGGCACGCTCTCGATCTTCACGGCGATCGCGCTGCTCTACTCGGGCGGCTCGAGCATCCAGGCCAGCCACCTGCCGGACTTCCTCAATGTCCTCGGCAATGGCTTCTCGATCGGCGGCCTGCGTCTGACCTGGGGCGTCCTTCTGGTGATCGCGATGTATGCCGTGGTCGGCTTCATCCTGAGCCAGACGGCCTGGGGTCGTTATGTGTATGCCGTGGGTGACGACCCCGAGTCGGCTCGCCTTTCCGGTGTGCCGTCCAAGCGGGTCCTGCTGCAGGTCTACACCGTCGCTGGTCTGCTCTATGGCCTGGCGGCGTGGGCCCTGATCGGACGCTCCGGGGCGGCAACGCCGAACGCCTACCCGCAGGCGAATCTCGACAGCATCACCGCTGTCGTCATCGGCGGCACCAGCCTCTTCGGTGGTCGTGGCCGGCTGGTGGGCACCCTGATCGGAGCGCTGATCGTCCAGTCCTTCGCCTTCGGGCTCTCCCTCGCCGGGGTCAACCAGCAATACCGCGTCCTCGCGACCGGCATCCTGGTCATCGTCGCCGTCGGTATCGACCAGTGGATTCGGAAGGTGAAGTGATGGCACCCACGAAGCTGCCGCTCTCGGTGGATCACATCCCCGCCGACAAGCACGATGTGTATGCCGCCGAGCCGATCCTCTCCGGCCGCGACCTGCGGATCCAATGGGGTCACGTCGTTGGTCTCGATGGGGTCAACATCGACCTCTACAAGGGCGAGGTCCTCGCGGTCATCGGTGACAACGGCGCCGGCAAGTCCACGCTGATCAAGTGCCTCACCGGTGCTTACCAGCCCACCGCCGGCCAGATCTACCTGGACGGCAAGGAGGTCGACTTCAAGCGTCCACAGGACGCCCGCGAGGCTGGCATCGAAACCGTCTATCAGCAACTGGCCGTTATCCCGGCGCTCGATATCGCGAGCAATCTCTATCTCGCTCGCGAGGAGCGCCGGCCCGGCCCGCTCGGTTCGGTCCTGCGCATGCTCGACAAGAAGGGCATGGCCAAGCGGGCCGGCGACTCGGTGCGCGATCTCGGCATCCAGACGATCCAGAACATGAATCTGGCGGTCGAGAATCTCTCCGGTGGTCAGCGCCAGGCGGTTGCCGTGGCCCGGGCCGCAGCCTTCGGGTCCAAGGTCGTCGTCCTCGACGAGCCGACCGCGGCCCTGGGCGTCAAGGAGTCCGGCATGGTGCTGAACATGATCAAGCAGCTTCGCGACAATGGTCTCGGCGTGATCTTGATCAGTCACAACATGCCCCACGTGTGGGAGGCGGCCGACCGCATCCACATCCAGCGGCTCGGCGGTTGCGCCGGCGTTATCACTCCCGCGTCGCATGACATGGGCGAGGGCGTCGCCATCATGACCGGGGCCAAGAAGCTCGCTCAGGACGCTCCCGCCTGAGCGGCCCACGCCACCGGGGGCCGTTGCACCAGCCGCACGGCCCCCGGTGTGCTCCGCATACCCACACGTGAAGGGACGAATGCATGACCATCGTCGTCGGCTATATCCCCAGCCCCGAGGGGATGGCCGCTGTTGACGCGGCGGTCGAGGAGGCGCGCTTGCGCAACTCCCGGCTCGTCGTCGTCAACACCGGCAACCACGGGAACTACAACGACCCCGTCTTCGCCGCGCCGCAGGATCTGGACGCATTGGACGCCCAGCTCACCGCGGCCGGCATCGAGCACGAGGTGCGTCAGTCAACCGAAGGTCGTTCTGCCAGCGAGGAATTGCTGACCACGGCCGAAGCCGAGAATGCCGACATCCTCGTCATCGGCGTTCGCAAGCGCAGCCCGCTCGGCAAGCTCGTCATGGGCTCGACGGCGCAAGAGGTCATCCTCGATGCGCCCTGCCGAGTCCTCGCCGTCAAGGCCTGATCGGCCGCGACAACATCCGCACGGCCGGCGCCGTCACCTCTCGGAGGTGGCGGCGCCGTCGTCGTTCTGACGCGTGACGATCGGCAGGGGCGCGGTGTCGGAGGCGAGTATGGGGATCGCCCCTGTGTCCGTGCCGAGGACCGCCTTCTCGTCCGGTTTGCTCGGCAGGACATTGGCGACATAGTCGACGACCGCGTCCTCGATGCGTATGTCGTGGCCGGCGAGTTCCGCCATATACCAACGGTGTTCGAGGACCTCATGGAAGAATTCGGCGGGCTCGAGCTTCCCGCGCATGGGAGCTGGGACCGAGCGCGTGACCGGCTCGTAAATGCCTGCCAGCCAATCGTGGGCGACCAGCTCCTCGTCATCATTTTGCCGGTCGGTGGCGGCGCGGTAGGCGTCGAGATCGTTGAGCAGCCGTCGGGCTTGCCCCTCCTCGACATCCAGGCCGGTCAGGCGCAGCAGCCGCCGCGAATGGTGGCCGGCGTCGACGACCTTCGGCTGGATCGAGATGGTCGTGCCGGTGAAGTCCGTGGTGATGGCGAGTTCGTCGACGTCGAAGCCGATCTCGTTCAGACGGCGGATTCGGTCCTCGACCCGCCAGCGCTCGTTCAGCGTGAACTCCTCGATATCGGTCAACTCCGCCCACAATTCGCGATAACGGGTGACGATGCGTTCCGAGGTCTCGATCGGGTCCTCGCCGTGCAGGAGATCCCCGGCTTCGAGGTCGAAGAGTTCGCCCGCGATATTGACGCGCGCGATGTCTAGGTCGTGCTCGCGTTGGCCGTCCGAAAGCCGCTCGCGCAGCTCGCCGGTCTCCGCATCCACGAGGTATGCCGCGAAGGCCCCCGCATCGCGCACGAAGAGGGTGTTGGACAGCGAGACATCCCCCCACCAGAAGCCCGAGAGGTGCAATTTGACGAGGAGGACGGCGAGGGCGTCGATAAGCCGAGCCGCCGTGTCCGGCCGCAAGGCCTGGCTATAGAGCGCGCGATAGGGCAGGGAAAATTGCAGGTGACGGGTGATCAGCGCCGCATCCAGCGGCTTGCCCGCATCATCGACCCGCCCTTGCACCACGGCGAACGGCTCGACGCACGGCAGCCCGAGCCGATTGAGATTACGCAGCATGTAGAACTCGCGCAGCGCGAGCTCGGCCTTGATCTCCTTGACCGCGAGCACGCGGCCCGAGAGCTTGACGAAGCGCACCACATGCCGCGAGATGCCTCGGGGGAGGGCGGCGAGCCGGACCTCCGGCCAGTCTTCGAGCGGCGTACTCCAGGGCAGGTCCAGCAGGGCGGGATCGGCGCGCTTGGCGGTGATGTCGAGGGCCACGCCCCCAGTCTCCCGCACAAACCGCCGCCCCGCCGTACGCCATCGCGGCTGCGTCGTGCAACCTCTGCTGGGCCGTGCAACTTCTGCTAGCAGAACGTGGTCGAATGCGCGCACCGTGCAAGCTGTGCAGATTCGACCAACCTGCGCTGAGTTGTCCCGGCCCCGCGGCGAGCAGGAGGTATGGGAGTCACCTGGCCCGGTCACCGCGCTCCAGGCGCAGGTCGTCCTCCCACTTCTTCTGGTATGCCAGCGCCGCGCGGACCCGCTCCGGCGTGGATGGGAGGTTGTCGCTGTACTTGCCGAGCCCATCCGCCTCGATCAGCACCCATTTCGCCGTGGGCGACCAAGCCCACTTGGACGGCTGCCACCGCGGGCGAGACCGTGAGCAGACCGTCGGGCCTGCGCGGATCGGCCCGTCGGCCCGGGGGTGGATCACGGCGAAACGTCGATGACGTGAGTGCGTGTCGCCAACCCTGGCCAGATGGGCCGTCTCGAGGTCCACTCCATACAGCCGGCCGCCGGCAAGGACCAGCGCGGACTGATGGCTCGCCGCGACGCGGTCGTTGAACGAGCGCACCAACGCCGTGGTCAAAAGCCGATGCCTGTTCAGGGCCGTCTCCCAAGGCGTCGCGCCCTCCCACGGCGGACGCGGGTCGCCGGGCGGCCACACGGCATACCAACCCCGGATCAGATGCTTGATCCGCTGGGCGCGGCACAGCCGCTTCAACTCATAAGGACCGATGCCGAGTCTATTGGCGACGGCGGTGGGGACGACATACTGCTCAGCGAGCTCGTGGAGTTCCATGAGTCAAGGCTGTCGCCGATTGGCCGATCCGGCGAGCCCCGGAAATCCATCCCTGTGGATAACTTGAAATCCGCTGTCACACAGTCGAACTCAGCAGAGGTTAGTGAACCCCCGCCCGCCGCGCGGGCCCAGACGCACGGATGCCCCGGCCGCGGGAAGCGGCCGGGGCATCGGGTATGCCGTGGGGCTCAGCCCAGGCGGACGCCGGTCTCGGCGTTGAAGACGTGCAGGTGCTCCGAGCTGGGGTAGACGTAGATCGTCTCGCCCTTCTGCGGGACCCGGCGGCCGTCGACGCGGGCGACGAAGGGCTTGGAGATGCCCTCTTCCTCGCCATACATCTTCATCCCGCTCTCCTTCGGCACGGCGTGGACATAGGCGTCCGCGCCGAGTTCCTCGACGAGCTCGACCGTTAGGGCCATGCCGTCGTTGTTCGAGGTGACCTCGACGTCCTCAGGACGGACACCGACCACGACCTCCTTGCCGGCCGAGGCCAGCGCAGCGCGGTCGACGGGAAGGCGGTGGCTGCCGAACTTGACTTCGCCGTCACCGGTGACCGGGACACCGACGAGGTTCATGGCCGGGGAGCCGATGAAGCCGGCGACGAAGAGGTTGGCCGGACGGTCATACATCTCGCGCGGGGTGGCGCACTGCTGCAGCAGGCCGTCCTTGAGCAGCGCGATCCGGTCGCCCATCGTCATGGCCTCGACCTGGTCGTGGGTGACATAGACGGTGGTGACGCCGAGGCGGCGCTGCAGCGAGGCGATCTGAGTGCGGGTCTGGACACGAAGCTTGGCGTCGAGGTTCGACAGCGGCTCGTCCATGAGGAAGACCTGGGGCGAACGCACGATCGCGCGACCCATGGCGACACGCTGACGCTGGCCACCGGAGAGGGCCTTCGGCTTGCGCTCGAGGTACTGCGTCAGGTCGAGGATCTTGGCCGCTTCCTTGACGCGAGTGTCGATCTCCGACTTGTTGACGCCGGCGATCTTCAGGGCGAAGCCCATGTTGTCGGCGACCGTCATGTGCGGGTATAGCGCGTAGTTCTGGAAGACCATCGCGACATCGCGGTCTTTGGGGGAGAGGTTGGTGACATCGCGGTCACCGATCCAGATCTTGCCGCCGTTGACCTCTTCGAGGCCAGCGAGCATGCGCAGCGAGGTGGACTTGCCACAGCCCGAGGGGCCGACGAGGACGAGGAACTCACCGTCAGCGATGTCGATGTTGAGCTTGTCGACGGAGGGGCGGGTGGCGCCGGGGTAGACCCGGGTGGCGTTGTCGAACTTGACGGTTGCCATGGTGGAGTGACTCCTTCACCGGCAGGAACGTGCCGGACGATCCGTTGTAAAGGTGGTGCGTCACGAGACATCGGTGTCTCGGATTCCACTAGTGTGCCCGAGGACACACCCTCCGCGCCACCATTTGCCCGTTCAATTACAACTGGCGCGTCGAGACCTCCGTTACCGTTCTGAGACTTCTTGCGTAAACTCTGAAATTTCTTGCAGACCTCTGGCGGATTCTTGCAAGCATGCGCTAACGTTCTCCCACCACGTCAGGGACGCACTGTGGCGCCCTGCGCTCTTCGTAGGAGACAAACCCCATGCACAAGCGTGCACTCGGCGCGGCCGCCCTGACCGGTGCCGCCGCTCTCGTCCTCGCCGGCTGCGGCGGCGGGTCCAGCACCACCTCGTCGTCCACCAGCGCCTCGAGCACCACGAGCGCGTCCACCGAGACCTCGTCCAGCTCCTCCACCAGCGCCGCGGCCCCGGCCGAGGTCGACACCAAGGACCCGTCCCGTGCGGACGCGGACCTGGTCATCTGGGCCGACGCCGACCGCGCGCCGATCCTGACCAAGTATGCCGACCAGTTCGCGCAGGAGAATGGGATCACCGTCGCCGTCCAGATCGCGACCGAGACCCGCAAGCAGTTCGGCGACGCCACCAAGGTCGGCAAGGGCCCGGACATCGTCGTCGGCGCGCACGACTGGCTGGGCGAGCTCGTCCAGAACGGCACCGTCGCCCCGATCCAGCTCGACGAGGCCACCGCTGCCAAGTTCGCGCCCGCCGCGATGACCGCGAGCAAGTTCAACGGCCAGAACTATGGCGTGCCCTTCTCCGTCGAGAACATCGCCCTGGTTCGCAACACCGACCTGGCCCCCGACGCCCCGGCCACCATGGATGACCTGCTCAAGGCTGCCAAGGCCGCCAAGGCCAAGGACTCCAAGGTCTCGGTCCTGCTCGACCAGGCGGTCGGCAAGACGGGCAACGCCTACTACACCTACCCGTGGCTCTCGGCCTACGGCGGCGGCATCTTCGCCCTCAAGGACAATGGCGACTACGACGCCGACAAGGTGATCGTCAACTCGGCCGAATCCCTCAAGGGTGCCGAGCAGCTCGCGATGATGGGCAAGGAGAAGGTGCTGTCCACCAACGTCGGCGACGACAACGCCGAGGGCATCTTCACCGGTGGCAAGGCTCCGTTCTTCATCACCGGCCCGTGGTCGATCCCCAACATCAAGAAGGCCGGGATCAACTACGCCATCTCCAGCCTGCCGAGCCTGCCCGGCGGCGACGCCATGAAGCCCTTCCTCGGTGTCCAGTTGTTCTACGTCTCCGCCAAGGCCAAGAACGCCGCCCTGGCCCAGGAGTTCGTGACCAACTACGTCCCGACCAAGGACTTCCAGCTGGCGATCTTCGCCGCCGGTGGCCGTCCGCCGGCCCTGACCGAGGCCTACGACGAGGTCGCCGCGGCGAACCCCGACGTCAAGGCGTGGTACGAGGCTGGCAAGGACGGCAAGCCGATGCCCAACATCCCCGCGATGAACTCCGTCTGGGGCCCGCTGGGTCAGGCGGCGGCCGATGTCATCGCCGGCAAGGCCGAGCCAAAGGCTCGTTTCGACGCCGCGCAGAAGGAAATCGAGAAGGCCATCAAGGCCAGCTCCTGATCCATTGCCGCTGATGAGCCGGCAGCGCCCCGAGCTTGCTCTGGTGCGCTGCCGCTCCTCGTCGGTGTTCGTATGTAGTACCCGCGCCGCGTCGCCGGCGCCACCATCGTCGTTGGCCCCGTATGCCGCGCACACCGCGCGGCGCACGTCCGCTGGGAGTTGAACCTATGGCTGCAGTCCCCTCATCCCTCGAACCCGTCAAGCTCGGCTCGGGATACAACACCCCCTGGTGGGCGCACGCGATCAAATGGGGGTTGCTTGCCCTCGTGCTCGCCGCTGGCCTGTTCGTGGTGCAAAAGTTGGTGGCCAACGGCTCCTGGTTCGGCGTGGTCATCACCGCCTTCATCCTCACCTGCGTTCTCGCGGTCTATTCCACCCGGCGCGCCGTGCCGATGAAGTACCTCCTGCCGGGGCTGGTCCTGCTGGTCACTCTGCAGATCTGGCCGATCGTCTATACGGTCGCCACGGCCTTCACCAACTACGGCCAGGGCCATGTGCTCAGCAAGGAAGACGCCACGGCCCAGTCGATCGCCCAGTCGGTCAAGGAGGTCGAGGGCAGCGAGCGCTACAAACTCTCCATCGCCGTTCCGGAGGGCTCGGATGTGGCCACCGGGGACCTGGTCTTCCTTCTCACCGGTGCCGACGGGAAGATGCAGGTCGGCACCAAGGACGGCCTGACGGAACTGTCGGCCGACGGGGTCGAGAAAACCGACACCGGCAAGATCACCAAGGCGCCCGGCTACACCATCCTCAACGCCAAAGAGGCGAACAGTCGCAGCGCCGACCTCGAGGCTTTCGCGGTGCCGGTCAGCACCAGCGCCGGCATCAAAGCAGTCGGCCTGTCGGGAGCCTTCCAAGGCGCACCGACACTGACCTACGACAAGGCGGCGGACACCCTCACGGACACGGTTTCCAAGGAGGTCTACTCGCCGCAGAATGCGTACTGGGCTACCGCCGATGGCAAGCGACTGCCGACGGGGTGGAAAGAGAATGTCGGGAGCCGCAACTTCAGCGACTTGCTGACCAACCCGACGATTCGCGCCGGCTTCTTCAAGATCTTCCTGTGGAATGTCGCCTTCGCGGCGCTCTCGGTCGCCTCGACCTTCCTGCTCGGCATGCTGCTCGCATTGCTCTTCAATGACGAGAAGATGAAGGGCAAGGGCCTGTATCGCTCTCTGCTGATCTTGCCGTACGCCATTCCCGGCTTCGTCACGGCGCTGGTCTGGGCCTCGATGTTCAACCAGGAATTCGGGCTAGTCAACAGTCTGACCCACCTCAATATCGACTGGCTCGGCAATGCGTGGGCGGCGAAGGCAGCCATTCTCATCGCCAACCTGTGGCTCGGCTTCCCCTATATGTTCCTCGTCTGCACCGGCGCCTTGCAGTCCATCCCCGGTGATGTCAAAGAGGCCGCCAAGATCGACGGCGCCAACGCCTTCCGCACACTGCGCTCGATCATCATGCCGCTCTTGCTCGTCGCGGTCGGTCCGCTGCTGATCGCCTCGTTCGCCTTCAACTTCAACAACTTCAGCTTGATTTATCTGCTGACGCAAGGCGGTCCGTTCGCCACGGACAACACGAGCATCGGCTCCACCGACTTGCTGATCACCTACGCCTTCCGGCTCGCCTTCTCCGGAGCCAGCCCCAATATCGGCCTGGCCTCGGCGGTCTGTATTTTCATCTTCTTCATCGTCGCCGCCATGTCCTACTCCGGTTTCCGCCGCACCAAGTCCCTGGAAGAGGTCAACTGATGTCGAATGTCACCGACGCCGCGGCCATCGCCATCCCGGAAGGCCGCACGGCCACCGCCAAGTCACCGCGCGCGGCCGGCTCCGGGCAGTGGTGGCGCCACGCGCTGGGCGTAATTGCCCTGCTCTGGGCGCTCTTCCCGATCGTCTTCCTCGTCTCGGCGGCCCTCAACCCGGCCGGATCGCTGCAGACCAGTTCGCTCATCCCGTCGGGCTCGTCGCTCGCGAACTTCCGCACCCTCTTCGGTGACAGTTCCCGGCCGTATGTGGATTGGTACAAGAACTCGATGATCATCGCGACCGTCGGGTCACTGGGGTCGGTCTTCATCGGGGCCTGCGCGGCATACGCCTTCTCCCGGATGCGCTTCGCCGGCCGCCGCCCCGGCCTGCTGGCCCTCTTGCTGCTGCAGATGTTCCCGGCGATGCTGACCTTCCCAGCGCTGTACCTCACCTTCGCCAAGGTGGGTGACATCGTGCCGGCGCTGGGCCTGAACTCGATCTGGGCACTGATTCTGTGTTACCTCGGCGGTGCGATGGGGGCCAATGTTTGGCTGCTCAAGGGCTATTTCGACACCGTCCCGAAGGAACTCGACGAGGCCGCCAAGGTCGATGGCGCGAGCCACGCGCGGATCTTCTTCACGATGACGCTGCGGCTGGTGATGCCGATCCTCGTGACCGTCTTCATGCTCAGTTTCGTCGGCCTCTTCTCCGAGTTCCTGCTGGCCAGCATCTTCTTGCAGGACGTCAACAGCCAGACCCTCGGCGTTGGGCTCTACAGCATGTCGATCGGCAACGAGAAGAACCGGCTTTTCGGCCAGTTCGCCTCGGGCGCGCTCCTCGCGTCGCTGCCGGTGGTGCTGCTCTACCTCGGCTTCCAGCGTTTCCTGATCGGCGGTATGACGCAGGGTTCGGTGAAGTGAGCCGCCCGGCTCACCTGCTGCATACCCCGCATCACGACGGCTCCAGTCGGTACGTCTCCTCGCTGCACCCGCAGTTGGGAGAGACCGTCGACCTCCTGGTCCGCGTCCCGCATGCGGCCGATGTCAGCAGCGTTCACCTGCGCACGACCCCCGACGCCGAGCCAAAGTTCACCGCCGCGAGCATCGACCGGAGCACCGCCACCGATACCTGGTGGCGGGTTCCGGTGCTCATCCACAATCCCGTCACGAACTATCGCTTCCTGCTCCAGGGCGGACCGCTGGGCTACCAGTGGCTCAATGGCACCGGTCTGCACGACCGGGACGTGCCGGACGCTGCCGACTTCCGGCTCACGGCATACGACGCGCCGCCAGCCTGGAGCGATGACGCGATCGTCTATCAGATCTTCCCTGACCGGTTCGCCCGCTCCGCGGCGGCGGACGATCGCGCGACACCCGACTGGGCGGTCGCCGTCTCCTGGGACGAGCCCGTCACCGGCCGCGGGCCGCTCACCGGGCGGCAGTTGTATGGCGGTGACCTCGCCGGCATCGCGGAGCACCTCGACCACATCGCCGACCTCGGGGTCAATGTCGTCTACCTGACCCCCGTCTTCCCCGGCCGGTCCAATCATCGGTATGACGCGTCCACCTTCGATGCCGTCGACCCCGTCCTTGGGGGTGATGAGGCGCTCGCGGATCTCGTCGAGGCAGTCCATGCCCGCGGGCTGCGCATCCTCGGCGACTTCACGACCAATCACACCGGCGTCGGTCACGACTGGTTCGTCCGCGCCCAGAGCGACCCCGAGTCCGAAGAACGTGGCTACTACTTCTTCGACGGGCAGGAGTATGCCGCGTGGCTGGGCGTCAAATCCCTGCCGAAGCTCAACTACGACAGTGAGGCGCTCGCGCGGCGCGTCTTCGACGACCCCGATGGCGTCGTCAAGAAGTGGCTGACCGGCCCGAACGGCCTCGACGGTTGGCGTGTCGACGTCGCGAATATGACTGGGCGACATGGGGTTCAGGACCGCAACGCCGAGATCGCCCGGCGTATGCGGACGGCCATGGCGCAGGTCAATCCCGACACCCTCGTCGTCGGCGAGCATTGCCACGACTTCTCGCTGGATGCGATGGGCGACGGCTGGCACGGCGTCATGAACTACGCCGGCTTCACCCGGCCGCTGTGGACCTGGCTGCGTCACCCCGGGCATGCGCCCGACTTCCTCGGCCTGCCGGTCATCGTGCCGCGCCTGGGTGGCCGGGCGGTCATGGAGACGATGCGCGAGTTCGCCGCGATCATCCCGTGGTCGACGCTGACGCACAGCTTCAACTTGGTCGGCTCCCACGACACCACCCGGGTACGCAGCCTCGTCGGGGATGACGCCGGCCAAGTGGATGTCGCGGCCGGGTTGCTACTGACCATGCCCGGCATCCCGATGATCACCTATGGCGACGAAATCGGGATGCTCGGCGAGTTCGGCGAAGACGGCCGCCGCCCAATGCCGTGGGATGCGCCGCGCGAGGCGCCGCTGTGGGATGAGCGCATCCACGAGGTCTATCGCGCGTTGATCGCGGCCCGCCGCGATTCGGTCGCACTGCGGGCCGGTGGCCTGCGCTGGGTGTATGCCGACGATGACACCCTGATCTTCCTGCGCGAGCACCCGCAGCAGACCGCGCTGGTGCACATCGCCCGCCTCGGACATGACCCGGTCCGCCTCCCAGCGACGGGTCTGCCAGGCATTGAGGGCGGGCGGGCGGCCTACGGCCCGGCCCCGGAGATCGAGGGTTCGGACCTGCTGCTGCGCGCCGACGGGCCGCACGTCGGGGTGTGGACATGGGTCCCCGCCGAGTGAAATTGCGCTTGGCCGAGGTTGCTGCGCAGGCCGAGGTCAGCGAGGCGACGGTCAGCCGTGTGCTCAACGACAAGCCCGGCGTCTCCGAGGCGACCCGCGCGACGGTGCTGACCGCCATCGGCGTGCTCGGCTTCGAGGTCCCCGAACGACTGCGGCCCCGGGCGGGCGCGCTCGTGGGTCTGATCACGCCGGAGTTGACCAACCCGATCTTCCCCGCCTTCGCTCAAACCATCGAATCCGGGCTCGCGGCACGGGGGTTCACCTCCGTGCTCTGCACCCAGACGCCCGGCGGGGTGCACGAAGACGTCTACGTGCAGATGCTCCTCGACCGCGGCGTCGCCGGCATCATCTGCATCTCGGGGCAGCACGCCGATACCGGCGAGAGCGTGGCCCGCTATGTCACGCTGCAGCAGCAGGGCGTCCCGCTGGTGCTTGTCAATGGCTACCGAGAAGGCGTCGAGGCGGCCTTTGTCGCGAGCGATGACGCGAGTGCCATGCAGCTCGCGGTCACCCACTTGCGGGAACTCGGGCATACGCGGATCGGGCTCGCGGTCGGGCCGCGGCAGTACGTGCCGGTCCTGGAAAAGATCGCTGGCTTCGAGGCGGCCATGGGCGCCGGGACGGGTGCGGGGGCTGACGGGCCGCCGCTCATCGCGGTCGGCCAGTTCACCGTCGAAGGCGGCGCGCACTCGACGACCACGCTGATCGAGCGCGGGGCGACGGCGATCATTTACGCCTCCGACATCATGGCGCTCGGGGGCATGCGCCAGGCCCGCCGGATGGGGCTGTGTGTGCCCCGCGATCTGTCGATCGTCGGATATGACGACTCGCCCCTCATGGCGTTCACCGACCCTCCGCTGACCACCCTGCGCCAGTCGGTCACCGAGATGTCCGAGGCCATCGTGCAGGCGCTGATGGACGGCATACGCGGGAACACCGACCCGCCGCCGCAACTGGTCTTCCAATCCGAACTCGTGGTGCGCGGCTCGACGGCCCGCGTGCCGAGCAAGCACCTGCACGGAGTCACCGCGGTCCGCTGAGGCCGCGGCATACTGCCCGATCTGCGGGATTTCCGGCCTCGGCTCTGGCGGGTCGCGCCGCCGCCCACTAGCGTCAAGCCATGAAGATCTCTGAAGTGGTTCGTGGCAAGGGCGGCGTCGTGACGATCGCCCCCGATGCGAGCGTCGGGGAACTCCTGACCCTGCTCGCCGAGCACCGCATCGGGGCGGTCGTGGTCAGCGGTGACGGCGCCTCCGTCCATGGCATCGTCTCCGAGCGCGATATCGTCCGGCACCTGCACTCCACCGGCGCCGACATCATCGGCGGCCCGGTCTCGGCGATCATGACCTCCGAGGTCCGCACTGCCGGGATGGATTCCGACCTCGACGAGCTCGAGTCCACGATGACCGAGCACCGGATCCGGCACGTCCCGATCGTGGTCGACGGCCAACTCGCCGCCATCGTGAGCATCGGCGATGTGGTCAAGAACCGCATCAGCAGCCTGCAGGCCGAGCGCGACCAGCTCGAGGCCTACATCAGTTCCTGATCCTGGAGTCGTCTCCTCAGCGCTCGCCACCCGGCTACCCCGTCGAGTTCGGGAAACACGCCGAGTGGGAGGTCCCGAGGTCGGCGTGTTTTCCGAACTCGACCCAGCCGTGAGCCACCCTCGACCGGCCGAGCGGCGACCGGAGAGTCGTCCGGTGGGTCTGGTGGGGGCCATGGGGCGGGGCGGGTGATTTACGGTTAGCCCTATGGAAACGCAGGCGCTGGGGGAGCAGCCGGGCGCGGCAGGTTTCGCCCGGGTCGGCCCGTACCGCCTGCTGCAGCAACTCGGCGAAGGCGGCATGGGGGTCGTGCACCTCGCCCTCGACCCGGCGGGCAAGGCCGTAGCGATCAAGGTGCTGCGCCCCCATATCGCCGCCGATCCCGCCTCGCGCACCCGACTGGCCCGCGAGGTCGAGACCCTCAGCCGCATCCGCCACCCCAATGTCGCCCCGATCGTCGACCACGATGTCACCGGCGACCTGCCCTATGTCGTCACCCGCTATATCGCCGGCCCCGGTCTGGATCAGGTCATCGAGGCCGACGGTCCGCTGCGGGGTCCGGCGCTACTGCAATTCGGCCGAGGCCTGGCCGCCGCGCTGCACGCGATCCATGAGGCCGGGGTCGTGCACCGCGACGTCAAACCGGCCAACATCCTGCTGCTCGACGGTGAGCCCATCCTCATCGACTTCGGCATCGCGCATGTCGCCGACGACGTCCGGCTGACCCGCACCGGCCTGGTCATGGGCACGCCGGGCTACCTCTCGCCGGAGATCGTCGAGGGCGCCGAAGTCACCGAGTCGACCGACTGGTGGGGCTGGGCCGCGACGCTCGGCTTTGCGGCGCAGGGTCGTCCGCCGTTCGGGCGCGGCAGCATGGAGACGATTCTCTCGCGCGTCGTCCGCGGCGATGCCGACCTCGCCGGCGTCGATCCGGCGCTCGTCCCGCTGCTGGAGGCAGCCCTGTCCGTCGAGCCAGAGGACCGCCCGACCGACGCCGAGGTGCTGCGCGCGCTGGAGCGATACACCCAGGGCCGCGATGTGACCGAGGTGCTGCGCGCGCCACGCCGAGATGTGCCCGCCACCCAGGTCATCGCCCCGGCCGCAACCGCCGTCCTGCCGCCCGTCGCCGCCGCACCCTCGCGCCCCGTCGCCCCCGCGCCCCGCCCCGCCGGGTCCTCCTTGCCCTATTCCATCCCCGACGACCTCGACGCCGAGTATGCCGCTCGCCGCCCCGTCGCCCCGCCCCCCGGTCGTCCCGCAGCAGCCCCCGGGTATGCCGCCCCCGCCCGCCCCCCCTACGCCACCCCGTCCGCCGGAGCCCCCGCCCCCGCCGGGTATGCCGCCCCCGACCGGAACCCCTACGCCGCTCAGTCGGCCGGGCCCACTCCCGCGGTGCCCGCTACCCCGCCGTCCTGGGACCAGCGCGTTCAGGCCCAGGCTCCGGCATATGAGGGCAGCCACGGTGCCTGGGACGCAACGGAGAGCCAGGGCGCCGAACCCGGCCAACCGCAGCGCCCGCTCCCGCCCCGCCCGGCCATGGCCGGCGACCCGCGGATCGGCCGCGCCACGCGAGGTGGCCTGCTCGCGGCCCTGGCCGCGGCGCTGATCACCGGCGCGGCCAGCCACCCCGCGGCGGCCCTCGGCGCCGGCCTGCTGGTCTCAATCCTCGCCCGAACCGCCGACCGCAGCGTGACCTCGCTAGTGCTGCGGCGGCATACCAAGGGACAACGATCCAGCGACCTGGCCCTGGCCATCCTCGCCAGCCCCCTGCACCTGCTCACCGGCACCATCGCCACGCTCGCGGCCGCCCTGATTCCGGCCGCCGTCGGCCTGGCAGGTGTCTTCGCCACCCTGCTCGGCCTAAACCTCGCCAATCTCGCCCTGCCTGGCAGCACGAACTACTCCGCCGCCCTCGCCATCGGGATGGCCCTGACGCTGATGATGGCGTGGTGGGGCCCCGGAGGGGCGGGCCTGCGCCGCGGCACGCGCAGCCTGGCCCGCGGCCTCGCCCCCGGGCCGGCCGCTAACCAGATCGTCACGGGCCTGCTGCTCGCCGCGGCTGTCGGCCTTGCCGCGTGGGCGCTGCTCGGCACCGACGTCCCCGTGTGGTGGCCGTGGACCAATGTGCCGAGCATCTTCAGCACCCTCTCCACGGGACCCTGAGACACCCCACGCCGCCCGATAGCGTGAGCGGGCCAACCCCACGAAGGAGTGCGATGGACACCGAGGCCAGCGGACCGGACGATCACGGCGTCGTTATCGAGCAGCGCGGGCTGTGGTTCGAGGAGTTCGCGGTCGGCGCGACCTACCGCCACCGCCCCGGCCGAACCGTCACCGAGGCCGACAATGTGCTGTTCACGACGCTGACGATGAACACCCAGCCGCTGCACCTCGACGAAGCCGATAGCGCCGCCCGCGGCCCCTTCCACGCGCGCCTGGTCAACTCGATGTTCACCCTGTCCACCCTCGTCGGGCTCTCGGTCGCGCAGCTCACGCTCGGCACCATCGTCGCCAACCTGGGCTTTCGCGAAATCGCCTTTCCCGCACCGGTTTTCCACGGCGACACGTTGTATGCCGAGACCCTCGTCCTCGCCAAGCGCGTCTCCTCCTCCCGGCCGGGGGAGGGGATCGTGACCTTGCGGCATACGGCTCGCAACCAGGATGGGGTCGTCGTCGCCACCGCAACGCGCGACACCCTCGTGCGCCTCGCCCCCGAGCAGGAGCCGGTATGACGACCTGGCAGCCCGGTCCCGCGTGGCTGTTCGTGCCCGCGGACCGGCCGGACCGCTTCGCCAAGGCGCTGGAGCGCAGCGATATCGCGGTCATCGACCTCGAGGATGCCGTCGCCGCGGACCGCAAGGCCCAAGCCCGGGCGGCGCTCGCGGCATATGACTGGCCGGAGCCCGAGCGAACGCTGGTCCGGCTCAATCCGGCGAGCACAGCAGAGCATGCCCTCGACCTCGACCTGCTAGCTGAGTTCGCGGCCGCCGGGCGCGGCCCGACCCGCGTCATGCTCGCCAAGGCCGAGGCCCCCACGGATCTCGACGGCCTGGGCGCTCACGAAGTCGTCGTCATTCTCGAAACGCCGGCCGGCGTGGTTCACGCCCGCGAGATCATTGAACGACCCCATGTCGTGGGCGCGATGTGGGGGGCCGAGGACCTGATCGCCGGGCTCGGCGGCACCGCGAGCCGCGATGCCGACGGTCGCTACCGCCCGGTCGCCCTGCATGCGCAAAACAGCGTGCTCCTGGCATCCAAGGCCGCCGGCAAGCTCGCCATCGACACGGTCCACCTCGACATCCCCGACCACGACGGGCTGGCCCGCGAAAGCCGGGACAGCGTCGCGATCGGCTTCGACGCCAAGGCGTCGATCCATCCCGGTCACATCCCGATCGTCCGCGCCGCTTTCGCTCCCGACGAGGCCGCGCTCGCGCGCGCCCACCGCATCCTGGCCGGCGTCGCGGAGCATGGGGAGGGTGTCTTCGCGCTCGACGGCGGGATGGTCGACGGGCCGATCATCGCCCAGGCCCGCCGCATCCTGGCCCGCGCGGCGGCCGCCCGATGAGCGAGCGCGAGAGCAGCAGCACCGGCAATGCCGTCATCGGCGGCGCGCTGGTGGCCGTCGCCGGGATCATGCTGTTGCGCTTCGTCGGCCCGGCGCGGCTGTTCTCGATCGTCTTCCTCGCCCTCGGCGCCTTCTATCTCAACCGCACCGACCCCAAACGCCTGACCGCGGTGCTCATCGTCGTCGTCGGCGGCCTGGCGTGGCTCGCCTATCGCACCGCCAGCCAACGCCTCTGACCCGCACGCACCCCACCGTGACCGCACTCCCGTCCCTGCTGACGCTGAACCTCTCCCGCCCGCCGGACGCCCGCGCCCGCGGGCTCCTCGAATACCTCTGGCACCGCGACGAGGACCTCCTCGTGCTGACCGAGACGGGCCTCGGGGGCGGCTCCGCGCTGGTGGAGTCCGTATGCCGATCCGCCGGCTTCTCCGTCCAATCCTCGCTCTCGGCCCCGACCGGCCGCCGCCGCCGCGGCCTCGACCCAGCCGCACTCGGCGTGCTGGTCGTGGCGCGAGCCGGCGCACTCGTCCGGGACGAGGGCGTCCCAGAAGTGGCCGTGTTGCCGGAGCGCGTCCTCACCCTGCGCGTCGGCGCCGGCCCTGACTCGCTGCGTCTGATCGCGGTCTATGGCGCGGCGAGCGACCCGGTGCGCTATTCCAGTTCCGTTCAGCGACAACGCAAAAGGGACTGGTTGCTCGCTTTCTGCACCTGGCTGAGCCAACTCCCACCCGCGCCGACCGTCATCGTCGGCGACCTCAATATCGTCGCCCCCGGCCACCCCGACAAGCTGGCCTATGTCCTCGATCAGGAGCGCACGGCATACGACCTGATCACCGGCCCGCTCGGCTTCGTGGACGCGTATGCCGCCGCCCACGCCCGCAGCGGGCTCGCGGGCGAGCCGACCTGGGTTGATCACAGCGGCGTGGGGTGTCGCTACGACTACCTCCTCGCCGGGCCCGGTGTGCCTTCGGTCGGCGACTTCGCCATCGACCACACGCCGCGCCTAGCCGGCCTGACCGATCACAGCGCGCTGTTCGCGCATTTGTAACCTCTGCAAGGACACCCCACGAAGTTCGCCCACGCAGTGCGTGGGACCCACGCTCGTCCCGCCCACGCAGAGCGTGGGACCCAGCTCCGATACTTCGCGGGGACCCCGTCCACGACTTTCGCAACACGGCCTAGCACGAGTTAGGTGACTGTGTACAGGTTGCAACCTGCTCACAGTCACCTAACTCGTGCTAGCAGAGGTTAGGAGACGGTCCAAGGCCTGGAGACGGCGCCCGAGCGCCCACGCGTCACTGGAGGGTGAATCCGTCGAGGTGGCCGTCTTCGGTGGCCGCCCGGATGACATCGCGCGGGCTGGAGATCTGCCGACCGAGTTCGCGATACCGCACGCACGCGCGATTGATATAGGTGTTGACCGTTGACAGCGCCACCGGGGGATCGAGCCGCGAGCCGACGCTCTTGCGGGGAACGCCATCGGCGAGCAGGCTCAGCACTTCCACCTCGCGCGGCGCGAGGTGGGCCACGAGAGATTCGTCGCTCACCAGCGCGAAGGCCAGATCACTGGAGACCGCCTCCTGGCCAGCCGCGACCTGCTGCAAGACATCGAGGATGTCGGTGACCGGATCGGACTTCAGCGCCAGGCCGGAGGCACCGGCAGCCATGGCACGCCGGATGGGGATTGCCCGCAGTTCCGAGGTCAAAAGCAGCACCCTGATCCCGGAGGAACTCAGGACCTCGATGGCTTCATAGGCGTCCTCCTCGGCAAGGTGCAGATCCACCAAGGCGATATCGGGCCGGGCCGGCAGCGCGGCGATGACTGCCTTGAGACCACTCCACGTGGGGGCACTGCCCACGAGCTCGAAGTCATTCGTCTGCGATCGGATGAGGGACATGATCCCCTCGACCACGATCGGGTGGTCGTCCACTGCGACGACGCGAACTGTCATACCGGCAATCCTTTCGTGAGTGTCGGCTGGCTAAAAGTCGCACCAATGCCGGACGGGGGCGCAGCGGGCAGGGTGACACGCAATTGCACGTCACCCCAGTCGCCGGTGACGCCCCACTCGCCGGTCGCGATCATGGCCGCCATGACCTCCGGCGGCGGCCCGGGACTCATGAGCAGACTCAGCCGCCAGCCAGACGAGGCCGGCAGTCCGGTGATATCCAGAGTGCCCAGCAGCCGCCGAGAGGGTGCAGCTGATTCATCCGGACTCGGTCGAGCGATCGCCTTGCGGCCCAGGGCTTCTAACGAGGAGGTGAGCAACTGCGCACCCTGAGGCGGCAGTCCGACGGCGACCCGCAGGCGCACGGTCCAGCCGGCCTCTCGAACCCTGGCGATTGCGCCGATAAGGCGATGATCGGCGCCCAGCATCAGCCGCTCCCGGATCTCCGCTTCCAATTCGGTCGCGGTCGCGCGGATCCGGGGATCGTCGACCGGAGCCGCTGCTGCCTGTCTGAGCAGCCGATCTAGCCGCACGCGCGCGCCGGACAGTCGCTGCGCGAGCGTCGCTTCCAGCGGGGGAGCGTTCGTGTCAGCTTCTGACTCCTCGCTCAAGCGCAGCACTTCCCAGCCGAGGCGTTCACCGACCCATCGCACCACGAGGGTCACGAGGAGGCACAGGATCGGCGTCGCCGTCGGTGCGAGATAGGGCAGCCAGTCCGCGCCATCGGGAACCCGGGCGGAACTCCCAATCCAGGCGATCACGACCACTCCGAGAGCCATGATGGCGCCCTCGATCGAGCGCCGGTAGATGGTGACCAAGGCGACGGCCCCGCTGACCACGCCGGGCATCCAGAACAGGCGGGCGTGGGCGCTCCCGCCAGGCAGCGCCCACGCGTTGATGCCCACGGCGGTCCAGGACAGCACGACCAGCGCAGCGGTGAACATCCCGGATGTTCGGTGTCGCAGACCACGCAGGAGATACGCGATGCCGACCAGGCCGACGAGGACCGATCCGAACGCGGTCGGCCCCGATCGGGCCAAGTGGCGATCTAGGGAACCGCTGATCAACGGGCGATTCGTGGTCGGGCGGGCGAGGGATGTCGTGGGGGCGTCGGAA
>NZ_BAAAPO010000045.1:0-3314 GCF_039531185.1 Nostocoides veronense
CTGTACTCGTCAACACCGGCGAGCCTCAGCTGCGATCAGCGAGGTGCCCGGTCAAGTTCGATGAGCCCCTTTTCACGGCATGCCAGCGTGCACGGTGCTTCGAAGACGCAGTACAGCAAGCGCAACTGCGTTCAGGTCCTCATGCTCGTCACCAGTCTGATCGGATATGCGGATCAACTCGCCAAGAGGTCCCGAGCCGAGGATGAGTCCGGCTGAGTTGATGGGTGATCAGTCCTCCGGGACGAGTTGTCTCGCACTCAGAGGTTCCACGCCGTCGTGCCGGTCACTCATCAAGACGTTGCCCTGACGACTGATCCTTCCCTCCAGTGCCACGGTCGTTCGACGCTTCATCCAGTCCAGCGCATCATCGAAGCGCTGGTCGTCGGTCACCCGGACACTCACGTGGGTGCTGCGCGACCTCCGGAAGGTGTCGATGGTGACGGTGCCGCCCTGTTCAGGGTCGCGGGCCACGGCCACGATGGGTCCGGTGAGAATCTCGACATTGGGCTCTGGGGTTGCCTTGCGGAGCACCTTCGCCAATGCGTCGACGCGAGGTGCAGCAGCAGCCGGGATGGAGACCTTGCTGAGGTTCTCGGGTTGCGGCCCCGCTACCGGGGCCCATTGGAACTCTGCGCCGAACTCAGCAACCGCCCCCTCCGACAGGACGTGGTGCAGAGCGGTGGCGAACTCGGCGCTGACCCCGGCAAAGATCAGGTTCAGCGCATCGCCCTGCCTTGGTTCGCGTTCGGGAGTCACGACCACTTCGTGGACCTTCGTGAGGGCTTCTGCGAAGGTCCGCATGACCCGCCGCTCCACCGGCTCCGGTGGCGCGGCGTCGACCAGGCCCTCGTCAACTGGGACCGGCTCACTGACGGGCAGGAGAAGGGGGATGATGAACGATCCTCGCCTCGTGTGAGCCATACGAGCCGTGCCTGCGATCTCGTCGGCGTGCTTGTCGTAGTTGCCCCTGATCTGCGCCCGCGCCCTCCTGGACGTGGTTGCACAGGACCTGAACATCCGCCACGCGCCCTGCATCATCGCTGTCCCGGCCTCATACGGAATCGTGTCCGTGATCACCAAGTCGTTCGCGGCGCGCAGGTTGGCCACGTCGGTCGACATGAGCATGATGTCCGCGACGACCTGCTCGACGGTGACCCGCTCCACCTCGGCCAAACGCGCGGTGATCGAGCGCCAGTCGAGGGAGCCCTCCTGCACCTCGTGGGGCACCGCGACAGACAGATCGGTTGCTTCGTGATCCCAGAGTCGTCCCGCTGCACCCGGATCACGAGGCGACTCCCATCCGTGACTTGCCAGGTAGAGCGACAGGTTGCGCTGAAGGTCTCTCATGCCGCCCCTCCTGTGAAGACTCGTCGGACCTGGTCGTCCCAAACCCGGAACGTGTCGAGGTGGAGCCGATTCTGCACGGGCACTCTGACAGTCCCAGGCCGAGCGTCGTTGACCTGCGTCCAGTAGGCGTGTGCATGCCAGGTGGCGGATCGCTCCGCCTGGGTCACCATGGACGCGAAGTCCTTGCGGGACAGCACGACGAGCACGAGGTAGACGGGAAGCGCCTGATTCGACCACTTGGCACACCACTCGGCCTTGACCCGCACCGAGTAGGTTCCGTCGTTGTTCCGACGCTGAGAGGTGCCCGTCTTCACTTGCACGGTGACAGGAGACTTCGTGAGGTGCACCGTCAGGTCAACGGCACCGTAGTCCTCGCCGGGAGAGGTCTCCTCGTTGCGGATGCCTGCCTGCGCCGCGAGGCTTCGCACGTAGTACGTTCCGATCCTGCCGATGCGGTCCGCTGACGCGATGTCCCCTAGAGACGGGGGTGGCGACACCGCTGGCATGAACGAAGTCTAGGCCGTGGCGTCCGAGGAGCCCGGAGAGACACGAGGTCGCCCAGCGGCCTTCTCGCTGGAATCCTCCTCGAACACGTGTGTGTCTAGGCTCGATAGCACCCCGTAGCGCAAGCCCACCTCAGGAGGGACCGTCATGACCCAGCAGCACCCCAAGGACACAATCCAGGCCGACCTGGAGGCGCTTGCCGAGGTCTTCGAGGCCGAGGATCGAGAAGACCGCCGTGCCGAGGCTCAGCGTCGCCGTGACGGACTTCCCGAGCCCAAGCGGGACATCCGCACGTTCGACGGCTTCGCGGACGGTGGAGTGGCCCCTCGCGCCTGACCGGCGTACTCGCTGCGGTCCCGGTCGAGGTCGGGCACAAGGTGGGTGAGCCTGTCCGTCGCGCGCTCGGCTGCCTCGAAGACGGTGGAGATCAGGGTCTGCTGGTTGGTCGCTCTCATGCGCCTGGACTGTAGCCAGGCTGTCTGACACCACTAGCCACACCAGTCCAACTAACCTTGCGTCCTACGGCGTCGGGGTATGGGGAACCCCGCGCTCTTCGTGGGGGAAGGGCGCAGGGTCCTGCCATCGGTCAGCCCTTCGGCGGGTGCGAGTCTCTCCCGTAGGAGTTCTTCTCACCGATGGTGCCGTCCATCTTCTTGACGATGTGCTCCACACCTCGGTCCTTGGCCATCTCGCGGCCAGCGGCCTGCGCTGCCGCCTTCGTGTCGAGCACGTTGCTCGCCCGGCTGTTGCCCTGCGCGCGGTTCTTCCACTGGCCGTTCTCGTGGTACGTCTCGATGTCGCCCTTGCTCATGTTCACCTCCTCTCCGTCGTTGGGGGCAAGCATGAATCAGAGGTCCGACAATCTCGGGGACGGTCGCGCTACGGTCTGGACATGGCAATAGGGCAACCCATGGACACCATGACGCCGCGCGAACTGGCGAAGGAACTCGGCGTCAGCGACCGGACGATCCGGCAATGGCTCCGTGAGCAGGGCTGGCAGTCCGTGCCCTATGCCCGGTGGCGCCTGACGCCCGAGCAGGCGAGGCAGGTCAGAGAGCACTTCCGCGCCTGACCGTAGGGTGCTGACCGCTGGGAACAAGTGGGAGGTAACGCGGGATCGTCTCGGGCGGGGAGCACGAACGCTGAGCATCAACGCAGGTCACAGGGGGTAGGGGTGTCCGTACAAACGACCCACAATGTGATGTCTCAGGACATCGGAAACCCCTGAACCCCTGGTTCAGGGGTTTTCTGGTGTTCGGGGTTGGTAGCGGCGGGTGGGGTCGAGGGTGAGTTCGCGCAGGATTTCGCCGGTGTCGGTGGCGAGGATGGTGATGTGGAGGTCGCGGGTGAGGGCGGTGACGGGGGTGGCGTTGTGGGCGCGGCCGATGCCGATGGGGGTGATGCTCCTATTCCGTGTCAAGGTCTGTTCATGCGGCGGTGAGCCAGGCGCGGTAGCGGGCGGC
>NZ_BAAAPO010000046.1:0-119334 GCF_039531185.1 Nostocoides veronense
CTGTACTCGTCAACACCGGCGAGCCTCAGCTGCGATCAGCGAGGTGCCCGGTCAAGTTCGATGAGCCCGAAACGACCGCGCGCACATCTCCATGCGGCGAGCGTCGCACTACGCGGTCCTCGAAGACTAACCCGCGATGAGCTTTTGCGTATTAAGAGCTTCATACGCTAGGGGCCAGCAACAGCGCCATCGCGAAGGAGATTGGCGTCACCAAGGAAGCAGTTCGAAAGCGCCTCGCGGCATGGAACGGGGCCCAACCCCTGTAGGCAAGAAGCCATGAGGCAGGCGTCATGTTTGTGCAGAGGACTACTCAGATCCAGACAAGCAGTCATGTCCCGTCTCCTCCCCTCCATCAGCCATCCAGCAACTCCCCTTTCGACAAGGATTCCGTGATATCGCCCCCTGACATCACCCTCTACGCAGATCTGCCATTGGGATTGTCGATACCCATAGCCCGGCTACTGAGAGAATCACGACTGGCAAGAGCCAGAAACCAGACCAGGGTTGGATAACGAGCCCCCACGCCCACCATGTTGGTTCCCGACTTATAGGGTTGCGACCCAGCAGACCCATGATGAGCAGGGCGAACAGCGGGGTCACCGAGGCAAGAGTCGCACCGAGAAGACGCCAACTTAGCAAAGCTAAAGCCAAGAATCCAATGACACTTCTAACATAAGAGATGCTATAGGGGAATACCGAATCAAGAAATACCCATGATAAAGCGATCGGCAGTGCAGCCGCAGCTAGTCCTACCAGACAAATAATCGCGAAGCATGGTCGCTCGGTTGAGGCTTGAGCAGCAGTGTCGAGCGACCGTAGGGCGTATACCATTGCAGCAACTGCAACAAGTGCACCAATACTTTGAATTGGGATAAGACCAACTCCGCCGAGTTGGACGTTGGGCGACGGTACGCCTAGGCCCCTCAGGAGCGAGGTAGCCACTCCAACAGTAAGTGAAACAGAAGCCACCATCCCAAGCTTTAACGCTTTGGCCCAAGCGGGCTGAAAATGGACTACTTCGCGCAAGAGCGAACTACCCCCTCAAGCTCGGCGAGTGCCGCCCGACGCTCCCCGTGGGACATTTCCGCAAACGCTTGCAGTCTCACCTCGTCCTGAGGACTCGCAGATAAATCCTCCTCGCCATCAAGGACATGTCGGGCATATAGTCCGATAAAGTCCAAGGTCGCAGTTTGATCGGCATTCAATGACACGCAATCTGCAGTTATGCGAGCAAGTTCTGCGTCCGCCAGTACTCGACCTTGGACTACCTGGTCTCCCGTCAGCCCAACATTCCAGATATTCGGATCGCCTCCCGCCTCGGAGATGGCGCTTGGCCGCGGGAAGCCAGCTGCTATTAGGCTCTCCGCACCTTTCATCAGAGGGCTACGCGCCGCGTCAACAAATTGCGAATGCTCGCGCCACCAGCAGAGCTTTATCGTCGACGTCTCGTCGCACACAAGGTCAGAAGTCCTGTACTTAATAGGGTCTGGACCTAGGTCCATGGTGGCGCCCTTACCGCCCAAGGTGCCTAAAGCAACCATGAGGATGCAAAGTGGGGTAACTTTCTTGAGGTTGTTAGCAACAATAGCCAAGAGACAGGCAAGCAGAACTGAGAAATTAAAAATCACTGGGCCGACGATCGCTCCCTTTCCCAACGTTGTGCTGATATCGCAACATCTAGAACCTACCTCGCCCGTGATGTTCCGTATCCAAAAGGGTTCGAATGCTCTCGGGAAAGCGAGCCACAGGTACGAAAGCGCAGAGGAGGCCGGCAATGCAATAATCCGGGGGAGCCACCTGCCAAGGGAATAGCCAACCGCGGCGTGCGCAAAGAGTACGAGGGATGCAAGGAATACTAGTCCCAGAGAGTCCAGGTGCGGCGAACCGGAAACGCTGCCAGCAGAAGAACCTACTATAATTAACAGTGATACCACCGCAACGAGCGTCGCAGGCACCAAAGTTGCCAGTGCGACAGTCGGCTTTGAACGAACCTGCAATCGTTCAACCTTGGTTAATCGGCTTATCCGAGTTCTTCCACCAAAAAATGCACACCATGCGGCCAGAAGCGGTGCGACAAAGAGAACGGATCGAGTTCCGGACGCCGTTGTCGCCAACCAATAACTTCTGTCTGTTTGCAGACCGGTAGTAGAGACAAGCAGCCCGACCGCGAGGGCCGCCACGCCCAATCGAAATGGTCGGATCAAGCCAAACTGCCATTTCGGCTCAAGCATCGTCTTCCGCCAACAGTCGTACGTACGCTTCGGTCGCAGAGATTCTCTGAGCGTGCTCTGAGCCAGCGAGAAATGACTCGACACTGCCGCCGAAGACGCAGCGGCCCCCGCGTAGAACGACCACATGATCGAATCCCTGATCAAGATCCAGGACGTCGTGAGTCGAGACAATAATTGCCCGCTCCTCCGCAAGATCACGGATTAGTTTGAGAAAGTTGCGACGCTGAGCTGGGTCCAGTGCCGCCATAGGTTCGTCAAGAAGGAGATACTTGGCGCCCGTTGCCAAGGTTCCCGCTAAACACAGTCGGGCACGCGTCCCGACGGAGAGCCGGTGGGTGAGTGCTCGTGACTGCTCGCTGAGGCCCACCAGTGCCAGCGCCTTGTCCGCTGCTTCCAAGGCCGAGCCGCTCGGGGTTCCCTTCAGCCACGCCTGATAGGCACAATACTCACGGGAGGTAAGGGAGCGATCAACTGTAGGTGCTTGCGGTAGCCATGCGACCTGAGAGATCTGGGTTTGCCGATGCATGACGACGCCGCCAGCGCGCACCACGCCGCGCTGCGGAGTGAGCCCACCAGCAATGATCGAAAGGAGAGTCGACTTTCCAGCGCCGTTGGGTCCCAAGAGAGCCGTCCGACCCTGAGGGAAACTGATGCTGTTGACCAGAGATACGGCCGGGCGAGACTTTCGTGAGTAGGCAAAGAGCAGACCGTCACACTCTAAGCTGGCGGCTTGGAAGGACATCAAACGGGGGCGTCGGGTTCTCTTGTCTTAGTAGCGAACCTTAACCGGGTTGGCGCTTGCCCTCCCTAAGAGATAGGCCGAGAACGTGGCAGCGGCAAGCTTGTTGCACTTTTCGAGGTGCATCATTTGGCTTTCCTCCCAAGTCTTTAACAGGGTACTTGATGACCCAAAGTACACCCTCAACGCCAGAGAAGGCGAGATGCACCGGTCTGGTGTCGCACATCGGCGGGCGTCTAGTACGACAGTTGTCGTACTAGCGGGTGGACTTGGCGTTGGCCGAGGCAGTGGTCGTGGGGGCGAGTGAGTAGCAGGCTACCTCGATAGCCGGACGCCGTCTTCGCGTTCGATCAGCTTCAAGGAGCTTTGCGGCTCAGTTGGACGGTGATCTGCATGCGCGGATCACCATCTTGGCCCGGCTCACCGGCGTCTCGGTCACCGAAGCAATTCGTGAGGCGATCGAGAAGCACGTAGCCGCCCTGGCGGCCCTGTTCGGCGGCGAAGCCACGCCCACTGCTGACACCCGCCGCCCAGCTCGTAAGAGCTGAGCCGGAGGTCACGAGGGCGTGCCGCCCGGCACCACCGAGAGCCCAGCCAGACGGGCTTCACTTCAAAAGCCCAGGTGGGGGATCGGGGCTCATCGAACTTGACCGGGCATCTCGCTGATTTTGGCTGATGCTCGTCGGTGTTGACGAGTGCAGGCCCAGCGTATGCGTCGGCGCTGGTTGGTGGTGTTGCGGAAGCCGAAGGCGTTGCGGCCTTCGTGTTTGGCGAGCCGGTTGTAGCCCTCCGATCGGGCGTTGGAGTGGCCGGTCACGATGGCGGCCTCGACCGCTGGCCACCAGGCCTCGATGGTGGCGGCGAGGCGGTGGACCTCGGGGCTGTCGGTGGCGGCGGCGAGGTCGAGGAAGCGCCACAGCCGGTGGGAGATGACGGACCGGTCCAGGGTCGAGGTGCCGGGAGTCGGGGCGAGGGCCAGCAGTTGGCGCAGGTTCTCCTTGACGGCGTAGGCGTGCAGGATCTCGATGCCGAGGTCGCCTTGGTCGACCAGCCCGTTCCACATCCGCGCGAACGTGTCGGGGGTGAGTCGTTCGTGTCCGGTGAGCAGCCGCCGCCGGGAGGCCCATTCGGGGTCCTTCATTCCGCCCGCGCCGCCCACGGTCCTCGCGGGTGAGGCGTTGCCGCAGTTCGGTGAGCATGTCATTGCCGAGCCGGACCAGGTGGAACCGGTCGGCGACAACGACCGCGTCGGGCAGGGCCGTGGTGACGGCCTTGAGGTAGGACGCGGACAAGTCCATGCACACGTACTTGATGCCGGCCCGCCACGGCTCGGGTTGCGCCCCAACCCATTCGGCGACCGTGGCGGCGGTCCGCCCGTCGACGTGCACGAGCAGGCCGCCGGCGCCGGCGGCGTCGACGATCCCGGTATGCCAGCAGTCCGCCGCGAGCCGCCACCGGCCAGTGACGGGGTCCTTGGCCCACACCGGCTTGCCGCGGCGCGTCTCATCGATCCCGAGCACCTCGACCGCAGGCAACGGCTCGGCCAGCCGCGGCGCGAGGTGGGCGACGAACGCGGCGTGCGCGACCGGCCACGACACCCCGTACCGGCGCGCGCCGGACAGAACGCAGCGGGAGTGCTCGGCGATCTGCTCACCGCACTCGGCGCGCAGCCGCGCGGTCAGCCTTGACCGAGCCGGCACCGCCGACAGCGACTCGGTGAACGTGGCCCGGGGACACAGTGGCTCTCGGCAGCACCATCGCGTTTTGTGCCACCGGAGCCGGACCGGTGCCGGCCCGTAGGGCAGGTCCCGCGGGCGAGTGGTCGTCCGGTCCTTCACCGAGGTTGAGACCACTCCGCAGGCGGGGCAGGCCACCGCGGCCTCGTCGTCGGTGACCATCTCCACGACCCGGGCGCCATCGTCCTCAAGGACGACCGACACCACGCTCAGACCCTCGATCCCCAACAGCACCGTCGCCGCATCTTCGCGCGAACTATGCGTACCCTGAACCAAGCCCGTGACCTCACCTTCGTGACCAGGAACTGCTCGACACAGCCATGATCACCAAGGTCACGGGCCCTACCGCGTCACCGCGAACGACCGGCGTGCCCGCTCAAGTTCGAAGAGCCGGGATCGGACAACACGCGGCACTCGGTAGCACCTTCTTGTGCTCGTGCCGCCGTCCGACCCCCACCTGGCAGATAGACCCCAAATAGCCAATTGACGAAAAGCAGATGGGTGGAAATAGCTATCTCAGAAAGGCGAATAATCCGTTGTAGAAAAGTCCGAAACCCTGGGCAATTGGTTGCCCTGGAGGTAAAATAGGGACATGAACAAAACGAATTCACCGACATTTGGCAGCACCATTAAAGAAGCGCGACTAAAAGCCGGTTTAGGGCGCCAACGAGCGGCTGATGAGACCGAGATGTCCAAATCGCTGCTGCGCTTCTGGGAGATCGACCAAGTCACCAACCCAGACGTCGAGCAGGTCATGCGCCTGGCGACCGTCCTCGACCTGGACCCGCTACCGCTCATCGCCCTGCTGCCAGGGCGAGGGGACTTCACCGACGCTCTGCCCGGCGTCCAGCCATACCTCAGAAGTAAATATCCGGCCGAAGAAGCGCTGAAGGAGATAGCCAGCGTGGTTCGCCGCTACGGCGTAGACCCCAACTCCACTGGCCCCGCACCCGGCGAAGACGAATAGGACGACCTACCCATTAGAAGCAAATACAACCAGCAACCCTGAAAGGAGGCACTCTCATGACAACCACGGAACCCAAACTACCCAGCACCCTGACCAGCCTCCGCCGACTCATCCCGACCAGAAGCTGCCAACCCGAAGAGACAAGGCGGATCGCCGAAGCCCAGGCCACCCGACTGGTCGCCATCCTGGATGACGCCGACGGCCCGCAGGTCAGCCACATCGACGCCATGCCACGCATCGCCGTCACCTACGAACGCCTGCCGGTCAGTGGGCTCAGCCACTGGAACGGCCGGAAGTGGATCATCTGCCTCAATACAGAGGACAGCCCGGCCCGGCAACGCTTCACCCTGCTGCATGAGTTCAAACACATCATCGACCACGGCGCCTGCGACCGGCTCTACCGCGACATCACCCGGCGAGGCGTCACCCTGACCGCCCGCCAGCAAGCCGAAACAGCCGCCGACTACTTCGCCGGCTGCGCCCTCGTCCCCAAACGCGAACTGAAACGCGCCTGGACCCGTGGTATCCAACGCACCGACGACCTGGCAGCCCACTTCGGCGTCAGCCAACAAGCCATCGAAGTCCGACTCGACCAAACCGGCCTATCCCGCGAGGTCGACCCCGAGCCAGAGATGCGGACCGCAAACCAGGGTGGCCGCTGCGCACGCCCGATCTCGACACCTACGTGGCAGCCCCAACGCTTCCGTTTCGCCCAAGACCGCTACCCGAGAAGGAGTTTCGTGTGACCACATCGCCCGACACAGCTGAATCTGCACAACTGCGTGCTCTATCTCCGCGTCTCTTCCATGAGCCAAGTCGAGACCGACTATGACCCGGAAGGACTGAGCATCAAGGCGCAGCGCGACATCTGCCGCAACAAGGCCCTTAGCCTAGGCCTGGCCGTTATCGGGGAATACGTCGAACTCGGCCGATCCGGCACCAACGTTCAGGGGCGGCCTGAGTATCAAGCCATGATGCAGCGTGTCACCACGCAGCGCGATGTCGACTTCATCATGGTCTACCAACTGTCCCGGCTGAATCGCAATCGCACCGATGACGCCATGGTCATGCTCCAGATGGAGGCCGCGGGCGCCAAATTGCTCTCGGCCACCGAGAACATTGACGAGACGCCCGCCGGCCACTGACGCGTGGAATTTTGGCGAGCATCAACCAGTACCGGTCTGCCTCCGAGGGTGAGGACATCGCCCGCAAGTTGCTGCACAAAGTACAAAGCGGCGGCACCATCGGGCCAGCCCCGCTGGGCTACCTGAATATCAAGGAAGATGTCGATGGTCGTCAGGTCAGCAGTATCGGTCTCGACCCAGACCGCGCCAAGCTGATCCGCCTCGGCTTCGAGCTCTACGCCACCGGCGAATACTCCATCGTCCGCCTAGCCGAGACCATGGCGGGTGGGACTGCTGCACGGATAGGTGACAGGTTGGTCACGCGGCCTGTGTGGCCGGTGTGGTCATGATGGTCTCGTACTCGATGGGGGTCAACTTGCCGAGTCGGGCTTGGCGTCGTCGGCGGTGGTAGGTGCGTTCGGTCCAGGTCACGATCGCGATGCGGAGTTGGTCGCGGGTGTGCCAGGTTTGGCGGTCCAGGACGTTTTTCTGCAGCAGGGCGAACCAGCTCTCCATGGCGGCGTTGTCCGCGCTCGAGCCGACCTGGCCCATGGATCCGAGCAGGTTGTGCCGGGACAGCGCGCGCAGGTACTTCCTCGATCGGAATTGGGACCCTCTGTCGCTGTGGACGATGCACCCGGCCACGTCGACGCCTTGACGGGCTCTGGTGTCCACGGCGTGTTCCAACGCTTGCACGGCCAGGCGGGCCTTCATCCGCGAGCTGATCGAGTACCCGACGAGCCGGTTGGACCACACGTCCTTGACGGCGCACATGTACACCTTGCCCTCACGGGTGCGGTGCTCCGTGATGTCGGTCAGCCACAGCTGGTTCGGCCCGGTCGCGGTGAAGTCCCGTTGCACGCGGTCATCGTGCGCCGGCGGGCCCGGACGATTCTTCGTCGAGCGTTTCTTGCCGAACACGCTCCACCACTGGTTGGACGAGCACAAGCGCCACGCCGTCCGGTCAGCCATCGGTTGTCCGGCGTCGCGGGCCTCATCGAGCAGAAGGCGGTACCCGAACTCCGGGTCGTCACGGTGCGCGTCGAACAACGCGTTCGCGCGGTGCGCCGCGACCCACTCGGCGTCGGTCACCGGGTTGGCCAACCACCGGTAGTACGGCGCTCTGGCAAGGTTGAGCACCCGGCACGTCACCGCCACAGGAACCCTGATCGGGGTGTCCTTGGCGGCCAACTCACGGACGAGCGGGTACATCATTTTCCCGGCAGGTTCGCCTGCGAGAGGTACGCCGCTGCGCGGCGCAACACCTCGTTCTCCTGCTCGAGCAACCGGATCCGACGCTTGGCCTCACGCAACTCACCAGACTCGCTCACGGCCGTGCCGGGCTTGCTCCCGTCCTGACGGTCAGCGATCGCGATCCAGTTCGTCAGACACGACTCCGAGATCCCGAAATCCTTCGCGATCTCCTTCAACGTCGTCCCTGCCTCACGAGCGCGAGCCACCTCGACCACGTTCTGTCGGAACTCCTTCGGATAGGGCTTGGGCATGGTGCACATCCTCTCCTGCGGCACCCCACGGCGCCACAGAGTCGTTGTCACCTATCCGTGCAGCAGTCCCAAGTACGGCCCCGAGGTGAGACAAGCGATCAACGACGCGCTGTTCACCCGGCTGTACATCGACCAAGACGTCACAAGAGTGGACTGGACGACGAAGCGGCAGAGATCTACGCAGCGGCGCAACAAGCAGGTGATGGCACTCGCGCGGTCGCAACGCGTACCAAAGCAAAACGAGACGCCGAAGCGTCTCGTTTGCCGACCTTGACCGACGTACTCCTTGCCTCCGGGGAGGCAACCTCCCGCAGGAGTTGGAATACGGCCGTCATGGCGGAGGGCGTGGGATTCGAACCCACGATGACGTTACCGCCATAGCGGTTTTCAAGACCGCCGCACTAGGCCACTATGCGAGCCCTCCTTCGCCCGGACGCCATGGGCGCGGGGCGGGGTCCAACGGTAGCGCGGAGGGGAGGCACCGTCATACCCGGGCAGTTGGGAGCGTGCGGTGCTCGGAAATTCAGATGAAGAGGGCGGGGTCGCGGAAGAGGGCTTCGTAGGGGTCCTCGGTGGGCGAGGTGGGGAAGCGGTATGTCGCGGGCACGCCGGTCGCGATGGCGCCGGCGGGGACGTCTTTGACGACGACGGAGTTGGCGCCGACCTGGACGCCGTCGCCGACATACACCGGCCCGAGGATCTTGGCTCCCGCGCCGACGGTGACGTTATTGCCCAACGTGGGGTGGCGCTTGACCCGCTCCATGGACCGGCCGCCGAGTGTGACCTGGTGATAGAGCATCACGTCATCGCCCACTTCGGCCGTCTCACCGATGACCACGCCCATGCCGTGATCGATGAAAAATCGGCGTCCGAGCGTGGCCCCAGGGTGGATCTCGACGCCGGTGACCGCACGGGAGACATAGGCAATCAGGCGGGCCAGCGGGCGGCCGAGTGGCTTGCCCCAGAGAGCGTGCGCCACTCGATGCAGCCAGATCGCGTGCAGCCCGGCGGAGGTGAACAGGACGACGAGGCGCGAGGTAGCCGCCGGATCGCGCAGCATCGCCGCGTCTAGGTCCTCACGAATGCCGGCGCGCGCGGCAGCGAGCAGGCCGGGGCTGGTCGGCTGCGGTGAGACGAGCATGCGATCCCCCATGGTTCGGTGGGCCGGCATGCCGGGCGGTCAGTGGCCGCCCGGCATACCGACGGGCTCAGTCGAGCAGGTCGGAGAAGAGGATGGTGGACAGGTAGCGCTCGCCGAAGCTCGGGATGACGACGACGATCGTCTTGCCGGCGTTCTCGGGACGGTTCGCCACCTCGTTGGCGGCGGCCAGCGCGGCACCGGAGGAGATCCCGACGAGCAGGCCCTCCTCCTTGGCGGCGCGGCGGGCCCACTCGACAGCGGTGTCGGCATTGATGTCGATGACCTCGTCATAGATGGAGGTGTCGAGGATCTCCGGCACGAAGTTGGCACCGAGACCCTGGATCTTGTGCGGGCCGGGCTGCCCGCCATTGAGGATCGGGGACTCGGCCGGCTCGACGGCGATGATCTGCACGCCGGGCTTGCGCTCCTTCAGGACCTGGCCGACGCCGGTGATCGTGCCACCGGTGCCGATGCCGGAGATGAGGATGTCGACGCCGCCGTCGGTGTCCTTCCAGATCTCTTCGGCCGTGGTCTTGCGGTGGATCGCCGGGTTGGCCTCGTTGGCGAACTGGCGCGCGAGGATCGCCCCGTCGCGCTCGGCGACGATCTCGTCGGCGCGGTTGACCGCGCCCTTCATCCCTTCGCTGCCCGGGGTGAGGATCAACTCGGCGCCATAGGCGCGAAGCAGCGCCCGGCGCTCCTTCGACATCGTCTCGGGCATCGTCAGCACGACGTTGTAGCCGCGGGCCGCACCGACCATCGCGAGCGCGATGCCGGTGTTGCCGGAGGTCGCTTCGACGATCGTGCCGCCGGGCTGCAGGGCCCCGGACGCCTCGGCAGCGTCGATGATCGAGACGCCGATGCGGTCCTTGACGGAGTTGGCGGGGTTGTAGAACTCCAGCTTCGCGGCCACCGTCGCGTCGGAGGTGATGATGCGGTTGATGCGCACCAGCGGGGTGTTGCCGATGAGCTTGGTGACGTCGTCGTAGATGGGCACTGCCTACTCCGTTGTGTGGGGAAGATTGAACTGACGAGTTAACAGTACCTAACGCGCCTTTATGCCCGAGCAAACATCTCGTTATGTGACTTTCGCTCTGGGTGAGCGATGGCCCCGCGGGTTGACGGACGCCACATGAGCGCGCCGTCACATCCGGGAGGGGATGTCGGCCTCGATCCATAGACTCGCGGGCATGTCGGCACTACAGATCATCGGGATCGCCTTGTGTTTCACGATCCCTCTCGTGGGCTGGGCCCTGCTGTTCAAGCAGGTATGGCGGTTCAGCGCGCTCTACCGCTCGGGCCAGCCCGCGGCCCGCACCGACAACCCCACCGCCCGCACGTGGACCCTGATCAAGGAGTTCCTCGGGCACACCCGGATGTCGCGCCTGCCGCTGGTCGCGCTGGCGCACTGGTTCACGGCGCTGTCCTTCCTCATCTTGTTCGCGACGCTGGTCAACGCCTTCTTCCAGCTCATCTGGGCCGATTTCCGGCTGCCGATCATCGGGCACTTCCCGCCCTTCGAGTGGCTCATCGAGCTCTTCGCGTGGGGCGGGCTGATCGGCATACTCATCCTCATCGGGGTGCGGCAGCTGGCCCACCCGCGCACCGCCGCTGGTGAGGCGGGTCGCCGGTCGCGCTTCTTCGGATCGGTGTGGTGGCAGGCCTATTACGTCGAGTTCACGATCCTCGCGGTCACGATCTGCATCCTGCTGCTGCGCACGCTCGAGGCCGCGATGCTGCGCATCAGCCACCCGCACGAGTCGATCGCCCTCCACTTCCCGCTGACGGGCTGGCTCGCAGGGATGTGGAATGGCCTGTCCCTGGGTGCAATCGAGAATGTCGTCTATCTCGTGGCGACGATCAAGATTCTCGTCTCGTTCGCGTGGATGATCACCATCGCGCTGCAACCGACGATGGGCGTGGCGTGGCACCGCTTCCTCGCGTTCCCGAATATCTGGTTCAAGCGCGAGTCCTCGGGTCGCACCGCGCTCGGAGCGCTGCAGCCGATGGTCCGGGACGGCGAGCCCGTGACGATGGAGTCCCTGGAAGAACTCGGCGAGGACGACGAGTTGATCCTCGGCGTCGGCAAGGTCGAGGACTTCACGTGGAAGGGCCTGCTCGACTTCTCGACGTGCACCGAATGCGGCCGCTGCCAGAGCCAGTGCCCCGCGTGGAATACCGACAAGCCGCTCTCCCCCAAGCTGCTGATGATGACCTTGCGCGAGCACGCCAACGCCAAGGCGCCCTATCTGACCGCAGCTGCCGAGCAGCGCGCGAACGTCCTGGAGCAGGATTCCGCGCTGGCCTCGCTGCTCGAGGTCCCACTCATCGGCGATACCGGATACGACATCACCGCGCCGCTGACGGCATACAACCCGCACGGGCCGGACGCGATCATCGACCAGGACGTGCTGTGGTCATGCACCACCTGTGGCGCGTGCGTCGAGCAATGCCCGGTCGACATCGAGCACGTCGATCACATCGTCGACATGCGCCGATACCAAACGCTCGTCGAGAGCGCCTTCCCCAATGAGCTCGCGGGGCTGTTCAAGAACCTGGAAGGCAAGGGCAACCCGTGGGGTATGGGGGCCCGCGCCCGCCTCGACTGGGCCAAGGACCTGCCCTTCGAGGTGCCGGTGGTCGGGACCGATATCGAGAACCTGGACGGTTACGACTATCTGTTCTGGGTCGGCTGTGCCGGGGCGTATGAGGACCGGGCCAAAAAGACGACCCGGGCCGTCGCCGAGCTGCTGCACCTCGCGGACGTGAAGTTCGCGGTCCTCGGGGACGGCGAGACCTGCACCGGCGACTCGGCACGCCGGGCGGGCAACGAGTTCCTCTTCCAAATGCTCGCCCAGCAGAATGTCGAGGTCCTCGGCGAGGCCGACGCGTCGCGCATCGTGGTGACCTGCGCGCACTGCTTCAACACGCTCAAGAACGAATACCCCCAGCTCGGCGGGTCGTATGAAGTGCTGCACCACACGCAATTGCTGAACCGGCTCGTGCGCGACAAGCGGCTGGTCCCGGTTGCTCGCCCGGCCGGGGAGCCCACCAAGTCGAGTGCCAAGGATGCCGCCTCGACCGCGAACACGGTGACCTATCACGACCCGTGCTATCTCGGGCGGCACAACCAGGTGTATGCCCCGCCGCGCGAGTTGATCGGCACCCTGCCGGGGGTCACGCTCAAGGAGATGCCGCGCCATGGCGAGCGGTCCTTCTGCTGCGGCGCCGGCGGCGCCCGGATGTGGATGGAGGAGAAGCTCGGCGAGCGGATCAATGTCAACCGCACCGACGAAGCCCTCGGCACGGGCGCGCAGCGAATCGCGGTCGGCTGCCCATTCTGTCGGGTCATGCTTTCCGATGGTCTGACGGCCCGTCAGTCCGAGGGCCGCTTCGAGCAGGTTGAGGTCGTCGATATCGCACAGATGTTGCTGGCGGCGGTGCGCACCGAAGGCTGAGCGCAACCTCGCGTCGGCGAGTGGCGTCCAGACACGTAATGCGCTCAGGCGAAGAGGGCGTCGACCTCGGCTGGCGTGACCTCTTCGATGCGGGCGTGTCGCCAGCGCGGGGCGTTGTCGCGATCGATCAGTTTGGCGCGCACGCCCTCGGCGAAGTCGCCGGCCGCCATCAGCCCGCGGGCCAGCGTAGTGTCCACGGCGAGCGTCGAGGCGAGATCTGGCTCCTCCGCTGCCCGGCGCACCCGCGCCAGCGTCGCGCAGACGGCCAGCGGTGAGCGCTCCCGCAGCATGGTGGCGCAGGCGCGGGCGGCGTCACACGAACTGGTCTCCAGGCGACCCACGATGGCGGCGGCGTCGTCCCCGGCGAAGCACTCGTCGATCCAGTCTCGCTGAGGGGCAAGACTTTCCGCGCTTCCTCCGGGCCCGAACAGTTCGTCGGCGAGACCGAGTGTGATCGCATCAGCGGCGGTGAAGGTGGCCCCGGTGAGGGCGGCATACGTCCCAAGCTCCCCCGGCGCGCGGGCGAAGAGCCGGGTGATTCCGACATCGGGGAACATACCGATGGCGGTCTCCGGCATCGCGAGGACGGCATCGAGGGCGACCAGGCGGTGCCGGACGTGGGCGCTCAGGCCGAGCCCGCCGCCCATGACATAGCCGGTCATCAGGGCAGTCACCGGCTTGGGGAAGGTCGCGAGCCGGAGGTCCAAGAGATACTCGCGCGCCCAAAAGTCGACGGCATCCGCGTGGTCACCGCGGACGATCGCGTCGCGCACCGCCTTGACATCGCCGCCCGCGCAGAAGGCGCGCTCGCCGGCGCCATCGAGCACCACGTCCTCGATGCCGTCGTCGCTCTCCCACTGGTCGAGTTGGAAAAGCAGGTCCTCGACCATCGTGCGGGTGAGCGCGTTGAGGGCCTTTGGCCGGTTGAGCCGGGCGTATGCCGTGGTCCCCACCCGGGCATAGAGCATCTCGTCCGTGCCCTGCGCGCTCGGCGAAAAGTCTTGCTCGGGAGGCGTTTTCACGTCAGGTCAGCCATCATCGCCGCGAGCCGGGCGCGCGAGGGGATCTCCAGCCGGCGATAGATCGTCGCGAGGTGGTTGTCGACGGTGCGCGGCGAGAGGTATAGCCGGTCCGCGATCTCCTTGCTCGTCAGGCCCGCGCCCACGAGTTCGGCGACGGCGCGCTGGGCCCGCGTGAGGGCGGCCAACGGGGAGGCACCCGAGCCGCCGTCTTCGCTCCCCTCGAGTCGCACGGCGGCCGCCAAGCCGGTTGCCGAGACCTGGCCGCTGTCGAACCACGCGGGAGCCGGTCGGGGCGTCGGGCCAGGCATCTCCTCGACTCCGGGACGCGCGTGGGCGACGGCTCCGCGCCAGGAGCGCAACTGGGCCGCGAGCCAGGCGCACCTCCCGGCGTGATCGGGCCGCGCGTCGCGCAGGCACCAGGCAATGCCGTCGAAAGCGTCGGCAGCCGCGAGCGGAAGCGGGCAGGCGGCGGCATGCCGAGCCGCCGCGGCATATGTGCTGGACGCCTGCAACAGATCCCCTTGCGCGAGAAGGGCATCCGCGAGCACGATGCGCGCCTCCACGGCATCGCGCCCCAGCCGGGCGCTGTCGGCGAGGACGACGACATCGGCGGCGATGCCCGCCGCCCGGACGGCATCGCCACGTGCTGCGGCATCACGAGCCGATTGCAATTGGTAGCCGAGGCGCACGGCCCACGGCAGCTCCTCGGGCTCCGGCGTCATCACCGCCGCCTCGCCCGTGATCCGGCGGGCGAGCACATCGGCGAGCAGAGCAATGCGGTCCTCACCACGGCCGAGGGCATCCTGCCTGGCGGTCTTGGCCGCCGCGAGCGCCTCGACATCGCGGCCTTGGGCCCAGGCGATCTGCGCACTGAGGATCCGAGCGGCGATGCCCAGCCAGGCCTCCTCTCCGCTCGCACCTTCGATGATCGCGGGAAGCAGGGCGCCCGCCGCCTCGAGATTGCCCGAACTGACCTCAACATCCATCAGGGTCCGGTGCGCCTGGCGCAGGGCATAAGTGTCGGCGCCCTCAATCGTCATCAGCCGCTCGACCTCGCGGCGGGCGTCGTCGAGTTGGCCGGCGTCGAGGAACATCTCCGCGCGAATGGAGGCGGTGCGGGCCTGCTGCAAGCCGGCGAGATCGCTGGAGGCGATCGCGTGTTGCTCGGCGCGGTCCAGGAACCGCAGGCCCTCGAAGGTGCCGAGGACCTCCGAGGCGCAGATGCCGGCTCGCCGAGCGACCTGGGCGCCGACATCGGGCGGGCCATCGCCGCTGGCCAGGACGGTCTCCAGCAGCGCGAGGGCGTCCCGGGGGCGCATCGCCGAATAGAGCGGACCGAAGGCCCGGTTGGCCAGGTTGTAGGCATGATCGCGTCGCCCGGGATCGGCGGCTGCCGTGCGAATCGCCATCTGGACGGCGTCGAAGTCCGGCAACCAGGCGTCGCTGGCCGAGCCCTCATCCAGCGCCGGCAGGGCACTATCGGCCCACTGCACCAGGGCATCCGCCGCTGCGGCGGCGTCATCGGTGTCGAGAGAGAGATCGAGTGCGTGACGGCGGGCCGGCACGTGCATCCGCAGCCGTTCCTCGGAGCTGATCTCCAGGAGCGAATGTCGTTCCAACTGTGCTGCCGTGCCGATAGCCAGCGCGCGGGGTTGACCCGCGAGAGCAGCGAAGACATCGAAGCCGATCGCGAAATCCAGGGTCCCGAAGCGGCGGTATGCCCGTTGGGTCGCCTCATCGACCAGCGCATAGGACGCCTCGATCGCCGCCGCGAGCGAATCCGGGGCAGCGACCGCGGCCAACCCCACCTGAGCGGCCTGCGCCGCCATCTGCTCGATCACCAAGGGCAGGCCGCCACTCGCCTCCAGCAGCGAGCGCAGCAGATCACCGTCTCGCTCGAGGTCGACGAGAGGTCCGCCAGCACTGGCGAGGCGGCCGATGAAAAGCTCGGCCGCGGCCCCTTCGAGGGCCTGGTCCGGCGCCGGTAACGGGAGGGGCTCGACACGGATCACCCGCTCGACGGGGGAACCGGTCGGCATACTGCCGGTGCACAGGATGCGGGGCGTGGAGGTGGCGGCGATGACACCTTCGAGCAAATCGCGAACGGCGGGCGCGAGTTCGTCGGACGCACCGTCGATGACGGTGAGTCGGCCGGTCTCGTCCAGGGTGCGGATGAGGGTTTCCATGGGCTGGTCCCCCGGGGCCAGATCCGGGGCGAGAGCAGGCAGCCAGCGAGCGCACAAGCCCGCTGCGTCCGGGATTCCGCGCGCGTCCACCCAGGCCGCATCGGAGCCCGTCGCGAGGTGTCGGGCAATGAGCGACTTGCCGACTCCCGAAGGCCCAACCAAGGTGACCCAGCGACGTTCGTGCAGGCTGGAGCGCACGTGCGCGAGGACCTCGCGCCGTCCCAAGCAAGCAGGCAGCACGAGATTCAGGCTAGCCGACCGCGCACCGGCGCCTTCGGGGGCAACAACATGCTCCGCGAGTAGGCAACTTGAGTGAAATTACCGATGTGCGGGCCCGACAAGTGGACAAGAGTAAGAGTCAGTTGAAACGGCCGGGGCCCAGCCCGGAGAGCGAAGCTTTGGAGGGAGGAGCTTCGATCACCGCTTCAGCCAGACGGTTCCGGCGTGGGGGCGCTGGCCCGGCACCAAGGAGGCGAGCCGGCCTCGGGGGAGACTGGCTCGCCTCCTTTCTGCTGCCCGGCGAGTTTCTGCTGCCCGGCGAGGGATGAGGGGTCAGGCCAACCCGCTCAGCCCAATCCGTTGGCGCTGAGGAACTCCTTGGCGACCGTCGCCGGGTCCTGCTTGTCGATATCGGTCTTCTTCAGCAGATCCGACAAAGTCGCCGTGGTCAGCTTGGCGCTAACGGCATCCAGGGCCGCGACGACATCCGAGGTCGCGGCGCTCTTAGCGATCAGCGGCACGACATTCTGAGCGCCGAAGAGCCGCTTGTCGTCGGTGAGGGTCACAAAGCCATTGGCCGCGATCGCCGGATCGGTGGAGAAGATATTGGCAGCGTCAACCTGACCATTCTTCAGGGCGTTGACCAGGGCCGCCCCCTTAAGCGGACGGAAGCTCTTGAAGGTGATGCCATAGGTCTGTTGGAGGCCGGGGATGCCCTGCGGGCGGTCCTTGAACTCCGGTGGCGCACCGAGGGTGAGGTCCTTGGCGTGCGCGGCGAGGTCGCCGACGGTCTTCAGCGAATACTTCTGCGCCGTTTCGGTCGTGACATTGATGGAGTCGTTGTCCTCCGCCGCGGAGGCCGTCAGGACCTGGAGCGAAGCGGGCAGCAGGCCGACCAGGCCGTCATAGACCTTGGTGGGGTCGGTCTCGGCAAAGGACTTGTCGTAGTAGTAGGCCAGGGCGCCGGTGTATTCGGGGATCAGATTGATCGAGCCGTCGTCCAGGGCCTTGAGGTAAATCTCGCGTGAGCCGATATTGAGTTTGGTCGTGGCATTGACGCCTTTGGCCTGCAGGGCACCGGCATAGATCTCGGCCAACAGGACGCTCTCGGAGAAGTCGGCCGAGCCCACGACGATATTGGTCGCACCTGTCGTGCTCGACGTCGCGGAACTCGAGGTGGTCGAGCTGTTGAGGGGGTCGCTGCTACCGCCGCACGCGGTGAGTGCGAGAACGGAGGCCATCGACAGGCCCAGGGTGAGCGCGGCGCGGCGCGATCGGCTTCGGTGCATTCGGCATACTCCTTCGTCGGGCCAGCTCGGGGCTTTCCCCAGCCGGGTGAGAACGCTCGGTCTGCTCAGCGCTCGAAGGCCACATCGGTGCGGCCGGGAATGTCAACACCGTCGGCGCCCCGATACTTCCCCGTCAGGCCGGGGCTGACGACGGCGCGGGTCAGCGCGGCGAGGAGCAGATCGGCGGCCAGCGCTAGTCCTGCGACCAGCAGGGCGCCCCCCGCAGTCGCGGCATAGTCGCCCGTCGCCAGCCCGTCGATCAGGTAGCGCCCAAGGCCGCCGAGGCCGACATAGGCAGCGATGGTCGCGGTGGCGATGACCTGCAAGAGTGCGGCGCGCACGCCGGAGAGCAGCAGCGGGAGGGCGACCGGCAACTCGACCGAGCGCAGGACTTGGGCGGGTTGCATACCCATGCCTTTTGCCGCATCGCGAGCGGCCGGATCGACGGCTTCCACCCCGGCATACGCTCCCGCCAGCAGCGGCGGGATGGCCAGCAGCACCAGCACGATGATGCTCGGCGCGCTGAACGCCAGGTCTCCCGAGAGCTTCGGGCCAAGCCACAAAGACAGGGCGAACAGCAGCCCCAGCGTCGGGACGGCCCGAGCGGCATTGGCCGCGGTGATCAGCCAGCGGGCACGGCCGGAGTGACCGACATACAGACCGAGAGGTAGGGCGATCGCGGCGGCAAGCACCATCACGATCGCGGTGTAGCCGAGGTGCTCCGCCAGGCGGGTAGGTATGCCGTCGGCTCCGCTCCAATGCGCCGGATCGCGAAGCCAGGCCCAGATCGAGGTGATCATGCGGGGGCTCCCGCCGCGGCCGGCTTGGTGGAGGCCCGCCAGGGGGTCAGCAGGCGGGCGACCACCTGGATGACGATGTCGAAGAGCAGCGCCAGGGCGAGGCAGCCGATGATGCCTGCCCAGAGGGCGCCCGGGATGTCGCGGTTGTAGCCGTCGACGAGCAGATCGCCCAGTTGGCTCACCCCGATGATGGAGGCGACGCTGACGATGCTGACATTGCTGACCGCGGCCACGCGCAAACCGGCCGCGATAACGGGGATGGCCAACGGGAGTTGCACGCCCAGGAGCCGGCGCAGGCCGGTCAATCCCATGGCGAGCGCGGCGGCATCGACATCTTTCGGCACGGAGTCGAGGCCGTCGACAACAGTGCGCACGAGCAAGGCGATGGTGTAGATCGTCATCGCCGCCACGACATTGATCGGGTTGAGGATCTTGGTGCCGAGCAGCAGCGGCATGAGGATGAAAAGCGCCAGGCTGGGGATCGTATACAGCAGGCCGGTGCCCGCGAGGGCAACCGGCGCGAGCCGCCGATAACGGTGTGCCAGCCAGCCGAGGGGCAGGCTGACAACGAGCCCGAGCAGCAGGGGTATGCCGGCCAGCACCGCATGCCGCACGGCGAGGGAGCCGATCAGGCCCAGGTGGTCCTGGATCCAGGTCACGGGCTCTCGCCACCTGGGGAGTGTTGGATGCGCGGCTCGGCGGAGGGGTCGTCCTGCACTGCCGGCGCTCGATCTCGGCCGGTGCGTTGTTGCTCGATCACCTCGATGACCGCCGCGGCCGTGAGGGTGCCCGCGAGCTTGCCCTCGTCCGTGACGACGACGCCCCGCCCGCTCGGAGCGGACAAGGCGGAATCCAGCGCGGCCCGCAAGGTCCCGCCCTGGCGCGCGAGCGTGCCGCCCAAGGCGAGGCGTTCGGCGGTGACCTGGTCGCCGGGCGAGCCCACGGCATACCACCCCAGCGGGCGCTCATCATCGGTGACCAGGACCCATCCATCGATGGCGCGTTCTCGAGCGAGCTCAGCCGAATCCCCCACCGCCACAGTCGGTTCGGCGAGGGCGGGGAGGACACCGTCGACGAAGCTCAGGGCGCGATAGCCGCGGTCACGGCCCACGAAATCGGCGACGAAGTCGTCTGCCGGATGCGCGAGCAGTTCGCTCGGGGACGCCATCTGCGCGAGGTGACCGCCGACCCGCAGCACGGCCACCTGATCCCCGAGCGTGATGGCCTCGTCGATGTCATGGGTGACGAAGAGGATCGTCTTGCCGAGGTCGCGCTGCAGGCGCAGGAACTCGGCCTGCAGTTGAGTGCGGACCACCGGATCGACGGCCGAGAAGGGCTCGTCCATGAGCATGACCGGTGGGTCCGCGGCGAGCGCGCGGGCCACGCCGACGCGTTGCTGTTGACCTCCGGACAGCTGCGCGGGATAGCGCTTGGCCAGCGATTGCGGCAGACCAACCCGCTCCAGCAACTCGCGGGCGCGCGCATACGCAGTGCTCTTGTCCGTGCCGAGCAGCAGAGGAACGGTCGCGATATTGCGCTCGATCGTGTGGTGCGGGAACAGGCCGCCGTGCTGGATGACATAACCGATGCCGCGGCGCAGGGTCGCCGGATCCATTGACGCGGTGTCGCGGCCGTCGATCGAGATCGTGCCCGAGGTTGGCTCGATCATCCGGTTGACCATGCGCAATGAGGTCGTCTTGCCGCAGCCCGACGGCCCCACCAGAACGGTGATCTGGCCCGTTGGGGCTTCGAGGGTCAGCCCATCCACGGCGGTCGTGCCGCCTGGATAGGTCTTGGTCACTGCGTCGAACCGGATCACGTGCGGTCCTTCCCGAGAGTGGTTGACACGCTAATCCAGCAGTCCGACAACCTCCTCGATGGACAGCCGGTCAGTGTGATGGAGGTCACTATGTGGACGCCCATTTACATAGGTGCGAGTCGAGAGAAGAGTCTTCGTCGCGCGAGCAAAGGCATGGCCGCGGGGCCTGTTGCGCAGCGCCCAGGTGAAAAGGGGAAGCGAGCATGACAGCGAACGTCATGGTGGTGGTTGAACGGCAGTTCGACGTGCCACGTGATCGCGTTTTTCGAGCGTGGACCCTTCCTGAGGAGTTGCGACGTTGGCGCGGTAGCCCGGGTTGGCATGTGGAGTCCGAGACCGTAGCCGGCGACCTACAAATCGGTGGACGCCACACGCACGTCAAGGTGCGCGACAACGATCCTGGCACACGCGTGACCACCGACGGGGTGTACACGGAGTACTTCGAGCCGGATGTTTTCGTCAGTCGCGAGCGCATCACTGGCGACCCCGGTATCGACCCGAACACTCCCTTGGAATTGCGGGTGGAGTTCACGAAGTATGGCCGTGACGGCCGAGGAACATTACTCCGCATCATCCAAGGTCCCTACGACCCCGATGTGGCCGGGTGGCACGGCGAGGGCTGGGAAAAAGAACTCACCAGACTGCAGAACTACCTTGCCGGCACGGGCGAGTACGCGAACGGGGAGGACGCATCATGAGCACCCAAAGCGATATCACGCACACGACCATCGTGCGGCAAAAGCCGTTAATGGATATGCGGCAGATCCTCCTTATGAATTTTGGCTTCTTCGGAATCCAGTACAGCTTCGGCATGCAGCAGACTGCCATAAATCCGATCTTCCAGTTCCTGAATGCGAAACCGGAGGAGTTGCCGATTCTCAATCTGGCCGGCCCGATGACCGGTCTGCTCATTCAGCCCATGATCGGAGCATTGTCCGACCGCACGTGGAGCCCGAGGTGGGGTCGGCGCAAACCATTCTTCTTGATTGGTGCCCTGGGCTGCTCGTTCTGCCTATTTTTCTTCCCCTTCGTCAGCGCGCTGTGGATGGCGGTTTTGTTGCTCTGGCTGTTGGATGCGAGCAACAACACAGCCATGGAGCCCTACCGGGCGTTCATCGCCGACAAGTTGCCGCCAAGCCAGCTCGGCAAGGGCTTCCTGGCGCAGTCGTTCTTCACCGGCTTCGGCATCACCTTGGCCAACCTGTCGCTCTTCGTTTTCCAGAAGCTCATTGACGGCGCCACCGATGCAGGCATCCCGTACTGGGCGGTCGGCGCGTTCATGCTCGGCGCCGTGTGCTCCATCGGCTCCGTCTTGGTGTCTGTGCTGACGACGCCAGAGATCCCCCCGACGCCCGAAGAGCTCGCAGCCATCAAGGCGAGGAAAGAAGCAGGCGGCGGAGTCGGCGCGGCGATCAAAGAGATCTGGGAAGCCGTCGTTGAAATGCCGACCGAATTGCGCAAGCTGGCATTGGTCTATCTATTCCAGTGGTACGGGATGGTCTGCTACTGGCAGTTCGTCACCGCATCTATCGCCAAATCTGTCTGGCATACCACCGATTCTCAATCCGATGGCTTCGCCGAGGCAGGCGGTTGGACGGGCCTGGTCAATGGTTGGTACAACATCATCACATTCTCCGTAGCCTTCTCGTTGGTCGCTGTCGCACGCCGAAGGGGCGCCAAGATGGTGCACTCCGGGGCCCTATTACTCGCGGCCGTCGGCCTTGTAATCTTCCCCCACCTGACCAACAAATACACTCTCTTTATCCCCATCATCGGACTGGGGATCGCCTGGGCATCGATCATGGGCGTGCCTTACATCATGGCAGTTCGCATGATCCCCTCAACGCGTTACGGCGTGTACATGGGCATCATCAACATGATGATCGTCATCCCAATGCTTATTCAGTCGCTAACCTTCGGCAAGATATATTCTACGCTGCTCGGTGACAACCCGAATAACGCGATCACGGCGGCCGGAGTTCTCCTGGGCCTCGCTGCTCTCGCCATGCAATGGATCAAGGAACCGCCCATTGTGCGGGATGTCGACGAGGTCGGGGCCATGCCGATGGCCGGCGGCCACTAGAAGGGAGCGGATCATGACCATGAAGGACTACCGCACCATCGTCGTCGGAACAGATGGCTCAGCCCTCGCCGCACCAACTGTTGCTCGAGCCGCTTGGTTGGCGCACCGCGATGACGCCAATCTGGTGATCGTGTGTGCTTATGCGGCGCTTTCTCGTCGCGAGGACGCCCGCAACACGGCGGCTATCGGGGGCGATACGCGGGTCGGCCAAGTCCTGGGCCGGGCCGCTGCCGACGCGGCCCTGGCCGCGGCAAGCGAGGTCGCGCGCGCAGCAGGCGCTGTCGTGTCAGCCGCGCTACTCATCGACGGCGACCCATCAAGGGCGCTAGTGACTGTCGCCGAGGAGCGCTCGGCAGACCTCATCGTGCTCGGAGCCGTGCATGACCGCTCGCTGGCGGATCGCCTATTGGGCACAACGGCCGAGGAAGTGACCCGCAGGGCCAGATGCGATGTTCTCGTGGTGCGCCCGGCCGGCGGCGAGGCCGAGTTCGAGGTGCCAGAAAGCGACGACGGGCCGCAGACATAACCTGCGGGCCCTCGACGGCTCCCATTGGCTGTCGCGAGTAGTGGCCCAGGTCGGTTCGAGCGTGGACCAGCCGTGTGCCGGAGCTAGCGGGGGTGTCGGTCGAGGGATCTAGTCTTCGCGGTCATGACAAGTCTCCCAACCCAACAGCCCTTGCGGCGCGGCACCCGCGCCGGCCGGGGCGCGCTCGCGGCCGTGACGCTCGGCTCGGGGATGGCGTTGCTGGATGGCACGGTCGTCAATCTCGCGGTTCCGACAATCGGCCGAGAGTTGGGGGCTTCCCTCGCGCAGGTGCAGTGGGTGGTTAACGGCTATCTGTTGTCGCTGGCCGCGCTCATCCTGGTCAGCGGCGCGCTGGGCGACCGGGTCGGACGACGGCGGGTGTATGTCGTGGGCATCGCGCTCTTCGCGCTCGCCTCCCTCGCGTGCGCGGTGGCGCAGGATCCGACACAGTTGATCCTCGCGAGGGTGATCCAAGGGGTCGGGGGTGCCTTGCTGACACCGGGCGCGCTGGCAGTGATCCAGGCGAGTTTCGCCGCCGAGGATCGGGCCGCGGCGATCGGCACCTGGGCCGGGACCTCGGGCATCGCGACGGCCCTCGGGCCCTTCGTCGGGGGCTTCTTGCTGGATCACGGCGGGTGGCGCTGGATCTTCGCGATCAATCTGCCGATCGCGGCGGCCGTCATGTTGTTGGTCTGGCGTTTCGTGCCAGAGAGCCGAAATCCGCAGGCCAGCGGCGGGCTCGACGGGGTCGGTGCGGTGCTCACCGTGGCCGGTCTGGGTCTGCTGACCTGGGGATTGATCGGGGCGAGCGATGGACCGCTCGGTCGGACGGTCTTCGGCTGCTGCGGCGGGTTGGCCCTGCTGGCGGGGTTCACGGCATACGAACGGCGAGCACCACGTCCGCTCGTGCCCATGGACTTGTTCGGCTCGCGGGTCTTCTCCGCAGCGAATGGCATGACTTTCCTTGTGTATGGCGCGCTGGGTGCCGTGATGTTCTTCCTCGTCATCCAGTTGCAGGTCTCGTCAGGCTTCAGCCCGATGGCCTCGGGACTCGCCAGCCTGCCCGTGACGGCGGCCCTGTTCGCCCTCTCGTCTCGCGCGGCCGCGCTTGGGCAACGGATCGGGCCTCGCGTGCCCATGACGGTCGGGCCCCTGGTGTGCGCCGTTGGGGTGGCGCTGATGTCGGGGGTGGGTGCCGAGACGCGCTATTGGACCGGTGTCTTCCCGGGGATGGTGTTGTTTGCGTTGGGCCTCGCGGCGCTCGTCTCGCCCTTGACCGCCGCTGTGCTCGCCGCCGCGCCCGACCGGCTCGCCGGGACGGCGTCGGGCATCAACAATGCGGTCGCACGGGCCGGTTCCCTGATCGCCGTGGCCGCCCTGCCGCCGCTCGTCGGCCTAACCGGGGATGCGTATGCCGATCCCGCCGCCTTCACCGCCGGCTACCGTCCCGCGATGCTCGCCTGCGCGGCGCTGCTGGCCGGCGGCGGCATCGTCAGTTGGTTTGGGCTGGCGGGCACGCGGGGGCGTACCGGCAGGTAAGTCTGAGGTTTGGCCCCATATGTAGTGCCAAAGCTCAGACCTTAAATCTGCGACCGAAGTCGGGTCAGACCTCGCTGCGGTGGAAGTTCTTGAAGCTGCGTGAGGCGGTCGGGCCGCGCTGGCCTTGGTAATGCGATCCGTAGGCCGCGCTGCCATACGGATTCTCGGCCGGGCTGGAGAGGCGAATGAAGCAGAGCTGGCCGATCTTCATCCCCGGCCACAGCATGATCGGCAGGGTCGCGACATTGGACAGCTCGAGGGTGACGTGGCCACTGAATCCCGGGTCGACGAAGCCAGCCGTGGCGTGCGTGAGCAGCCCGAGCCGGCCGAGGGAGGACTTGCCCTCGACGCGAGCCGCGAGGTCATCGGGCAGGGTCACGGTCTCCAGCGTTGAGCCAAGGACGAACTCGCCCGGGTGCAGCACGAATCCTTCGGCCGGGTCGACCTCGACGAGGCGGGTCAACTCGGGCTGGTCCTGGGCCGGGTCGATGACGGGATATTTGTGGTTGTCGAACAGCCGGAAGTATTTGTCGAGCCGCACATCGACGCTGCTCGGCTGGATCATCGACGCATCCCACGGGTCGAGGACGACCCGTCCGTTGTCGATCTCGGCCCGGATGTCACGATCGGAGAGCAGCACGGGGGCAAACCTACCCATCGCGCGGCGGCAGCGCAGAGCCCGCCGGTCCGGCGGATGCCGGACCGGCGGGCTCGGGCGGGGCGGCCAGCTCGGGCTGGATAGCCGGGTTCGGACGCGGTGGCTGCGGTTAGTGCGCGCCCGGCTGCAGGCCGTTCTGGACGTCCTCGGGGACGATCCGCGTCGCCGCGATGACGACGCCCATCATCGCGATGCCAACGAGCAGCACCAGCAGGAACCCGCGACCGAAAGCGTCGGCCGGGCCTGCCGTCAGGTGACGCGCCGCGACCTCGAAGAAGAGCGTGCCCAAGGCGGCCGCGCCGATGGCGTTGGCGAGTTGCACGGTGGTATTGAACTGCCCGGACGCCGCCCCCGCGCGCTCGAGCGGAACCCGGGCCAACGCCACCGGCGCTGCAGAGGAAACGACGAAGCCGAAGCCGGCGCCGACGATGGCGAGACCTGGGACGAACGCCCAGACCGAGGTCATGGCGTCGGCACTGCGCACCACGAGTGCCAGCACGGCGAAGCCGAGGACCATGATCGCGGCGCCGAGCGCCAGGACCCGGCGCCCGAGACGCGCGAGCAGGACGGTCGCGCCCAGCCCAGCGGTCACGGTGCAGACGATGGCGAAGGGCAGGTTCACCAGGCCGGCCTTGAGCACCGACCATCCGAGACCGATCTGGAAATAGAGGGTCGAGGCGAGGAAGTAGCCGCCCGTCGTGACGAACATCGACGCAGCCACGAGCGAACCGCCGGTGAAGGCCCGCCCGGCATAAAGCGCGGTTGCCACGAGGGGTTCGTCACCGGTGCGCTCGTGGCGGCGCTGGGCGGCGACGAAGAATCCGAGAACGACCAGGCCAGCGAGCATGGCGGCATACGTCCAGATCGGCCAGCCCAACTCGTGGCCCATCGTCAGCGGATAAAGGATCGCGAACAGGCCGCCGGAGAGCACGGCGACGCCGCGCAGGTCGATGCGGGCCGGGCGCTCGGCGCGCGATTCGGGGATGAAGCGCACAGCGGCAGCGATCGCGATCAGGCCAACGGGCACGTTGACGAGGAAGACCGCGCGCCAGCCGGGACCCTCGGTCAGGACGGCGCCGATGATCGGGCCGAGGACGGCAGCGATCCCGGCAAGCCCAGAAAACAAGCCCAGGGCCAGGCCGCGCTCGTGGGGGGCATACATCACTTGGATGCTGGTCAGCACCTGAGGAACCATGGCGGCCGCGGCCAACCCTTGCAGGACGCGGAAGGCGACGAGTGCGCCGATGCTTGGGGCGAATCCGCAGGCGGCGGAGGCGATGGTGAAGCCGATCAGGCCGAGGACAAACACGCGTTTGCGGCCGAAGCGGTCACCGAGGCGCGCACCGGTGATGAGGGCGATACCGAACGCCAGCGGGTATGCCGCGACCACCCACTGCAGCATCGAGGCGCTGGCCCCGAGGGCCGCCTCGATGGTCGGGAGAGCAACATTGACGATGGTCAGGTCGAGCAACTCCATCGTGACGGAGAGCAGCAGGCTGACCAAGGCCAGCGTGCGGGCCCGGCCAGCGACGGGTTGGGGCGAAGGGTGCACGTCGAGCACCTCTGGGGCGTCGGTGCGGGATGGAACAAGCGTGGTGGACATGCGGATCTGCCTTTCGAGTCGTTCCGGTCGATGTCGTGCACCAACGACGCTATTCAGACTTCCGGTCACTTTTTGACCTGATTCCGATTCATACTGAGGGACATGGCGAACACGTCCTCGCGGACCCTTCGGCTGCTCACGTTGTTGCAGTCGCACCGCTTTTGGCCGGGGCCGGAGTTGGCCGATCGGTTGGAGGTTTCAGAGCGCACCCTGCGCCGAGATGTCGAGCGGCTGCGCGACCTGGGCTATCCCGTCTCGTCCAGCCGCGGGACCGAGGGCGGCTACCAACTGGGCAGCGGTGGCTCGCTCCCGCCGCTGGTGATCGAGGAAGAGGAGGCGATTGCGATGGTCGTGGCCCTCGGTGCGGCCGCCAGTTCGGCGTCGGGCGCGCTCGCGGACTCGACCCTCTCCGCGCTCGGCAAAGTCGTGCAGGTCTTGCCGCCGCGCGTGCGCCGCCGGGCCGAGGCGCTGCGCGCAGTCACCGTCGACTCGCCATTAGGCCAGTCTCCGGAGATCGATGCATCCGTGCTTGCCGTTGTCGCGCAAGCGATTCGGGACTCAGAGCGACTGCGCTTCACGTATGTCGCCCGGTCCGGCGACGGTGCCGACGCGCAGGTCATCCGCCATGTGGAGCCGGCCAAACTCGTGACCGTCGGGCGCCGTTGGTACCTCGTCGCCCACGACCTGGACCGGGCCGATTGGCGCTCCTTCCGCCTCGATCGGCTTCGCGAACCGGAGGGCACCCGGGCACGCTTCCGGCAACGCGAAATCCCCGGGGGTGACGCGGCGGCATACGTCCGCGCGGGGTTGAAGCAGGCCGGCCGCGAGGAGGATCGCGTCCGCGCGCTCGTGCATCTCGCCGCGGCCGATGCGCAGGCACTCATCGGCCGCTGGGCGAGCGTGACGCCGCTGGACGCCGGCACGTGCGAGGTGGAATTGGTGGCCCGCGATGCCGCCTGGGTGCTCGTCGCTCTGGGCAAACTCGATGCCCATTTCACCATCGAGGTGGCCTCCCCGGCGATGCTCGAGACCCTGCGCTCGTGGACCGGCCGGATGGCGCTGGCCCTGCCCTGACACCCTGCCGGGTCGGCCGCGAGACTGGGTTAGACTTCCCGGGCCCGCTGGTTCGCCCCCGGGCGCGCCGGTGTAGCTCAATGGTAGAGCGCCAGCTTCCCAAGCTGGACACGCGGGTTCGATTCCCGTCACCGGCTCTCGCTATTTCTCTCCGGATGCCGGAAACCTGAGGTTCACCCCACTTTCTAGGCCACCCGAAGCGCACATTTCCCACCCGAAGTTGCCCGCCTGACCGCCGGGCCACCCAGCCCAAGACCGTCTGGCCGCAGGGCCAATGTCACAGGCGCCGCACAGCCGGGGCAAGGGTGGCCCGTAGACACCAGGGGTGCCATGGGGCTATGACAAAGACACTCGACCGGCGATCGATGCTGCGCTGGGGTGCCGGAGCTGCGGTGGTCGTCGGTTTGGCCGCATGCTCATCCGGCGCCGACACCAGCACCGCATCCGGCGCGGCCGCGTCCGCGGAGCCGGCCGCCCAGAGCACCGCCACCGGCGTCTTCGACTCGACCCGGCTGCATACTCTCGATATCTCGCTGTCCGACAGTGACTTTCAGTCGATCCTTGCGGCCTATCAAAGCGACCGCTCCAAGGACTGGGTCGAGGCGGGCGTGACGATCGACGGGACGACATACGAGCGCTGCGGGGTGCGCCTGAAGGGCAATTCCACGATCTGGCGGGTGGCGACGGGATCGAGCGCATCCGCATACCCATGGCTCGTGCGGTTAGACAAGTATGTCGATGGTCAGGCGCACGGCGACGTCACGGAAATCGTTGTGCGGCTGAACAATTCGGCCTCCGCTCTCAACGAGGCGATGTCACTCGACTTGATGGCGAAGGCGGGTATGCCGTCGCAGCCCTGGTCGTATGCCGCGGTCTCGGTCGCCGGGGCGACCCCGGTGCTGCGGCTGATCATGGAGCAACCGTCCGACCCCTGGGTGGCGCGGACGTTCGACACCGAGGGCATTCTCTATAAGGCCGAGGCCCAGTCGAACTACGACTATCTCGGCGACGACGCGGCGGCATATGACGACCGCTTCGACGTCGAGGCGGGCGAGGACGATCTCACGCCGCTGATCGCTTTCCTGAAGTGGGTCAACGACATTGACGACGCGGGCTTCGCCTCGGGCCTTGGCGAGCACGTCGAGGTCGACGCCCTTGCGACCTATCTCGCCTTCGAGGATCTGATCGGCAATTACGACGCGATCGACGGGCCGGGCAACAACTCCTATCTGTGGTGGGCCGCGCCGACGAGGCGTATGAGAGTCGTCGGCTGGGACCACAATCTGACCTTCGGTGTCACCAACCGACCCGGTGGCCAGCAAGGCGGCGGCGCTCCGGGCGGCGGGATGGCACCCGGCGGCGCGAACCGCGGCAACCAGAGCGGCAATGTGCTCTCCCGCCGCTTTGAAGCCAACGCGGACTTTGCGGCGCGGAAAACCACTGCCGCGCAACGGCTTCGGCAAGAGCTCTTGGCGAGTGGCTATGCCGCCGAGCGGCTGAACACCATCGCCGCCATGCTCACGGACGTCGCCGGCCACAACATCGGCGCCGACACCATCGCCTCCGACAAGGCCGCCATCGCTGCCTTCCTCGGCTAGGACCGTGCCTCACGCATCGAGTCGCCAGGGTGTTCGCCGCTATGCCAAAAGGTGTGCCCAGGCCGGGAGGTAACCGTGGAGCGAGTGGTCCGCGCCGGGCATTGGCATAGTGGCGGTTCCGCCGTCACCAGGGGTGGGGCGCGTAGTCCTTGAGGAAGCAGCCGTAGATGTCCTCGCCCGCCTCGCCGCGCACGATCGGGTCGTAGACACGGGCGGCGCCGTCGACCAGGTCGAGCGGGGCGTGCCACCCCTCGGCGGCGATGCGCAGCTTCTCGCGGTGCGGGCGCTCGTCGGTGATCCAGCCGGTATCGACGGCGCTCATCAGGATCCGATCGGTCTCGAACATTTCCTTGGCCGAGGTGCGCGTGAGCATGTTCAGCGCCGCCTTGGCCATGTTCGTATGCGGATGCCCCGGCCCCTTGTAGCGGCGCGAGAACTGCCCCTCCATGGCCGAGACGTTCACGACATAGGCCCGGCGGGCACCAGCCTGAACCGCAGCCCGCATCGCCGGCCGCAGCCGAGAGACGAGGAGGAAGGGCGCGACGGAATTGCAGAGTTGCACCTCCAGCAATTCCAGGGGATCGACATCCTGCACCTTCTGGGTCCACGAGTTCACGAGGACGTCATCGGGCAACAGCCCGCCCGCGTCAATCGCCGTCCCCGCCAGATGCCGCTCCATGCTCGCCGAACCGGCTTGCAGCGCAAGCGAAGTCAGCGAGGCCGCCGACGCCATGGCCGCTCCCCCGCCGTCCGGGTGAGTGTGTGCGTGCTCGGCCATGACTCCGACGAGCGCGGCCGGGTGGGCTTCCGAGATCCGGTCGAAGGCCATGAGGCGAGGCAACGGCATACCCGCAGGCAGGGGCTCAGCCTCCCCGGCGACGAGGTGCGCATAGGCACCCGGCGTGCGCCGCACGGTCTGGCAGGCGTTGTTGATGAGGATGTCCAGCGGTCCGCGGGCGGCGACCTCGTCGGCGAGCGCGACGACCTGGGTCGCATCGCGCAGGTCGATACCGACGACCGTCAGCCGGTTAAGCCACTCGGGCGAGTCGGCCAGGGCCGCGAAGCGCCGCGCCGCATCGCGGGGAAAGCGTGTCGTGATCGTCAGGTCGGCGCCATCGCGCAGCAGCATCAGCGCGATATACATGCCGATCTTGGCGCGCCCGCCCGTCAGTAGCGCCCGCTTCCCGCGCAGGTCGGTGTGCTGGTCGCGTTTGCCGTGACTGAAGGCGGCGCAGCGGGGGCAGAGCCAGTGATAGAAGGCGTCGACGAGCGTGTACTTCTCGTGGCAGATATAGCAGCCGCGCGCGGTGGTAAGTTCCCCGGCATATGGCGAATCCCCGTGCGCTGCAAGGGGTATGCCGCGGGTCTCGTCATCGATACGCTCTGGTGAGCCGGTGGCGGTCGAGGCGATGATCCGCTGGTCGTGTTCGCGCCCTGGGGCCATCGCCGCCTCGCGCGCCTCGCGCCGCCGGGCCTTGCGGATACGGCTGGTCATCACCCCGGCCGCGCGCTTGATGATCTGGATGTCCGGGTCGTCGGGCGCGAGTTCGTGCAGCATCCCGAGCGTCGCAAGGGTGGTCGCCAGGTCGGCCGGGTCGAGCCGGGGGTATGCCGCCCGCTCGCCCCCGTCGGCCCCCGGCTCATTCACCGGGCGATGGTAGCCGAGGCGTAGTGGAACGATTGGGCTCTGGCTCGCGTCGAAGCACGATGAGGATCTCGCTGCTCGCCGTCGCCGCCACCGCCCTGCTCCTGACCGCCTGCGGCAGCGAGGTTGCTGGCCCAGGCGGCGCCTCATCGAGCGTCAACGGCGGGAACACGGCCCCGACCGCCGACTCGACCCCATCGGCAGACGGCGAGACCGGAACCAGCCCCGGAAATCCCGGGGCACTCTTCGCCAGTGCAACGGTTTTGGAGGCGCCCGGCAAGGGCCCGCAGCTGTGCCTCGGCGGCATCGCTACCTCCCTCCCTCCACAGTGCGGTGGGCCCCTGATCACCAACTGGGAGTGGGCCAAGGCGCCGTCGCCCGAGGAGGCGGCAGGTGTGCGGTGGGGTAGCTATGTCGTCGTCGGGAACTACGACGCCGAGGCGAACACTTTCGAGTTGACCCGCGACCCGGTCACGCCCGAGGCCTATACCGGGCCCAAACCGAGTGCGCCAGAAGACCCCAGTTTCACGACACCCTGCCCCGTGCCCGACGGCGGCTGGCAGGTCGTCGACCCGGCCAAGACGACCCAGGCGGCGCAGGACGCCATGCTGGAGGCGGCCACCCGACTGCCCGGTTATGCCGGGGCGTGGCTTGACCAGTCGATCAACCCGGCCGACCCGGAGAAGCAGCCGGAGGCGATGAACGACCCGGTCAAGATGATCATCAATGTGCGGGTGACCCACGACGCCGCGGCGGCGGAACAGGAGCTCCGAAAGCTCTGGGGCGGCATGCTGTGCGTCAGTCAGGGCGGCAAACCCGAGGCGGACCTGCTGCGCATCCAGAAGGAGGTCAGCACCAACAAGACCGTGCTCACCTCCTCGGCAAATGGCCCGGAGGGATTCGTCGACGTCGAGGTGATCTACGACGACGGGACGCTCCAGCGCGAGCTCGACACAACATACGGCCCCGGCACGGTGCGCGTGCACAGCCGACTGCAGCCTTATCCGGGTTGAAGCATCTCCCACATTGTCGCGACGTGACGCGCGTCGGTCCCACAGCAGCCGCCGACCAGCCGCAGGTTCGGCAGCAGGTCAATCAGGCCGACCACCTCGCGTGCCAGGCTCCCGATATCGCCTTCATCCAGCGCCTCTGACTCGTCGAGTTCGGCGTGCGAGAGCTGGGAGGCGTTGACGCGCACGCCCTCGATGCGCCCGAGCCACGAGGCTTCCGCGGACAGCCCGGCGGCGATGTGGCGAGGATGGGCGCAGTTGACGAGATAGGAGTCCGGAGGCGCGTCCTCGTCCACCCGGGCGATGGCGTCGCCGAGCGTCATACCGCTGGGCAGCCGTCCATCGGTCTCGACGGTGAAGCCCACCGCGACGGGCACTCCCACCTCGCGCGCCGCACGCGTGATCCCCACGGCCTCGCCCACCTCGGTCAGGGTGTATGCCGTGACCTGCTGCGCCCCGCCGTTCACCAGGGCGGCGACTTGGGGTGCGTGATAGCGATGCGCCGCAATGGGATCCACCGGACCGTCGCTGACATAACCGTCTCCGCGAGGGCCGATCATTCCCACCAAGGTGACCGGAACGGCATACTCATCGGCCAAGGCGGACAGGAAGGACATGGCGTCAGCGTTCACGCGGGCGAGGGCGGGCGCGTCATACCCCAGCCGGGCTCCCCAGTCGGGATTGGCCCGCCAGGTGGGGCTCTCTAAGGACAAGGCGAGCTGGTGCCTGGCCGCGATCTCGGCGAAGGCGGCGTAATAGTCGCGCAACGCCTGGCGGCCGGGGGCACTGTCCAGTAGCGGGAAGGCGGCGAACTCCGGCAGGTCGATGCCTCGATGAAAGATCAGATCAGTCTCCATGCCGGCGTCGGTCACGACAGTGGGCTGCACGATTGCCTCCCCTTCTGGCGGCGCACCTGGCCTGCCTCACGTGAGCAGAGGGGAAAATCGGCGAACTGATACGGGATGTGGGACGCCATGTCCCGCAACGGCAACGTGTCTCGGGTCACGGAATGCGCTCGAAATCGGTCAATCGCTTGCGCCCCACCGGGACCTCTTGCACACTACCGTCGGAAGGTAAGCAAGCGCTTAGTCAGCACGCCGTCGGACAAAGGGGACGACCATGGGTCACTACAAGGCCAACCTGCGCGACATCGAGTTCAACCTCTTTGAGGTCTTCGGTCGAGGCGAGGTGCTCGGGCACGGTCCGTATGCGGACATCGACGCCGACACGGCGCGCGAGATGCTGAAGGAGGTCGCCCGCCTCGCGGAGAACGAGCTTGCCGCCTCCTTCGTCGAGTCCGACCGCACCCCGCCGGTCTTCGACCCCTCGACCAACTCGGTCACGATGCCGCCCGCCTTCGCCAAGAGCTATCAGGCCTACCAGGACTCCGGTTTCTGGAATGTGGACGTGCCCGGCGAGTTGGACGGAACGGTCGCCCCGCCGTCGATGAAGTGGGCGATGAACGAGATGGTGCTTGGTGCCAACCCGGCCATCGCGATGTTCGCCGCGTCCTACGCCTTTGCGAAGTTGCTGTACGTCCTCGGCACGCCGGAGCAGCAGAAGCTCGCGAAGTGGATCGTCGAAAAGGGCTGGCACTGCACGATGGTGCTGACCGAGCCCGACGCGGGCTCCGATGTCGGCGCCGGCCGCACCAAGGCCGTTGAGGCGCAGGACGGCACCTGGCATGTCTCGGGCGTGAAGCGCTTCATCACCAGCGCCGAGTCCGACATGGTCGACAATGTCATCCACTTCGTCCTCGCCCGCCCGGAGGGCGCCGGCCCAGGCACCAAGGGCCTCTCGCTCTTCATCGTCCCGAAGTTCCATGTCGACCTCGAGACCGGTGAACTCGGCGAGCGCAATGGCGCCTATGTCACCAATGTCGAGCACAAGATGGGCTTGAAGGTCTCGACGACGTGTGAGGTTACCTTCGGCGACCAGCACCCGGCGATCGGCACCCTCTTCGGCGATGTCCACGACGGCATCGCGCAGATGTTCCGCGTCATCGAGCACGCACGAATGCTGGTGGGCACCAAGGCCATTGCCACGCTCTCGACGGGCTACCTCAACGCACTGGAATACGCCAAGAACCGCGTCCAGGGCGCCGACCTGACCCAGATGGCGGACAAGGCCGCTCCCCGCGTGACGATCACGCACCACCCGGATGTGCGCCGATCGTTGATGCTGCAGAAGGCGTATGCCGAGGGCCTGCGCGCGCTCGTGCTCTACACCGCGTGCCAGCAAGATGTCGTCGACCAGGCGCAGTTGGAGACCGGCTCGGAACAGTTGGAGAAGGACAGCCCGGCCGACCTCGCGTCGCGCGTCAACGACCTACTGCTGCCGATCGTCAAGGGCCTCGGCTCCGAGCGCGCGTGGGTGCTGCTCGGCACCGAATCGCTGCAGACCTTCGGTGGCTCCGGCTTCCTGCAGGAGTACCCCGTGGAGCAGTACGTCCGCGACGCCAAGATCGACACCCTGTATGAAGGCACGACCGCGATCCAGGGCCTGGACTTCTTCTTCCGCAAGATCATCCGCGACAAGGCGCAGGCCCTGTCCGTGGTCTCGATGCAGATCCAGGAGTTCGCCAAGGACCTCGGCCAGCAAGGCGGCACACTCGACAAGGACCGCGAACTGCTCGCCAAGGGCGTCGAGGATGTGCAGGGCATCGTCACGGCGATGGTCGGCCAGCTGATGTCCGCCGACCCGCGCACCGGCGGCGATGTCGCCAATGTCTACAAGGTCGGGCAGAACACCTCCCGCATCCTGCTCGCCGCAGGCGACCTGATCGTCGGCTGGCTGCTGCTGCGCCAGGCCGCGATCGCTCAGGACAAGCTCGATGCCGGCGCCGACGGGGCCGACAAGGACTTCTACACCGGCAAGGTCGCCGCCGCGCAGTTCTATGCCCGCAATGTCCTGCCCAAGCTCGCCGCCGAGCGCGCGATCGCCGAGGCCATGGACAACTCCCTGATGGACGTCCCCGAGGCCGCGTTCTGACGACCAAGCCTGAGCGGGCCCATGTAGGTTTCCCGCCCAGTGCCGAGAACCCTTTGTTCGTGTCAGATTCTTTCCGGCACAAACAAAGGGTTCCGGCATCGGGCGGGAAACCTTCAGCCTCAGCGCGCCGTTTCAGCAGCAGGGAACCGCGGCATATGACGTGGCCGGGAGGCAGACGTCGGCGGGCGGGTGGCGGCGCGCCGCTCGAGGCGGAGGCTGATCAGCGCCAGCGCCAGGCCGGCGAGCGCGAGGACTACCCCGACGAGGGCGGGCGCGCGGTAGCCCAAGCCGGCCGAGATGACCTGGCCGCCGAGGACGGCGCCGAGGGTGTTGCCGACATTGAAGGCCGAGTGGTTCATCGAGGCACCGAGCAGCGGGGCGTCGCCGGAAGCGGCGATGAGGCGCGCCTGGACGGCGGGGCCGACATACATCGCGGCGAATCCGACGGCGAAGGCAGCCGCGAACAGGCCCATGGCGCTGCCCGTCAGAGCCGCAAAGGCGAGCATGGAGAGGGCAAGACCGACGAGGCCGGTGAGCAGGGCGCGCTCCCCGTTGCGGTCGGCGGCGCGGCCGCCGAGGAGGTTGCCGAGCGTCATCCCGAGGCCGGTCGCCGCGAGCACGGCGGGGACAGCGGCGTCTGCGAGGCCCGTGACCCGCGTGGTGACATCGGCGAGGTAGGCGTAGACCGCGAAGAAGCCGCCGAAGCCGATCGCGCCGATCCCCATGACGAGCCAGACCTGGCCATTGCCGAAGGCCGAGAGTTCGCGGCGAGCGTTGGCGGTGGGGTCGCCGGGCAGTGTTGGGAGGCTGTGCATGGCGAGCACGAGAGCCAGCACGAAGATCGCCCCGGCCAGCAGGTATGCCGCCCGCCAGCCCTGTGCCTGCCCCAGCCAGGTCATCGCCGGGACACCGATCACGTTGGCGATCGTCAGTCCGCTCATGGCGACCGCGATGCCCTTGCCCTGGTTGCCGGGGCCGAGGATGCGGCCCGCGACGAGCGCGGCGAGCCCGAGGTATGCCCCGTGCGGCAGCCCGGCGACGAAGCGCGCCGCAAGCACCGACTCGAAGGTCGGGGCCAGCGCGGAGGCGAAGGTGCCGATGGCCAGCGCGAGGAGAAGACCCACGGTCAGGCGCGAACGGGACGCCCGGGCCGCGGCGACGGCAATCACGGGCGCGCCCACGACGACGCCAAGCGCGTAAGCACCAATCAGCCACCTGGCGCGGGCGGTGGCCGCCTGCGGATCGGCAGCGAAAAGATCCCCGAGCAAGCCCTGCGAGATCTGCGGCAGCAGACGCATCGAGACGAACTCCGAGGCGCCCACGCCGAATCCGCCCAACGCCAAAGCTCCCAGAGCCACGAAGGCACGGGCCGACCGGGTGCTGCCCGGCCCGGCCGATCTCGTCGCGACCGGGGCAGCAGTCATGCTGTTGGAATCGTTCTACGGGATTCCCTCGCCAAATTAGGCGACCGCTAAGGCCCACTGGGCGGTCAATCTCTGTCTAACCTTGCGCCGACGAATTACCCCTGCCTTCAGGAGTTATCTCATGTATGTCGGCCTCGGAATCTTCCTCCTCGTCGTCGGCGCCATCTTGTCCTTCGCCGTGCGCGACAGCATCAGCGCCGTCGACCTGACGATGATCGGCTACATCATGATGGCGGGCGGCGCCCTGGCCGTGCTGCTCTCGCTGGTCATGGGCAACCGCGGCACTTCCGCGGGCGGCTACTCCTCGACCCGGGTCACCCGCACCGACCCCAACACTGGCACCCAGGTCGACGAAACCCGCGTCGACGGCCTCTGACCGTTCCTCAACGGAACACGCGCAAGCTCAGAGGCGCCGGTCGGCCAACACCGGGAAGTTCGCGCGCCACTGCCCAATCTCGCCGAGGTCGATGTCGACGCTGAGCACCTCCTGCGCTGGCCCGGCTTCGGCGAGCACCTCGCCCTTGGCCGAGATCACGGCGGACGCGCCGCCCATCTGATAGCCACCGTGGGTGCCTGCGGTATTGCAGGTGATCACCACGCATTGGTTCTCGATGGCGCGCGCCCGCGCGAGCACTCGCCAGTGTTCGACCCGCGGCATCGGCCAGGCGGCCGGAATCAGAAAGACGTCCGCGCCCGCGTCGACCTGGCGCCGGTAGAGCTCGGGGAAGCGCAGGTCGTAGCAGGTGGAGAGCGCCGCCGTGTGCCCGGTCGTGGGCAAGCCCACGGTGACAATCTGGTCCCCCGCCTCCATGAGCTTCGGCTCACCCGCGCCGAAACCGAAACGGTGGATCTTGCGATAGACCGCGACGAGCTCGCCCGTCGGCGAGGCCACGAGCGAGGTGTTGCACAGCGTGCGCCCCTCGACGCCCGGCTCCGTCAGGCGCTCGACGATCGAGCCGCAATGCACCAGCGCCTCGATCTCGGTAGCAGCCGCGGACAAGGCGGCAATAGTCGGGCCGTCGAGCGGCTCGGCGCTCGCCTCCCAGCGTGAATAGTCGAAACCCGTTGGGCCCCACAGCTCCGGGAGGATGACAAGGTCGTGTCCGCGCTGAGCGCGCACCAGGTCCGCCGCCCGCTCGCGCCGCGTGGCGAGGGGCTCGGCATCGTCATACGCGAGCTGGATGACGGCGACCTTCATGGGCTCCTCCTGGGGCGATCCGGATCGGTCACTGCCCGCGATCGCGGGCGGCGAGGCGGGCAAGGCGTTCGTTGTATGCCGTCAGCTCGGCATCGTGGTCGCGCTCGGCCTGCCGGTCGAGCCGCTCAGTCTCCCGGCGATCCTGCCGCAGCCACTGGACGGTCACCATCAAAGCAAGGGCCAACGTCGGCGCCTCGCCGACACCCCAGGCGATCGCGCCGCCCTTCTGCTGGTCGGCGAGCGGGTCCGGCAACCACGGCAAGCCGAGCTGGGTATAGAACTCCGGCGCGAGCAGCGTGTGGCTGCCGGTGATGATGACCCCGAGGAAGGCGTGGAAGGAGATCGTCGCGAACAGGATCACGAGCAGGATCAGCGGTGGCCACTTGCGCGGGCCGGGGTCGGTGCCCACGAGTACCCAGGTGAACAGATAGCCCGAGAGCAAGAAGTGCACCGTCATGAGGATGTGGCCGGTGTGGGTGGCGAGCGCGTAATAGAAGAGCGGTGTGAAGTAGAAGGTCGCCAGGCTGAAGAAGAAGATGACCGCAGCGACGACCGGATTGGCGACGACCTGTAGATAGCGCGAGTGCACCAGCGCGAGCAAGAACTCGCGCGGCCCCAGCGTCTTGTCTCGGCGGGCGGGCAGCGCGCGCAGCGCCAGTGTGATCGGCGCTGCCGGAACGAGCAGCAGCGGGACGAGCATGGCGATCGTCATATGCATGATCATGTGCCAGGAGAACAGGATTCGGCCGTAGACCCCCGGCGCACCACACATCGAATAGACGAAGACCGCCCAGCCAAGCACCCAGCAGATCAGCTGCCACACCGGCCAGCGGTCGCCGCGGCGGTGCAGGCGTACGACCCAGCGGACATAGACGAAGACCGCGACGGCCGCGACCGCGAGCCAAAGCCAGTCCGTATGCCAGGTGGTCAGCCACGCGTCCGGCCCAGGCGGTCCCGGATCGGGATAGCCGGTCAGTTTGTAGACGGTCGTCGGGTCGGGTGAGAGGCGTTCGGCGGCCGGCGGCGGGGTGCGCGAGAGCGCTACCGCGGCGCCCATTGCGACCCCCATGAGCACGAGTTCACCGAAGGCCAGCCGGGCGAAGGCCCCGCTGTCGTGAGAGTCGGCGTCGAGGCGATCCAGCATCCGGCGGCGGTGTTGCCAGCCGGCGAGTCCGAGGAGGACGAGTGCACCAGCTTTGATGAGCAGCAGGGCGCCGTACGCGCTGGCCAGCTCGCCGGGACTTGAGAGGCCGAACCACGCAATGAGCACCCCGCTCGCGGCGAGGGCGGCATAACACCACCCGGCGACCGTGGAGAAGCGCGTCGCCGTCACCCCGAGATGCGGTTGGAGTTGGCGGCGCAGGACGATCAGCGCGAGCAGCCCGCCGACCCAGGTTGTGACGGCGATCAGGTGCACGGCCAGGCCGTTGATGGCACTCATGTGATCGCGGCTGACCGACGCATGGCCGGCGAGCGCTTGCGGCAGGAGGGCCAGCCAGCCCAGCATGACCGACCAGGCCAGGCCTGTGCGCCCACGCGGGGCGCTGCAGATCACGACAATGATCCCGACCAGGAAGGCACTGATGATGCCCATCCGGGTCAGGCCCAACTCCCAGGACAGCCCGAAGAATTGGGACCAGAAGCGCGGCTGATTGGGCGTCAGTCCACTGACGTCGGCGAAGTCCGCGACCACGCTGCCCAGCAGCCCGACCAGCCAGAGCGTGCCCGACGCCGCCGCGAGCCGACTCGCCGTGGCGCGCCGGTGCGTCCGGGTGGTTTCCGGTGCGAGGAAGGCCCCGACCAGGGCGAATCCGATCGTCATAGCCGCCCCGACATCGCGCAGAATGCGGGTGACGATCACGCTCCACCGCATGACCGCGCCCGGGTCGCCCACGGCATACGCGACCACCGCCCCGGACAGCCCGGCACCCACCACGCCGACAACGAGCGCCGGCAGCAGGACCGCGAGGCTGACTCGGCGGTCGAGGGTGGGCGGAGCGGGCGTCATACAACCCAGCCTAAGGAGGTGCACCGACAGCGCCGAATTGCCGGGCTGTCAGTGGCCGGCGAGAGGATGCGGCAAGATAGTGACTTCGCGCCTGCGCCCGAAACGATTCGATACGGATTGATGAGCAAGGACTTCCAGCACCTCTCCCCGGCCTTCCCGGGACGTGCGCCATGGGGCACCGCCTCCAGTCTGCGCGCGTGGCAGGCGGCGGCCTTGGAGCAGTACCTCCGGGAGGCCCCGCAGGACTTCCTGGCCGTCGCGACGCCCGGCGCCGGCAAGACGACTTTCGCCCTGCGGGTCGCCCGCGAATTGCTCGACGCGCGGGTCATCAACAAGATCACGATCGTCGCCCCGACCGAGCACCTGAAGGTGCAGTGGGCCGATGCTGCGCACCGTGCCGGCATCAATATCGACCCGGGCCTGGGCGGTTCGCGTCGCGGCCGCTCGAAGCAGTATGTCGGGACGGCCGTGACCTATGCCGGCGTCGCCGCGCGCCCCTTCCACTATCGCGCGGTCACCGAGAACTCCAATTCCCTCGTCATCCTCGACGAGATCCACCATGCCGGCGATGCGCGGACCTGGGGCGAGGCGGTCGCCGAGTGCTTCGCCCCGGCCCGCCGGCGGCTCGCGCTGACCGGAACGCCGTTCCGGTCCGACGACAATCCGATCCCGTTCGTGCGGTATGACGACCTGCCGGACGGCACTCGCCGCTCCGCCGCCGACTACACCTATGGGTATGCCGATGCGCTGCGCGATCACGTCGTGCGCCCCGTGCTGTTCATGGCGTATGGCGGCCCGATGCGTTGGCGGACCAAGGCCGGCGATGAGCTGGAAGCCGAGCTCGCGGAGCCACTGACCAAGGACCTCACCGCGCACGCGTGGCGCACCGCGCTCGACCCCAAGGGTGAGTGGATCCAATCAGTGCTGCGCGCGGCGGACCGGCGACTGACCGAAGTGCGCCGCCATATCCCCGATGCGGGCGGACTGGTCATCGCCACCGATCAGGCCCAGGCTCGGGCATACGCCCGGCTCCTGGAAGGGCTCACGGGGGTCAAGCCGACCGTCGTGTTGTCCGATGATGCGGGCGCGTCGAAGCGAATCGAGGAGTTCAGCGAGTCCGAGGATCGCTGGCTGGTGGCGGTGCGCATGGTTTCCGAGGGCGTCGACGTGCCGCGGCTGGCGGTCGGGGTCTATGCCACGGCGACCTCGACGCCGCTCTTCTTCGCCCAGGCGGTCGGCCGGTTCGTGCGGGCTCGGCGGCGAGGCGAGGTCGCGACGATCTTCCTACCGACGGTCGCGCCCCTGATGTCGCACGCGACCTTGCTGGAGCGGCAGCGCGATCACGTGCTCGGCGCGGCGCGCGGCGGGGACTGGTCGGAGGAAGGGGAGTTGGTGGCTGAGGCCAATCGCGCGGAGGGTGCTTCGGACGATCTGCTCGGCGAGTGGGAGGCGCTGTCCTCGCTGGCGAACTTCGATCACGTGCTCTTCGACGCGCACCAGTTCGGCCTGCAGGCCGCAGCCGGCTCCCGCGACGAGCAGGACTATCTCGGCCTGCCCGGCTTGCTGGAGCCGGACCAGGTCGCGGAGGTATTGCGCGACCGGCAGCGCCGGCATGCCGCCCGCCAGCGCCGGGCCGATCGGCGCGAGAAGGTCGCCCCCGAGGTCTCGCTGCATCGAGCGCTGGCCGATCAGCGGCGCGTGCTCAACTCACTCGTGAGCCAGTTCGCGCACGCAAAAGGTGTGCCGCACAGCCATATTCACGCGGAGCTGCGCCGGCAGGCGGGTGGCCCGCCACTGTCGAAGGCCACCACCGAGCAGGTGCACGAGCGGATCACGTTGATCCGGCGCTGGCATACCGGCCGAGAGAAATAGTTGCGGACGCAAGCAAGTATCTGCTATTTGTTTGCGTATGCAAGTTTCTCACCCCGCGTCGACGGGCCAGTGCCCGGCGGCGATGCCGGGCGAACGCTCACCGGAGGACGCGCTGGCATACCAGCTGGTGCGGGTTTCCAAACTGCTGCGCACCATGCGCAGCGATGCACCCCGCGCGCACCCGGCGGTGGACGGCACGGCATACCCCCTGCTGTTCAACCTCGCCTGCGGGCCGCTGCGAACCTCCACCCTCGCCGAGCGGACCCATGTCGAAGTGTCGACGGTCAGCCGCGCGGCGAGCGCCCTGGAGCGCCACGGGATCATCGAGCGCATCCCCGACCCGGCCGATGGGCGGGCTCACCTGCTCTCCCTCACCGACGATGGCCTCGACGCCCTCGGCGCGCTGCAGGAGCAACGGCAGGAATGGTTCTCCGAACTCCTCTCCGATTGGCGCGCCGAGGATGTCGCCCAGTTGCGTGAACTGCTCACCCGCTTCGGCGATTGCGTCGAGGCCTACCGAGACAAGGCCCTTTGATGTCCGCTACTCCCGAGTTGACGTCGACCGACGTCCCGGAGTCTCCACTCAGTCACAACCAGATCGTCACGATCATCATCGGGCTGATGCTCGGGATGTTCCTGGCGGCGCTCGACCAGACGATCGTGGCCACCGCGATCCGCACCATCGCCGATGACCTGCAGGGCCTGGATCGCCAGGCGTGGGTCACCACGGCATACCTCATCACCTCGACGATCGTGACGCCGCTGTACGGCAAGCTGTCCGATATCTACGGGCGCAAGCCCTTCTTCATCACGGCGATCACGGTCTTCGTCATCGGCTCGGTGATGTGCACCTTCGCCGACTCGATGACCCAGCTCGCGGCCTTCCGCGCGGTGCAGGGCGTCGGTGCCGGCGGCCTGTTCAGCCTGGCACTGGCGATCATCGGCGACATCGTGCCGCCGATGGAGCGGGCGAAATACCAGGGCTACTTCCTCGCCGTCTTCGGCACCTCTTCCGTGCTCGGTCCGGTGATCGGCGGCTTCTTCGCGGGTATGACGAGCTTCCTCGGCATCGCGGGCTGGCGCTGGGTCTTCCTCGTCAACGTCCCGATCGGGATCGTCGCGCTGCTCGTCGTGATGCGCACCCTGCACCTGCGGCATACGCGTCTGGACCACCGGATCGACTGGTGGGGCGCGGCGGCGCTATCCGTCGGGCTGGTGCCGCTGTTGCTCGTGGCTGAGCAGGGTCGCGAATGGGGTTGGGGCTCAACCGATTCGATGATCTGCTATGTGATCGGTGGCCTAGGCGTGCTGGCCTTCCTCACGATCGAGCGCTGGATGGGCGATGAGGCGCTGCTGCCGATCCGGCTCTTCACCAACAAGACCATCGGCATCTCCTCAATCGCCTCGACGGTGTTGGGCATTGCCTTGTTTGGCGGCATCGCGTGCTTGCCGCTCTATCTGCAGATCGTCAAGGGTTCCTCGCCGACCGAGGCTGGTTTGCAATTGCTGCCGCTGACGCTGGGCATCATGTCGGGCTCGATCATCTCGGGTCAGACGATCAGCCGGACCGGCCGCTATCGCGTCTTCCTGCGGTTGGGGGCGCCGCTGATCGCGGTGGCGCTGTTCATCTTCCACTACATCGCGTGGGACACCCCGATGTGGCAGATCATGATCGTCTCGACGCTCTTCGGCCTCGGGATGGGCTTCATGATGCAGCCGCTGATGCTCGCGGTGCAGAGTGCGGCCGAGCGACGGGATATGGGGATCGCGACGGCGTCGGCGACCTTCACCCGGCAGATCGGTGGCACGCTCGGCACGGCCGTCTTCCTCTCGATCCTGTTCTCGCTGCTGCCGGACAAGATCGCCTCGTCGTTGACGGCGGCGCAGGGGACCGCCGAGTTCCGCGCGGCGCTGGCGGACCCGGCGAATGCCGAATTCGTCGCCTCGCTGAAGTCCGGTGCGGCCGGTGAGGGGATCATGAAGGACTCCTCCTTCCTGACCAGCCTCGACCCCCGCCTGGCCAAGCCCTTCCTGCAAGGCTTCGCCGAGTCGATGGACCACGTCTTCCTCGTCGCCTCGCTGGTGATGGCCGTGGGCGCTGTGATCACCTGGATGATCCCCCAAATCGACCTGCGCCGCCCCGCCCCCGGCGAGGCCCCCGTCCTCGCCGAGCGACACCCTCCGCGCTAAGTACGACATTCCGCGGCCTATTAACCGCCGAATGTCGTACTTAGCGCGGGTCAGCGGGGCGTTATCCACAGGCTCGCGAGCAGCCCCTCGCGCGAAAGGCGAGGTCGCGGTCTACTGCCGAGATGACGACTCCAGCAGCTGCACCGCCGCCGCAGCACTCGCGCGCTGGCGCCCGCAGGCGGCAGGTGATCGCGACCGATCTGGCGGGGAAGTATGGCGGCATCGTGGCTCGGGCGCTGCTCTTGGGTGCCGGCGTGACGAAGGATGAAATCGACGCGGAGCTGGCAGCGCGCCGCTGGCAAGCCGTAGGACCAAACACCATTGCCATCCTCCAAGCGCCGCTTCCCGCTTGGTCCGCCGGCGGGGGCCCAAAACACGCTCACATGGCAACCACCCCGGTCACCTACGAGAGCAAGAGTTCCCCTGCCTCGTTGTGGTGGGCGATATGGGAGTCCGGTACGGGCGCCGTCCTCGACGGCGCCAGTTCCTTGACGGCATCGGGGTTATCAGGATTCACTCTCCCCTTCATCGATGTCTCCGTCGAGGCCGGCTCGCGCATCTGGCGACATCCGGGCATCCGAGTCAAGCAGCGCAGGCCTGTCGGGGCGCTCGCGCCCGGCGGCATCCCCCGCGTGGAAGCCGCGATGGCCACAATCCGAGCGGCTCAATTGGCCGTCAGCGATCGCCAGGCCGCCCTTGTGATCTGTATGGCAGTGCAGCAAGGCATCGTGCGACCCGCGAAGCTGCAACAGCGCTGGGGCGAGATCCTGCGATCCAAGCGACGACACCTCATCGGTCCAGTCATCGCGGATGTCTGCGACGGCGCCCACTCGCTGGGAGAGTTGGACTTCGCGGGGCTCTGCCGGGCGCGAAACTTGCCCGAACCAGTGCGCCAGAAGGTATGCCGTGGGCCCAAGGGCCGGGTGTATCTCGACGCCGAGTTTGCCTGCGGACTGGTCGTGGAGATTGACGGCGCCCAACACGGCTGGGGCCTGGCTTCCGTGGACGATGCCCTCCGCGCGAATCACGTGACCTTGCAGAATCGGCGAGTCCTCCGCATACCCGTTATCGGTCTGCGCGTCTCGCCGGACGCGTTCATGCGGCAGGTGGAGCAGGGAATCCAGCAGTCCTCCCCTCGCTAAGTACGACGTTCGGCGGGTTCTGGCCCGCCGAACGTCGTACTTAGCGATGAGGGCTCAGCCCCAGACGAGGCCCTTGGCGGGGTCGTGGAGGATGGCGGCGACGTCGGCGAGGTAGCGGGAGCCGAGTTCGCCGTCGACGAGGCGGTGGTCGAAGGACAACGCCAGGGTCGTGACCCAGCGCGGCTCGATCCGCTCGTCGTCGCCCTTGCCGACCACCCACGGTTTGCGGGTGATGGTGCCGAAGGCGAGGATCGCCGACTCGCCGCGGTTGAGGATCGGGGTGCCGGCATCGATGCCGAAGACCCCGACATTGGTGATGGTGATCGTCCCGCCGGACATGTCGGCGGGCTGCGTCTTGCCCTGCCGCGCGGTCTCGGTGAGTTCGCCGATCGCCCCGGCCAGTTGCGCCATCGACATCAGATCGGCGTCCTTGACATTGGGCACGAGCAACCCGCGCGGGGTGGCGGCGGCGATGCCGAGGTTGACATAGCGCTTGAGCACGATCTCCTGCGCCGCCTCGTCCCAGGTCGCGTTGACGCCCGGATTCCGGCGCACGGCAACACACATCGCCTTCGCGAGCACGAGCAGCGGGGTGACCTTGACGCCCGCGAACTCCTTGTCCTTCTTGAGACGATCGACGAGATCCATCGTCGCGGTGACGTCGACCTCGACCCACTCGGTTACGTGCGGCGCGGTGAACGCCGAACTGACCATCGCCGCCGCGGTCACCTTGCGAACGCCCTTGATCGGGGTGCGCTCCTCGCCGCGGTCGCCCGACCACGTGGGGGCCGACGCTGCAGCTGTATGCCGCTCGCCCCCTCCCGTGGCTGCCTCGCCGCGGCTGATGCCCGGGGAGGCCGCCGGGGCCAGGCCACGCGCCGAATCACGCGCTGCCAGAACGTCATCCCGCGTGATGGTGCCGCCATCACCGGTGGCCTCGACCGTCACCAGATCGACGCCGAGATCCTTCGCCAGCTTGCGCACCATCGGCTTGGCGAGCACCCAGGCCCGCTCCAAGTCGGCGCGTGAATGCTGGGCCAATTCGGTCAGCGGACGCTGGTCGCGCAGGACGTGCGTGGAGTGCGCCGCGACCAACTCGCCGACGCCGCTGCTGGCATCGGCATGCACCGACTCCTTGACCGCCGGCTCTTCATCCGGATAGTGCGCAATGGTCTGCAGCAGGTTCTGCTTGCGCCGGGGGCGACGCTTGGCCTCGGTCTGCTTGACGCCATAGCCCACGAGCACCGCCGTGCGCTCCGCCTTCGGCTCCGCAGCACCAGCCTTCGGCTCGGGAGCGCCAGAAGCCTTCGGCTGCTCGGCCGCGACCGCAACGGGCCCGCCCGCCTCGCCGGAACCTGCTTGTCCACCGGCCACCGCCTCGCTGGGCGCCGCACCCTCGGTCGTCGTCGCGGTCGCGTCGGTCGCCGAGTCACCTGCCGCGGCGCCCGAGCCGTCATCGATCACGATGATCGGCGCACCGACCTCGACCGTGTCGCCCTCGCTGACCAGCAGCGCCGAGACGGTGCCGGCATACGGAATCGGCAACTCCACCAAGGATTTTGCCGTCTCGATCTCGACGACGATGTCGTTGACGGCCACCACATCACCGACGGCTACCCGCCAGGTGACGACATCGGCCTCCGTCAGACCCTCACCCGGGTCGGGAAGTTTGAACTCTCGCATGGTGTTTCGCGCTCCTCAGTGCTGCATCAGCCGGTCGACGGCGTCGAGCACTCGGTCCAGGTCGGGCAGGAAGTCCTCTTCGAGACGGCTCGGCGGGTAGGGCACGTTGTAGCCGCCCACGCGCAGCACCGGCGCCTCCAGCGAATAGAAGCACTCCTGCTGGATCTGCGCGGCCAGTTCGGCGCCGAGCCCGAGGAAGGTCGCGGCCTCGTGCACCACGACGCACCGCCCGGTTTTGCGGACCGAGGCGAAGATCGCCTCGGTGTCCAGCGGTGACAGCGAGCGAAGGTCGATGACCTCGATCGAAATGCCTTCCTCCTCGGCCGCCTGGGCGGCCTGCAAGCAGGAGCGGACCATCGGTCCATACGCCAGCACCGTGACATCGGAACCCGGCCGAATCACGTTGGCGGAGAACAAGTCCCGCTCAGGCGCCTCGGCTACCTCACCCTTGTCCCAATAGCGACGCTTGGGTTCGTAAAAGATGATCGGGTCCGGGCACTCGATCGCCTGCTGGATCATCCAGAACGCATCATTTGGGTTCGAGCAGGAGATGACGCGCAGCCCGGCGGTGTGCGCGAAATACGCCTCATTCGACTCGCTGTGGTGCTCGACCGCACCGATGCCGCCACCGACGGGGATGCGGATCACCATCGGCAGCGTGACATTCCCGAGCGAGCGCGCGTGCAGCTTCGCGACCTGGCTGACGATGTGGTCGAAGGCCGGATAGACGAAGCCGTCGAACTGGATCTCGACGACAGGGCGGTAGCCGCGCAGCGCCATACCGATCGCCGTCGCGACGATGCCGGCCTCCGCGAGCGGGGTGTCGATGACCCGGTCCTCACCGAAGTCCTTCTGCAGCCCCTCGGTGATCCGGAAAACCCCGCCGAGCTTGCCGATGTCCTCGCCCATGAGCAGGACCTTGGGGTCCTTCTCCATCGCGGCCCGCAGCCCGCTGTTGAGCGCCTTGGCCATGGTCATCGTGCTCATGCGTGAGCCCCCTCAAAAGACGAGAGGTATGCCGTCAGCTCGGCTCGCTCGCGATCCATGACCGGGTGCGGCTCGGCATACACATGATCGAACATCGACGCCGGGCTCGGGTCGGGCAGGGCGAGGCAGCGGGCGCGCAGGTCGGTGCCGACCTCGGCCGCCTCCGCGTCCACCTCCTCGAAAAAGCTCTGGGGTACGCCGTGTGCCCGCGCCAGCAGGTTGCGCAACCGAGCGATCGGGTCGCGGAGTTTCCAGACCTCAACCTCGGCGGAGACGCGGTACTTCGTCGGGTCGTCGGAGGTCGTGTGCGCGCCCATCCGATAGGTGAAGGCCTCGATCAGCGCCGGCCCCTGCCCGTCGCGGGCGTCATCGAGGAAGCGCTTGGTCACGGCATATGTCGCGAGCACGTCATTGCCATCGACGCGGGTGCCGGGGAATCCATATCCCTTGGCGCGCAAGTAGATTGGGATGCGCATCTGCCGCTCGTTGGGCTCCGAGATCGCCCACTGGTTGTTCTGGCAGAAGAAGACGACCGGCGCATTGTTAACGCCGGCGAAGACGAAGGCCTCGCCCACATCGCCCTGCGCGGAGGCCCCGTCACCGAAGTAGGCGATGACCGCGGCGTCGCGGTCCGGGTCGCCGGATCCGACGGCGTGATCGCGCTGGATGCCCATGGCGTAGCCGGTCGCGTGCAGAGTCTGGGCGCCGATGATGATCGTATAGAGGTGGAAGTTCTTCTCGAAGGAGTTCCAGCCGCCGTTGTGCACGCCGCGGAACATCGCGAGCAGGTTCAGCGGGTCGACCCCGCGGCACCAGGCGACGCCGTGCTCGCGGTAGGTCGGGAAGGCGAAGTCCTGCGTGCGCATCGCGCGACCCGAGCCGACCTGCGCGGCCTCCTGGCCCAGGCTCGGCACCCACAGGCCGAGCTCACCCTGCCGCTGCAGCGCGGTGGCCTCGTTGTCGCAGCGCCGCACGATGACCATGTCGCGGTAGAAGCCCTGCAGCTCCTGCGTGGTCACCTCATCGGCGATCGCGTCATACTCCGGATGCGAGACGCGCTCGCCCTCCGGTGTGACCAGCTGGACCATGTCCGGCCCGCCGTCGGAGGGTTCGATCCGCCGCTGGCGCTCCTGCTCACCCATCTCGCTCCGTTCCCCACCCGTATGCGGGGTGTCCGCCGGCCGGGTGCTTCAGTCGAATCGCCGTCCACAGCCGGCGTCCGCTCCGGGGGTGACCGGCTGAGACGGGCTGCGGCGCGGCGGGCGTCACGGTCACGTCCTCGTGGCCGCGTCTCGCTTGCGCGTTGTGGGCAAGGTTATCGGAGGTCGTATGCCGCGCGGACCGCCGAGCACTCGCTCCCCGGCCGTCACCAGGGTGCCCAGTTGAGATCGGTATGCGTGAAGTCATCGCCGACGAAGAGGAGTTCCTGGTGGGTGGCCTTGGCCAGCGCGTAGGTGCAGCAGTCACCGAAGTTGAGCCTGGCTCGGCTTCCACTGCCGCGCCCAAATCGTGAGTGTGCCGCAATGGCCATGCGAGCCTGCTCGGTCGTGAGCGGGAGGATCGTGATTTCCTGCGCCGCGCACAACGCGTAAACAAGCGACTCCGCGCCGGCTCCCAGGCGGCCTTGCAGGACCAACCCGCATTCGACCAGGCTCGCCGAGGACATCAATCTGTCGGGCGCGGCGCTCACGGCTCCAAGCAGCCGATCAGCCCCGGGCTCGCCGAGCAGTATGGCGATCACGGCCGAAGTGTCGATGACCATCAGACAGGCACCATCAGATCGAGACCATCAGCGCGGGAGGCCCCACTCGTCATACATATCCGCCATCTCCGCCTTGATGGCCGCGCGGTCGGCGTCGGTCAGTAGTGCCCTAGCGGCCTGCACAACCTTCTCCGACGCGGCCATGCGGCGCGCCACAGCCGCTGCGTGGTCCTCGTCGGTGGTCAGGTCGGCGAGGAATTTGGTCAGCGCCTCCTCGAGCACGCTGACCTGGGTGCGCCCGGTCTTGCGCGCCGCCTCTGCTGCGAGAGCGCAGACCCGGTCATTCTTGATGTTCAGGGCCATACGGGAAACTTTACACCTTGTTACACCCTCAGCAGCTGTCCGCGCCTGATCACCCGGGCCCTTAAACCCTGGGCGGGCGGGACCTAGTGACGCGCGGCGCGCCAGGCGGCGGCGATGTCTAGCAGGCGGTCGGAGGCTTCGGGCTCGCCGATGGTGGCGCGGACGCCGTCGACGGCATACGGGCGCACGGTGAGGGCTTGCTCCTCGCAGGCGGCCGCAAAGGCGGGGGTGTCTTCGCCGAGCGGGAACCAGACGAAGTTGGCCTGAGAGGGCGGCAACACCCAGCCCTGCTCGGCCAGCCCGGCCTCGACGCGGTCGCGCTCGGCGACCAAGTCCTTGACCCGCACCTCCAACTCGTCGCGCGCAGCCAGTGACGCCACCGCCGCCTCCTGGGCGAGCAGGTTCACGCCGAAGGGCGTGGCCGTCATACGCAAGGCCTCGGCGATCTCGGGGTGGGCCACGGCATATCCGACCCGCAGGCCGGCGAGGCCGTAGGCCTTCGAGAAGGTCCGCAGCACAACGACATTCGGGTGCTCGTGCAGCAACGCGAGCGCATCCGGCGCCGCCGGATCGGTCCCGAACTCTAGATACGCCTCGTCGATGACCACCAGCACGTGCGGCGGCACCCGCCCGAGGAAGGTCCGCAACTCGGTGTCGGTGACGATCGTCCCGGTGGGGTTATTGGGAGTGCAGACGAGGATGACTTTGGTCGAGTCGGTGACGGCCGCGGCCATCGCCGGCAGGTCGTGGCGGTGTTCCTTGGTCAGCGGCACTTGCACCGAGAAGGCACCCGCGAGAGCCACCACGATCGGATAGGCCTCGAAGGAGCGCCAGGCGTAGATCACCTCGTCGCCGGCATCGCACATCGCATCGACGATCTGACCGAGCACGGCGACCGAGCCGGTGCCGCAGGCGATCCACTCAGCGGGGACACCTAGGTATGTCGAAAGCGCTTCCCGCAGAGCGGTATTGCCCATATCGGGATAGCGGTTCATCCGCTCGGCCGCACACCGCACCGCGTCGAGGACGCTGGGCAGCGGGGCATATGGGTTCTCGTTGGAGGAGATCTTGTATGCCGTCAACCCGGCCACCGGGGTCGGCGGCTTGCCTGGCTTGTATGCGGGGAGCCCGCCCAGGACGGCGCGCGGCTGGGGGAGGTCGTGACCCATCGTCATACGTCCTGCATCAATCGTTGTCGGGCAGAACGAAGTTCAGGACCATCGAGACCAACGTGATCACCAGCGCCGCCATGACGGCATTCCAGAAGAAGTGGTCGATGGTGAAGTCCAATTCAACGCATCACAGACCCATTCGGTGATCTGCAACATGAAGGCGTTCACGATGAAGGTGAACAGCCCGAGCGTCAGCACAATCGCCGGGAACGAGAGGACCTTGGCGATCGGCTTCACCAGAGCGTTCACAACACCGAAGATGACCGCCACCAGCAGGATGGTCAGCAGCCGCGTCGAGAGCTTGTCCGCGTCCTCGCCGAGTCGCACGCCGTCGACCACGAGCGCCGCAACCCACAGGGCAACCGCGTTGACCCCGACCTTGATGAGCATGTTCTGCATACGCCCCATCCTGGCAGGCCCGGCCGACAACTGGCAGAACCGCGGCGCGACGGGAACAGGATCGTGACGTGTGCGTGCTGGGCAGGGAAAGTGAGACGGGTTACTCTCCCCGAGAGGCCGCCAGCCGGTGGCCACCGCATCGCCGCGCTCTGGAGGCTCAACCGTGTTCCGCCGTTCCCCCGCATTCGCCCTCGCCGGCATCGCCTGCGCCGCCCTGACACTCAGCGCGTGTGGGTCCGATTCCCTGTCGACGACTTCCTCGACCTCCGGCGGCGCTGGCAGCCAGACCTCGTCCAGCACGACCGAAGCCGTCGACCCCGCGCTCGTCGCGAAGCTGCCGGCGTCCATCAAGTCAGCGGGCGTCATCAAGATCGGCACGGACGCGACCTACCAGCCCAACGAATATCTCGACGCCGACGGCAAGACCGTCATCGGCATGGATGTCGACCTCTTCAACGCCGTCGCCGCAAAGTTCGGCATGAAGACCGAGTGGGTCCCCACCGGCTTCGACCAGATCATCCTTGGTGTCGGCAGCGGGAAGTACGACATCGGCATCTCCTCCTTCACCATCAACGCCGACCGGATGAAGGAAGCGACGATGGTCAGCTACTTCACCGCCGGCACGCAGTGGGTCGTTGCCAAGGGCAATCCGGCGGGCGTCGACCCCGAGAACGCCTGCGGCAAGAAGGTCGCGGCGCAGAAGGCGACCGTGCAGTCCGATGTCGACTACCCCGCGCGGAACAAGAAGTGCGTGGACGCCGGCAAGCCCCCGATCGAGCTGCTGATCGACGCCGACCAGGGCAAGGTCACCGCGATGGTTCAGTCCGGCAAGGCCGACGCGATGATGGTCGACCTGCCGCCGGCGATCTCCGCGGTCGAGACGACCAATGGGGAGCTCGAACTCCTCGGCGAGTAGTACGACTCCGCGCCCTACGGCTACGTCCTGCCCAAGGATCAGACCGAGTTCGGTCAGGCCATCGCGGATGCGCTGAAGTCGCTGGATGCTGACGGCACGTACAAGACCATCCTCACCAAGTGGAAGACCGAGGGCGGCGCGATCAACGACTTCGCCGTGAACCCGTCCGTCGGCTGATGAGCACCGACACCGTCGACCGGCCGGGCGAGATCCACGCCCGGCCGGTCCGGCATCCCGGCCGATGGGTCGCCCTGGTGATCATCGCGATCCTCGTCGCGATGTTGATCAGTTCGTTCATCACGAATCCCAAGTGGGACTGGGGTTTCGCGTTCCAGATCATGCAGCAGAAGCCGGTCATCAACGGCCTCTGGAAGGGCACGATCCTCGGCACCATCGGCGCGATGATCCTCGGCATCGTGCTGGGGGTGATCCTCGCGGTAATGCGCCTGTCGGAGAATCCCGTTCTGCGCGGAGTCTCCTTCGCCTACACCTGGTTCTTCCGCGCGATGCCGCGCTATGTGCTGCTCGCCTTCATGGGCGGCGCGATTGCGCTGCTCTACCGCGAGTTCGACATCGGCGTCCCGTTTGGTCAACAGATCGCCGGAGCCCTCGGGCTCTCGACGGACCTGACCTTCTGGTCGTTCAGTTGGAATGACATTTCCAGCACGATCTGGGTCGGCATCCTCGGCTTGGGCTTGTCCGAGGCGGCCTACATGGCCGAGATCGCCCGGGCCGGCATCCTGTCCGTGGACAAGGGCCAAGGCGAGGCAGCCCAAGCCCTGGGTATGTCGCCCGGCCAGGCCATGCGCCGCATCATCCTGCCCCAGGCCATGCGCGTCATCGTGCCGCCCACGGGCAACGAGACCATCGCCATGGTCAAGGACACCTCGCTCTTCATCGCGGCCTCGATCATCACCGAGTTGTATTTCCAGGCCTATGGCTTCGGCCAGCGCAGCTTCAAGATCGTGCCCGGCTTCATGGCGGCCGTGATGTGGTACCTCATCGTCTGCTCGATTCTCATGGTCGGCCAGAGCTACTTGGAGCGCTACTTTGGTCGCGGCTTTGGCGCCCAGGCTCCAACCAAGCGCGAACGCAAGGTCAAGGACCTGCTCTCTCGGACGGGTGATCACTAATGGCCGATATGCCGCTCGTCCACGCGGTCAATGTGACCAAGTCATTCGGCGACAACCAGGTGCTCAAGGGCATCGACATGGACGTCCACAAGGGTGAAGTCGTCTGCTTCCTCGGCCCCTCCGGCTCGGGCAAGACGACCTTCCTGCGTTGCATCAACCAGTTGGAGACCATCAACGGCGGCCGGATCTGGGTCGATGGCGAGCTCATGGGGTATGCCGACAAGGGCGGGGTGCTGCATCGCCTGCACGACAAGGAGATCGCCCGCCAGCGCCGCGAGATCGGCATGGTCTTCCAGCGCTTCAATCTCTTCCCGCACAAGACCGTCCTCGACAACATCATCGAGGCCCCGGTGCAGGTCAAGGGGGAGAAGAAGGCCGAGGTGACCGTCCGGGCCAAGGAGTTGCTCGAGCGCGTGGGGCTCGCGGACAAGCCGCTGGCATACCCCGGGCAGCTCTCGGGTGGGCAGCAGCAGCGGGTCGCGATTGCGCGGGCTCTGGCGATGCGACCGAAGCTGATGCTCTTCGACGAGCCGACGTCGGCGCTCGACCCCGAGCTGGTCGGCGAGGTCCTGACCGTCATGCGGGAGCTGGCCAAGGAGGGGATGACGATGATCGTCGTCACCCACGAGATGGCCTTCGCGCGCGATGTCGCCGACCGAGTGGTCTTCATGGACGGCGGGGTCGTCGTCGAGCAGGGTGACCCCAAGCAGGTCATCAACAACCCGCAGCACGAGCGCACCCAGACCTTCCTGAGACGTATGCAGTCCGAGCACGAGCAGGCGGTCGCCGCCGTCGCCGACCCCTTGGGGCTGACTCAGGACAGCTGAGTCCATTCAGACTGCGAGATGAGGGCCGGCGGTGAGCGTTGTCATCGACACCTCGGTGACGATGACGTGGTGCTTTGAGGATGAGGCGACTCCCTCGACGGAGGACATCCTTGACCTCGTGGTCGCCGAGGGCGCATTGGCCTCGCCGTTGTGGACTTTGGAAGTCACGAATGGGCTGATCTCCGCGGAGCGGCGCGGTCGGCTCACGGAAGCACAGAGCGCACGTTTTGTGAATCTGCTGATGCAACTTCCGATCACCATCGCGCCGGACTGTCCGACTCCAGCCGTCGTGCTTGGCCTCGCGCGAACTCATGGGCTCACGACCTACGACGCATCAAACCTTTGGCTCGCGGAAGCCCGCGGCCTGCCCCTTGCGACATTGGACGTGCGCTTGCGAAGGGCTGCGGGGACGGCGGGAGTCAGCGTTCTGCCGGGCTGAGGGCAGTTCGCCGGGCCACTCAAACACCCGATCCGCGCATTGACACACTCTGCAGTGGGTGTCGATGCGCCGGTCGGGTGTTGTTGCGGCCGCTCGCTGACGTTGCGGGCGTCGGCTTAGGGAATGTCGAGCTCGAGTTCGGGGCCGACCTCGACGGTCTTCTCCCCGAGCTTGACGCCGATGACGCCGAGCAGCACGAGCGCGCCGCCGAGGATCTGCACGGGGGCGGGGACCTGGCCGAGCAGCAGCCAGGCAAAGATCACGGCCGCCAGCACCTCGGAGAGCGCCACGAAGGAGGCCAGGCGGGAGCCGAGGATGCGGGTGCCCATGATGCCCAGGACGTATGCCGCCGCGGCCGTCACCACGCCCAGCGCCAGCAGGGGTGCCCACCAGGGGAAAGTGTGGGCCGCGTATGTCGTGTCCTCCGCCGCGCGCTGCATGTCCAGGATCCCGCTGAGGCCCAGGAGGCCCAGCAGAGCAGCGCCAACGACCAGTCCTCCGGCGGCCAGCGAGATCGGCGGGAGGCCGTTGTCAGTGTCGGCCGAGATGATGAAGTACGACGCGGCGCCGACCATAGCGCCGAGAGACCAGAGCACACCGATGGGGCTGACGTCGGCTCCACCAGAAAGGAGGTCGAGCACGAGGACCAAACCGAGGACGGCGACGAAAGCTCCCGCGAGCGTGAGCAATCCCGGGCGCTGACCGTGTCGCAGCCAGAGCCAACCGACGACCGCTGCGGGGGCGGTGTACTCGATGAGCAGGGCCGGGCCGACGGCCATGTGGGCGACGGCGGAGAAGTAGCAGAACTGGGCGCCGGCGACGGCGAGCGCGCCATAGAGCAGGACGGTGCGCCAGGTCTGGCGCAGCGCAGTCCAGTTCCCGCGAAGGGCGCGCACGCCAAAGGGCAGCAGGACGAGCGCGGCGACGGTCATACGCACGAGGACGACAGCGGCGGCATTCCAGCCGGTGTCGAGGAGACCGCGGGCCAGGGGGCCGGAGAGTGCGAACCCGGTCGCCGACGCCAGAGCCAAGCCCAGGCCGACGCCGAGTCGGGAGGACGCGGTAGACGCCCCCTGCACGGCCACCACGTCATCCGTCATCAGTGCCATGACGCATTACAGTACGGAAGGAGCAGGTAATATGTCAACATGAATTTGACTCATGACGCACGGCTGGCCCTCACGGCCGCCGCGGCATTGGTCAACTCGGGCTTGGAGCCGGCGACCCTCACGACCCCGGCCGACCTCGATGCGTTCTTTGTCCAATGGGAATACACCGGTCGTCACGACCGGGACAGGGCAGAGTTTGCGCAGGTCATCGGCCTGCGGCCACGGCTGCGCGAGTTGCTGCTCGCCGACCGCGACACCGCGCCCGCGCTGATCAACGCCATGCTCGCGGAGGCCAAAGCCTTGCCGCAGTTGGTCCGGCACGAAGGTTTCGACTGGCACATCCACGCGTCGGGGCCGGATGCACCGTGGGCCGATCGGATCCTCGTGGAGACGGCGATGGCGATGATCGACCTCATCCGCGCGGACGAGCTCAGCCGGCTTGCGGTGTGCGCGGATGAAACGTGCGAGGGCGTGGTGCTCGACCTGTCGCGCAATCGCTCGCGGATTTACTGCTCCACCGCCTGCAGCAATCGCAATGCCGTCGCGGCCTACCGAGCGCGTCAGGCTGCCCGGGAGTGAATCGGCGTCGACTGACCTGGCAGCCACGCGGCAATGAGCGCGAGCAGCACGGTGCTGCCCAGGAGATTGCTGCCGACCTGACCGAAGGCGCCACTCATCGTGGCGTGCGCGTCCGGGCCGGTTGCGAGCCCCCAGGCGAGCAGGGTGGTGCTGAGCACGGCATACGACAACAACACCGCCGTGCGCCCGAGGCCGGGGAGGCCGGTGACGGAGGAGTGCGCGCCGGAGGTCAGGAAGCCCCAGACCACACCGAAGAAGACCAACCCGATCCCGGCGAAGCCGAAGAGCGCACCGAACGGATCGGCCGCGAACGAGCCCTGCAAGATCAACACGAGCACGCCGCTGATCGCGAAGGCTTCCCGAACGTCGAACGCCGCGAGCAGCAGCGGCAATGACCGCAGCCGCACGAGCAACCACACCGCGCCCGCGAGGAGGAGCACGGACCCCGCCCGGGCGATGTCGGTGATCGTGAAGCCACCCCACTCGGGGCCGGGGAAGAGCTGATTCCAGCCCACGAGGGCGATGAGAACGAGGCCGGCCAGCCCCAGCCAGGCAGCCGCGAGGCTGGGGCGGGAGCGGGCGACATACGCGGCGGCGGCGAGGAAGAGTGCCCCGACGAGCAGGGCGTATGTCGTGCCGGTCCACGCATGCCCCATCGCGTCGGCGAGCCTGGTGACGGGGCCGACGAGGCCGGTGCCGCCGCCCACGGCGCTGAGCACGCTTGCGGCGACCAGGCCGAGGGTCAGGGGCGCGGTGAACGCGGCAAGGACGATAGCGACGGTCGGCGCACCGGTCGAGGCACCGCTTTCGACGGCATCGGCGGTCGCCGGGACGCCTCTGGCAGCCCAGCGCCACCATGCGATGCCCAGCACCATCACAGCGGCAGTCACGGCGAGACGCACCAGCCATCGACCGGGGCTGCGAGCGCCCGCCACATCCATGACGGTCATCGCGACGGCCAGAACGAGGAGGAGGGTGGCGATGACCACGAGCGGCGCGCTTCGGCCGCGCGCCGTCCGCTCGATCGACCGGCCAACGAAGCCCGTCGCCGTCCGAGCGAAAGACACGGCCCCGCCGCCCGCGAGGATCGCCATCGGCGCCACGAGGACCCCGAGCATCGTGACGACCTGTTCCAGGCCCGCGCCGAAGAGCGGCAGCCCTCCGGAGGTGCCAGCGGCGGTGTAGGCGATGATCTGCGTGATCGCCGTGGCGCCAACGGCCAGGCTGGCCAGGATGGCGGCGACGACGATGACCAGGTCCGCTGATGCCTGGCGGCGACGCATGGCCACGACGGCCGGGGCGATGAGGGCGACGGTCGGCAAAGCGAGATAGCCACTCCAGGCGCTGCTTCGGAACTGCCAGGCCGTCCCCGCAAGGAGCACGGTCGGCACGAGCAGCATCACGACGGCGAGGGTGGCGAGTGTGCGCTTGGCGAAGGTTGCCCCGAAGATGCCGATCGCCACCGCGAACAGCAGCAGGCACATCAGGGCGGGATAAGCGAAGACGGGTATGCCGACCGGTCGCCCCGGCGCCGTGGCGCTGCCGAGCGTCGCCGAGCCCGGGCCAATCGGGAGGGCTGCCAGACGCGCGGCGAGGAGCACACCGAGTGCAGCAACCCCGAACGCGACGAGTCCGAGCGAGACGACCATGACTCCCGAGGCGCCACCACCTCGGGCGCGGATAGCATTCTCGCGCACCGGGTTTGCGATGAAGGCCCGAAGGAAGTCCCGGCCAATGAGCTGACCCACACGGGGTGGGCGCCGAGGCAGGACGATGGAGGCACCCGGCTCGGGGGTGAGCGCTGATCTGAGGCTTGGGCTCGACCGGATTACGTCACCGCGGGTGGGCTGCGCGCCACGCTCGGCATCCGACGGGGGCAATGACTCCAGGGGATGTGACTCGAGGGGATGCGACTCGAGGGGATGTTCCGTCATCGGGAGTCCCCAGCGAAGCGCTCGACGCCAGTGGCGGAGGAGACATACGTGACGCCGTCGACCGTCTGCGCCGCGGCCTTGAGGACGGACGGACCGGTTGGGGTCTGCACGGTGGCGTGGCCACGCCATACAAGCTGCCCATCGCGACCGAACACCCGCAAGGTCCCGTCGGCCGCTGTGGCCGTCACCACAGGCTTGCCGTCCGCGCTGGTCCCGACCGTCAGGGCATCCGCTGAACCGCCCTGCTGCCCAGTGATATTCAGGGCATCGTCCAGCACCGTGATGCGTCCGCGCGCAGCGATGGCGACGACGCCGTCACCAGCGGTCAGCGCATCGACCGCGGTGAAGCCGACATACCGGCGGGCCAGCTCATCGCCCGCCAGAGAGGAGGCAACCACTTCCCCGCGATCCGTCGCCACGACGAGACGGCCGTTCGTGACGACCGGCCCGGCGAGCAACGCCTCCCCCGTCGTGAAGGTGACGGAATCCGCGGCCGAGGACGCCGCGATGCGCACGCCCCGCAGGCCGCCCTCGCCACCGGAGACGACCAACCCACCATCCGGCATGGCTAGGCCACGATCATTCGCGGCACCCTGGACCTGCGCTACGCGAGTGCCGGTCTCTACGTCAAGCACGGTGATGCGGCCGAGAGCGTCGAGAACTCCCACAAGGCGGCCCTCCGGCTCGGTGGCGAGCTTGCGAATTGTCTTGTCGAGCCGCACCTGCCAATGGACGAACCCGGTCGCCGGCTCGACCCCGGTCACAACGCCGGCGCTGTCGGCGAGCACGGCGAACTTCCCGGCCTGGATCGGGGCGGCGATGAAGGGCGCGGCGGCGGGCACCCGCCAAACGGGGAAGGCCAGCGGTCCGTCCGCGACCACGGCGGACATGACCTGGCTGGCGCCCTCGGCATCGAGGACGACATTGGCCGATGGCATGACGAGCGGGTCGGTGCTCGCCGCACCGGGGGTGGGCCGAGTGAAGAGCGTGTCGGTGCCGACGGCCAGGTCCGATCCCGTATTCGCTTGCGGCGCAGCGAAGTCCGCCATCGTTGCCACAGCATCGGCGGCGTCGACGGTCTGCTGATCGCCGGACCCGCCGGTTGTGCGGACCGACCACTCACCGGGGCAGTAGGTCGTCGTGTTGGTGTCGTCCAAAGGCGTGGCGCCGAGATCGGAGCCGTCGTCGGTGGGAGTCAACGTAGTGCGGGAGCGGACTTCGACACACCCGTCGTTGCCAACCTTGGTGATCTCGCTTTCAGCGGTGTAGCTGGTGATCTCGATGCCGGCGTATGACGAGCGCCCGAGTTGGGACCACTTCTCTCCCATGGCGATTCGGGCTGGAAGGACCTGGATCGCGGGCTGGTACAGCAGGGGCAGCGGGAGAGTGCTCGGGGCGATCGGCTGCACGATGCCCTCGCTGCTGGCGACGAAGACTTCCGGAATGTTGTAGTGCTGGCCGTCCCGGTGCCGCAAGGTGGTGACGCTTGTCCACACCGCGGAGTCGGTATGCCGTGCCGCCACCTCGCGGACCGCGTTCGCCATGACCGGGGGCAGGCTTCCGACGAACTCCAACCCCGGGGCGCGGACGGCGGACGCGACCCAGTCCGGCGTGCCGCTGCCGGGGGTATGCACGCTCCAGGCCGGGTCGGTGGTGAAGAAGCGCGCGGCTGGCGGGTTGGGCGCCGCCGTGCGGGCGATGTAGGTGCTGCTGATTCCTGTGGCGGTCAGGGCCAGCACGAGGAAGGCGTTCGCGGCTGGCATACGGCCCGGCTGCACCCTGATCCCCACGCCGCAACTGTAGGGCGGGCTCGCAGTCGGCGCACGGCGCCGCTGGGGTCGCATACGGTTGAGCCATGCGTGTTCTCGTCTCCGGCGGCGCCGGCTATATCGGCTCCCATACCGTCGTTCAGCTGGTTGCAGCCGGTCATGACGTGGTCATCGTCGATTCATTCGCCAACAGCAAGCCGGCGGTGATCGGGCGGCTGGAGGCGCTGACCGGGCGCCATCTGCCGGTGCACGCCTTCGACCTGACCGACCGAGACAAGACTGAGCGGCTGTTCGCCGACGAGGCCTTCGATGCGGTCATCCACTTCGCCGGACTGAAGGCCGTCGGGGAGAGCGCTCAGATCCCGCTGGAGTATTACGAGAACAACCTCGACTCCACCTTCTCGCTCGTGCGCGCCATGCGTCGGCACGGCGTGAACTTGTTGGTCTTCTCGTCGTCCGCGACGGTCTATGGCGAGCACGCTCCGTTGCCCTATCGCGAGGATTACGCTCCGCTGCAGTCGAGTTCGCCCTATGGCCGCACCAAAGTGATGATCGAGCACGTGCTGTCCGATGTGGCGGCGGCTGATCCGCAGATGCGAGTGGCCTTGCTCCGCTACTTCAATCCGGTCGGCGCGCATGCCTCCGGCACCATCGGCGAGGACCCGCAGGGCATCCCCAACAATCTGATGCCTTTCATCGCCCAGGTCGCGGTCGGACGCCGCGACAAGCTGACAGTCTTCGGCGACGACTACCCCACGGCCGACGGCACCTGCGAGCGCGACTACATCCACGTCGAAGACCTCGCCGCCGGTCACGTCGCCGCGCTCAACAAACTCGCCAGCACGCAGGAGCCGGTCTCGATCTGGAATCTCGGCACCGGGCAGGGGACTTCCGTCATGGAGATGCTGCACGCTTTCGAACGCGCCGTCGGGCGCGAACTGCCGTATGACGTGGGCCCGCGCCGCGCCGGCGACCAGCCGCAGTCGTGGGCGGACCCGGCGAAGGCGAACGCCGAATTGGGTTGGCAGACATGCAAAACGATCGACGATATGTGCGCCGACACCTGGCGCTGGCAGTCGGCGAACCCGACGGGCTACGAGGGCTGACCCGGGTGGGTCGCAAGGGCGCCGCGGGCGCGGTTGGCTTCGTCGCGGCTGCTGGCGCGGGGCTGGTGGCGGGGGTCCTCGCGGGTGCGCGGCAGATCAGTGGACCGCAACGGCCGTGGCCGGACTACCGGTTCAGCCCGTTCGAGGTCGGTGCGTCGTCCGAAGATGTCAGCTTCACTGCCGACGATGGGACTCAGCTTGCCGGGTGGTGGCTGGACCGGCCCGACAGCGAGCGCGTCGTCATCGTCAGCCACGGGCACCGCGGCAACAAGTCCGACATGCTGGGCATTGGGCCGGGGCTGTGGCGCGCGGGAAATACTGTGCTGCTCTTTGACTTTCGCGGCAATGGGGACTCCCAGGATGGGCCGCAGTCATTGGCGCACTACGAGCAAGCCGACCTGCGGGCGGCGATTGAGTATGCCGTCGCTCGCCGCCCGGACGCGGCGCTCGTCCTCGTGGGCTTCTCGATGGGCGCCGCGGTGAGCATCCTGGTCGGGTCGGGTGACTCGCGCGTGGCGGCATTCGTCCTGGACTCGCCCTTCGCCGATCTGCATGGCGTCATCCGCAATGCCATCGGCAAACTGCGACTCCCGCCGGTGCCGCTGCTCTGGCTGACCGATCGCGCGACCCAGTGGCGCTATGGCTATGCCTTCGGCGAGGTCTCCCCCATCGATCGCTTCGCCGACCTCGCCCCGCGGCCGGTGCTGCTGATGCACGGCGACCAGGACCGCGTCATACCCGTGGAGCACGCGCAGCGGCTATATGCCGCTGCCGGGGAGCCCAAGCCGACCCTCCACATCTTCCCCGGCGCCGATCACTGCGGCGGCTACTTCCAGGACCGCCAGGCCTATATCGACATGGTCGCCGACTTCCTGGGTGCGACATCAGAAGGGCGGCTCGTCACGTAGGCACCCGCCCACGTCGAGATCGTCGAGTTCGGCGAGGGTGACGCGGAGCACGCGCAGGCCCGAGAGCGCCCGTATCGCCGAGGGCGTTCGAGGGTCGGACCGCTCCAAGACCGTGTCCTTGGGTCGGACGTCCAGCGAGAGAGCGCGAGCATGGCGGACCAAGTCCTCCTGCATGGCCTCGTGGTGGGCGAGTTGGTGTTCGAGGGAGTACTCGAGCATGGTCATAGGCTGGCAACGAGGCGTCGGCTGCGTGAATGCCGTTGGCGGGCAAGGCTTGTCGAACGCGACGCGGGCCGCGGTGAGCCGATCCAGAGGGTATGTCGTGTGCTCGACCCCCGTGGGATCGCGCCATCGCGCAACTGCTCCCGTATCGAGCCGCACCTGCCACCCGGGTGACTGCTTGATCCGGTGGTGCCGACGGCATAGGCACATGAGGTTGTCCGGCCCGGTCGCGCCGTCGGGCCAGGCGCGGACGTGGTCGACGTCGCAAAATCGCGCGTTGATGGTGCAGCCGGGGAATCGACATCGCCCGTCGCGGGCTTTGACGTGGGCGATGAGCCGCTCGCCGGGCCGATAGCGGGCCGTGGCGTCTCCCTCCGCCAGGTTGTCGCCGTGGAATCGGAGGGCTCCGGTGTCTGGATCGCACGGCTGGATGTGCCGCGTGACCAGAGCGCTCGTTCGCAACCATTCGCGATCCAACAAGACCGTCTCGGTCTTCCCGATCGGCGTCGCCTCAACCAGCCCGGCCTCCGCGCTCGCCCACGCCGCTGCAACCGGGGCGCTCGCTGCCCGGTCAACTCCGCAACCGGCCGCAAGATCAGAACCTGCACCTGGACAGTCGGGCCCAGGATCAGCGGGCGGCGGTACGGGCATCTCGCCATCGGTCGGGAGGGCATCGGCGGGGACCGTGAGGTGCACCTGAACCTCAACCGTCGCATTGCCCGTGATCAGGTCCATCATCGCGTGGGCGCGGGCCACGGCCATCGTGGGGTACTTGCCCGCTTGAACATACTCAAGAGCGAGTTGGTCGACAGCAGCCCAGGCGGGCAGTGCGGACTCGGCCGGCAGCAAGGCGGACCAGCTATCGACGCCCGGATCTGAGACCCGCCGTTGGAGGCGGATGTCGGCGCGCGCTCGCTCGATGCGCTGCTTCAAGGCACTCTGGTCGATCTGGGCCAGCAGTTTGCGCGTGTGCCCCCGCAGTTGCGATCCGGTGCAGCGATCGAGTCGATCCCCAAGGCGAGCTATCACGAGAGCGGCGGCTTCCGCGGGCGCATCGGCCAACTCCTCGGCGAGAACTTTGGCGCGATAACCATCCAGACGTCCCTCGCGCATCGCCGTCGCGACCGCACCCAGACCCGTCGGCTGACCCGGCCCGGCATCCGGCGCCGCCGTGGGTGAGAGCGAGTCCTCGGCATACCGCGGCTGCCGACCCGCCGCCACCCGAACCGCTGTCTCGACTCGACTCTGCACCAGCGTATGGGGGATCCGCAGTCGAGCAGCAACGAGGTCGGGACCGTCGAGGCTGATGTGCCCGAGCGCCCGATGCGTCTCGACGATGACGCCGTCCTGGTCCCAGTCCTGATCGATGGCCACGGCGCGAACGATCGCCTGATCCTGAGCTCCGGTCAGAGTGTTGAGCAAACCTTGAAGTTCGGCGACCAACTGCACCCAGCCGGCACGATCACGCGCCGTGGAGGGCTCGGCGGACACGGCATACACCTGCTCCGCGAGGCCGCGTAACCCCTCGACCATATGCTCTGACACTGCCGTCATCATCGCCGCTGACACCCCCAGTCGTGACTCACCACACTACCGGAAAAGCACTCGGAAAACAAGCCTCTATTGCTCGAATATCTTTGCGCATCAACACTATTCGCGTCACAACGATGACGTCGAGGCGATGCCCTGCCCAGGCTATCGGAGGGCACCGACAGCCCCCCACGGCCCGCGCCGGTGGGACGGTGATTGGCGCGGCGGGCGGGCGGCCGCTCACCACAAGCTCGGGCCGCGGGCGAGGCACCGGTCCAGGTGGAAGACTGTCAGGCATGGCCGAAGAGACCCGCTACATCACCTGTGTCCTATGCGAGGCGAGTTGCGGGCTGGAGGTCAAGGTTGACGGGCCGACCGTGGTAAGCATCCGCGGCCACAAGGAGGACCCGCTCTCGCGCGGCCACATCTGCCCCAAAGCCATTGCGCTCCAAGACCTTCACACCGATCCCGATCGCCTGCGCACCCCCGTCCGCCGGGTCGGCGCGCCCGGCGCGGACGCGACCTGGGAGCCGATCGGCTGGGATGAGGCCTTCGATCTCGTCGCCGAGCGCATCGTCGCGATCCAGGCGGAGCACGGGGCGGACGCGGTCGCGGCATACCTCGGAAATCCGAATGTCCACAGCCTCGGGGCGCTCACCCACGGCGTGAACCTCGTGCGAACCATCAAGTCGCGCAACACTTTCAGCGCCACCAGCGTCGATCAGCTCCCGCATCACCTGAACGCGATGCTGCTCTATGGCCACCAATTCCTGCTGCCCGTCCCGGACATCGACCGCACCCAACTGCTCGTCCTCATCGGCAACAACCCGATGGCTAGCAATGGCTCGATGATGACCGTCCCCGGCTTCCCCGGCCGCTTGCGCGAACTCAAGGCCCGCGGCGGCCGGCTCGTGGTCCTCGACCCGCGGCGCACCGAGACGGCCAAGGTCGCCGACGCGCACCACTTCATCCGTCCCGGCACCGATGCTTATGTCCTCCTCGCGATCCTCCACGTCCTCACCACCGAGGGCCTGACCAAGCCCGCCGAGTATGTCCGTGGCCTCGCCGAGGTCGCCGCCGCCGTCGCCCCGTTCACCCCCGATCGCGCCGAGCCCATGAGCGGTATGCCGGCCGCCGAGATCATCGCCCTCGCTCGCCAGATCGCGAGCGCCGAGAGCGCCGCCGTGCACGGACGGATGGGCGTCTCCACGCAGGAGCATGGCGCCATTTGCCAGTGGGCGGTGCAGTGCATCAACGCCCTCACCGGCAATCTCGACCGCCCCGGTGGCACGATGTTCACCACCCCGGCGATCGACCTGATCGGCAAGCGGATGCTCGGCGCCGGACACCTCGGCGCCTGGTCCTCCCGCGTCCGCGGCCTGCCCGAGTTCGGCGGCGAACTTCCCGTTTCCGTTCTTGCGGAAGAGATCTCAACACCCGGGGACGGCCAGATCAAGGGGCTCGTCTGTCTCGCCGGCAATCCGGTCTCCTCGACCCCCGCCGGCGATGACCTCGGCGACGCGCTGGCCGGGCTCGATTTCATGGTCGCCATCGACTTCTACATCACCGAGACCAGCCGGTATGCCGATGTCATCCTCCCGCCGACCGGTCCCCTCGAGCGCGACCACTACGACCTCGTCTTCCACCTGCTCGCGGTGCGCAACACCGCCCGTTGGTCCAGCGCGCTTTTCGACAAGCCGGAGGAAGCCCGCCACGACTGGGAGATCGCCAAGGAACTGGCGCTGCGGATCGTGACCCTGCGCGAGAAGAAGGCTCTTGCCGACGCCGAAGGGCTGACCGGCCTGGCCAACACGGCCGCGACAGCCGTCAAGGACCTGCCCAAAACTGTTGAGGCACAAGCGAGATTCCGCAGCACGCCCAAGCAGCAGGTCGACCTGCTCCTCAAGGCTTTGGGCACCGGCCTGTCGGTGAAGAAGTTGGCGCAGACCCCGGGCGGAGCGGACCTCGGACCGCTCGAACCCCGCCTCCCCCAGCGCCTTTACACCGAGGACAAACTCGTCCACCTCGGTCAGCCCCTCATCACCCAAGCGATCGCGGCCCTGGATGCAGCCGGGGCGACCGCGCACAACGGCGTGGGTGATGAGCTGCTCCTCATCGGCCGGCGCGCCCAGCGCGACAACAATTCCTGGCTGCACAATGTCCCGCGCCTGACCAGCGGCAAACCCCGCCACCGCCTGCTCATCCACCCCACCGACGCGGCCGAGCGGGACATCCGCGATGGAGATGTTGTCGACATCACATCCGCCGCGGGCAAGGTCAGCATCGACTGCCACCTGACCGACGACGTCATGCCGGGAGTGGTCTGTCTACCGCACGGATATGGCCACGCGAGGGCGGACGGCATACGGCTTGAACACGCGAAAACCCTTGCGGGAGTGTCGTTTAACGAACTCAGCGACCCGCAGCGCACCGAGGCAATCACCGGGAATGCGATCCTCAATGGCATACCTGTGGGCGTATCTCGGGCCGACTAGCCGCCCCCCGTCAAGCCCCGTGGAGTAACCCCGCCTGTCTGATCGGTCACGAAGGTCCGCCTCACGAAGGTTCGCCTCACATGCGGCGATCAAAAGGCCTTCTTAGGGTCGATTCGTCATACCCGGAATTTGCCTTCTCTCGGAGCTCACGCGATGGACGCCCTAGACCTCGCCCGGTGGCAGTTCGCCATCACGACCGTCTACCACTTCCTTTTCGTCCCGATCACCATCGGGATGAGTGCGATCGTGGCCTACTTCCACATCCAGTGGGTCCGCACACACAACCCTGACTACCTGCGCCTGACGAAGTTCTTCGGCAAGCTCTTCACGATCAACTTCGCGCTCGGCCTCGTGACCGGCATCGTGCAGGAGTTCCAGTTCGGCATGAACTGGTCCGACTACAGCCGCTTCGTCGGGGACATCTTCGGCGCGCCGCTGGCCTTCGAGGCCCTACTCGCCTTCTTCCTCGAATCCACCTTCCTCGGCCTCTGGATCTTCGGCTGGGGCAAGCTGCCGGAGAAGCTCCACGCGCTGACGATGCTCGCCGTGCACATCGGCACGGTGCTGTCCGCATACTTCATCCTCGCGGCAAACTCGTTCATGCAGAACCCGGTTGGCTACAAGTACAACCCGACCACCGGCCGCGCCGAGATGACCGACTTCCTCGCCGTGCTCACCAACAAGGTCCAGCTCGTGACCTTCCCGCACGTCATCACCTCGGCATACATGGTCGGCGGCGCCATGGTCATGGGAGTCTCCGTCTGGCTGATGCGTCGCAGCCGGCCAGCCGCCGACAACTCCCTCTATCGTCGCTCGGCCCGCGTTGGCGCCATCGTGACCCTGATCGCCAGCCTCGGCGTGATCTTCTCCGGTGACCTCCAGGGCAAGATCATGACCGAAGTGCAGCCGATGAAAATGGCTGCCGCAGAGGCACTTTATGAGACCAGCGACACCTGCGCCCCGTTCTCCGTATTCACCATCGGCACCCCCGATGGCACGAAGGAGAAGTTCTCCATCAAGGTCCCGTGTGTCCTCGGCTTCATGGCCACCGGCAGCCTGGACAAGCCCGTCGAGGGCATCAACCCGCTGCGCGAGCAACTGATCGCCAAATACGGCTCCGACTCCAGCGCCCTCGTCAAGGACGCGACCTACACGCCATACATCCCCGTCACCTACTGGTCCTTCCGCTTCATGATGGGCCTCGGCTTCGTGACGATGGCGGCCGCAGCCGCGGTGCTGTGGTCGACCCGCAAGGGCGGCACCCCACGCGGCAAGTGGTGGAGCCTCGTGATCTTCGGCGCCCCCCTCGCCCCGGTCTTCGCCAACAGCTTCGGCTGGATCTTCACCGAGATGGGCCGCCAACCGTGGCTCGTCAACGGCCTGATGACCACCGCGACCGGCGTCTCCCCGAGCGTCAGCTCGGCCGAGGTCTGGATCTCGATGATCGTCTACACGCTGCTGTATGCCGCCCTCGCGGTCGTGGAGATCAAGCTCTACACCGACTACATCAAGAAGGGCGCTGACCCCTTCGAGCAGCCCAAGTCGCCGGATCAGATGACCGACGACACCGAACTGCAGTTCGCCTACTGAGATAAGGAGATTCAGACATGGACCTCGCAGTGATCTGGTTCCTCCTCATCGCCGTGCTGTGGACCGGCTACTTCGTCCTGGAGGGCTTCGACTTCGGTGTCGGCATGCTCTTCCCGATCCTCGGGAAAGGCCGCGACGCCGACGACACCGAGAAGCGCCGCCGCGTGCTCCTCAACACCATCGGCCCCGTCTGGGACGGCAACGAGGTGTGGGTGCTCACCGCCGGTGGCGCCACCTTCGCGGCCTTCCCGCACTGGTACGCCACGCTCTTCAGCGGTTTCTACCTCCCGCTGCTGCTCATCCTCGTCGCGCTCATCGTCCGCAATATGGGCTTCGACTATCGCGGCAAGCGTGACAATGCGGCGTGGAAAGCCAACTGGGACAAGGCAATCATCATCGGCTCGTTCCTGCCGGCACTGCTATGGGGCGTCGCCCTGACCAATATCGTCCGCGGCGTGCCGATCGATCAGAACATGGAATACACCGGCAACCTCGTCACCCTGCTCAACCCAATCGGGTTGCTCGGTGGACTGGTCTTCGTCGCGCTCTTCTTGACCCACGGCGCATACTTCGTGGCGCTGAAGACCGACGGCCCGATCCGAGCCGATGCGCGCGCGCTGGCAACCAAGACCGGACTGGTCGCCGCCGGCCTCGCCGTCATCCTCCTGCTCGTCCTCGGCATCAGCAAGGGCTCCGTATGGAGCTGGCTCACCACCGCGATCGCCGCCGTCGCCCTGCTGTTCTCGATCTGGGCCAACACCAAGAGCAACGAAGGGCAGGCGTTCGCCGGCACCGCCGTCACCATCGGCGCGGCCGTGGCGACCTACTTCTTCCTGCTCTACCCGAATGTCATGCCGAGTTCGACCGATGACGCCTTCAGCCTGACGATCCACAATGCGTCGAGCACGGACTACACGCTGAAGATCATGACCATCGCGGCCCTGGTCTTCACCCCCATCGTCCTGGCCTACCAGGCCTGGACCTACTGGGTGTTCCGCAAGCGCATCCGCGTGGAACACCTTCCCGCAGCCCAGGATCCGGGCCACGTCCCCGTCGGCACCCGCTGACGGGTGAGCAAGACGGCGTGAAGCCCTTCGATCCGCGAATCATCCGGACTGTCCCCGAGGCCCGTGGCCCCCTGTTGGCCTTGGGGACGGCCGGCGCGGCAAGCGGAGCCGCAACGATCGCGACCGCGTTCGCCCTCACCGGCGTCGTGGTCGCGATTGCGCGCGGGACGGGCCTGCGCGCTCCCCTGGCCTGGCTCGCCGCGATCTTCGTGGTCCGAGCGCTGCTCGCGGCGGTCACGGAGTATGTCGCGGCGCGCGCCGGTGCCGCCGTCTCCACTGCCCTTCGCCGGCGGTTGCTCGCCGCGTGGGCCGGCGCACCGCATACCGGAAGTGACTCCAGCGCAACGCGACTGACGCTCGCCACGGCGGGTGCGACGAGCATCGAGCCGTATGTCGCCCGCTACCTCCCTGCCCTCATCGCCGCGGCCGTCGTGCCCGCCGCAGCTGTCGCCGCCCTGATATTCGTGGACTGGCCGAGCGCGCTGGTCGTCATCCTCACCCTGCCGTTGCTGCCACTTTTCGCCGCTCTCATCGGGCGCACGACAGCAGAGCAGACGCAGAAACGCTGGCGGGCACTGGCGGACCTCTCCGGCCACTTCCTCGACGTCGTGCGCGGCCTGCCAACGCTGGTGAACTACGGGCGGGCGCGCAAGCAACTGCCGGTCATCGCCGATGTCAACGAGCGCAATCGAGCCGCGACGATGGGCACCTTGCGCCTGGCCTTCCTGTCCACGGGCGCGCTGGAATTGCTCGCGACCATCTCGGTGGCCATCGTGGCCGTGCTCTGCGGTGTCCGACTGGCCCACGGCACCATGCCACTCGACACCGCTATGCTCGCGATCCTCCTTGCGCCCGAGGCCTATTGGCCGGTGCGCCGGGTGGGTCAGGAGTTTCACAGCGCTGCCGATGGTGTGCTGGCGTTCGATCAGATTGCCGATGCCATCGATGCCGCGTCCGCGACCAACTCCCCAGGAGGCAGCCAGTCCTTCACGGTTCGGATGTCGGACGTGACCTACTGCTATCCCGGAGCCGAAGGTGCTGTCCTCCAGGGTGTTTCGCTTGCGTCGGACGCAGGCCTCACAGCGCTCACGGGACCATCTGGCGTCGGAAAGACGACACTCCTGGAAATCATCGCCGGCCTGCGCGCGCCCGATGCCGGGACTGTTCTCGCCCCCGCGTGCCACCTCGTGACGCAGCGGCCCTTCCTGCCCACCGGCACTCTCGGCCGCCTCCTGGCACTCGGCAATGACGCAGAACCTGCCGCCCAGTGGGCAGCGCTGCGCGCGGTCGGCCTGGACGGTTTCGTCGCCGCGCTGCCGGACGGACTGGCCACGCGGATCGGTGACGACGGCTTCGGACTTTCCGCGGGGCAGCGAGCCCGAATCGGCCTCGCGCGAGGCCTGCTCGCTCCCGAATCGGTCATCCTGCTCGATGAACCGACGGCCCACCTCGACGCCGAGAGTGCCGAACTCGCCCACAGCGCGATCGTCGACCTCGCCACCCGCCGCTGCGTCATCGCCGTCACGCACCGGCCGGAGCTGGTGGCGTTAGCCGACCAGCACATTGACCTGAGCGCACCGGAAATCGCTGGCGCAGCACGGCATACGACGCGATCGGCGGGGCCACGATGACGACCGGACCCGACCTGCGGACCGTCCGCGTGACACCGGCCTTGGTGCGCGCCGGGCTCGTGGGGGGCCTCGCCCTCGCGAGCGGAATCGCGCTCACCGCGACCTCCGGCTGGCTCATCGTTCGCGCCAGCGAGATGCCGATCATCCTCACCCTCTTGATGGCCATCGTCGGCGTGCGCGCCTTCGGCATGGCCCGCCCGGTGCTGCGCTATGTCGAGCGACTGCTCACGCACGACGCCGCCCTGAACGACCTTGCGCAACAACGGGTCCGGACGTATGACGCGCTGATCCCTCTCACACCCGCACGCCTCGGCTCGCGCGGCCGCGCCGACCTGCTCACAGGCGTCGTCGACGACCTCGACGACATCATCGGCGCGCAGATCCGCGTCACCGTGCCGGGCATCTCGGCGCTCGTGGCGTGGGGGCTGACGAGCGCCATCATCACGGCGTTCGATGCGCGCGTCGGGGCGGCCATCGCCCTGCTGGGGTTCGCGGTGGCCGCCATCAGCGCGCTCGCCCTGCGCTTGGAGTCGGCGGGTATGCCGTCGCTCACCGCCGCGCGCGCCGAGGTCAATCGCGTCGCGGACCTGCTCACCTCGCAGGCGGGCGAGATCGCCGCCATTGGCGCAGGTCCCGCAGTGCTCGCGGATCTCGATGCGGCACAGTCGAATTGGCGCGCCGCCCTGCTGCGCCAGGCGCGAGGCCGAGCCGTGGCGGCCGGCAGCATCCTGCTGGCCGTCGGGGCGACCACGTTGTTTGTCGCGCAGACACTCGTGGGGGAGGCACGGCATACCCCGGCCGTCGCAGCACTTCTCGTGCTCACTCCCGTGGCGACTGCCGACGCTCTCACTCCTCTCGCCGAGGCCGCGCGCGCACTCGCCCGGGCCCGCGGGAGCGCGCAGCGCCTGGGGGCCGTCCTGGCGCAGGAACCGGCCGTCGCGGCCACCCGGCATACCCCTGATCAACAGGAACCGGCCCACAACGGCGCGCCCGACATCGCGCTGCGCGCCGTCAGCGCGCGCTGGTCCGACGATCGCCCGCTCGCGCTGCGCGAGCTCGACCTGGACCTCCCGGCGGGCACCCACCTGTCGCTCAGTGGCCCCAATGGCAGCGGGAAGTCGACCCTGCTCGCCGTCCTCGCCCGCCACCTCGACCCGGCGTCGGGGAGGTATGCCGTGGCCGGTGCCGACGCCCTCGCCGAACCACTCGACGGCTCGCGCGGACGGATCGCCATCGTCGACGACAGCCCGCACCTGTTCGCTTCCACCCTGCGCGAGAACCTGCGATTCGCGGCACCGGGCAGTGACGACGACAGTCTCATCGAGGCACTGCACCGCGCCGGCCTGCGCCCCTGGCTGGACGGCCTCGTGGACGGGCTGGACACGCGCCTAGGGACCGGCGGGCGCGGCGTCTCGGGCGGTGAGCGGGCCCGCATCGCGCTCGCGCGCGCCATCCTCTCGCAGCGCCCGATCATCCTGCTCGACGAGCCCGTCGCGCACCTCGACGCCCCGACGGCGCGCGCGGTCATCGGCGATCTCGTGTCCGCTTCCCAGGGGCGCACGCTGGTGATGGTCAGCCATCGTGAGGACGGCCACGACGCCTTCGCCGAGTCATCGGTGCTGCCCCCGCAGACCACTGGACAGCGGTAACCCGACGATTTACGCTCTGGACAACATACCGAGTATGCAGGGGGCTTTAGGTGATCATCGGGAGGCGTCAGTCGCTCGTCGGGGCCGGCGCGTGCTTGCTGGCCGGGATCGGCGTCAGCGTCGCTGGCCCGCCAGCGGCGGCCAGCCCTCATACCTCCTCTCTCGCGTGGCGGCTCGCCATCCAACCGGACGCCATCGGCCGCGTTGCGACACATCGCCGGATGGCTTTCTTGACCTTCGACGACGGCCCCGACCCCGACTACACCCCCACGGTCCTGGATATCCTCGCCCGCTTCGAGGTGCCCGCGACCTTCTTCATGATCGGCCGCAATCTGCAGGCATACCCCGAGCTGGCGTATACCGTCGCAGCCCGCGGTCATCGAATCGCCAACCACACACAGAACCATCTGTGGCTCGACACACTCCCCGACCAGGCAGTCCGCGCGGAGCTGGGCGCCTGGGAGGACTCAGCCACGGCGCTGCGCCTGCCGAACTCAGGGCTGTTCCGGCCGCCTCGCGGCTGGACCAATGCGACCGTGGGACGTGAGGCCGCCGCCCTCGGTCTGCGCACCGCCTTCTGGACCAACTGCCTTGAGGCGCAGCCGGCTGCCCTGACCGCACGCGCGGCCGGCACCGCGATTGCCCGATCTGTCGTCCCTGGATCGGTGCTGCTGCTCCACGACGGTGGCCACCTCGACGGACCCAATCCACAATCGATCGACCGTGGCCGCACCGTCGCAGCCCTCCCCTATCTGCTGACGGAACTGCAGCGCCGTCGATTTGCCTTGGGCTTGCTGCCTGCCTGAAGGTGCCCCTCTCATGTGGGGCCACGTCGGGTGCGGTGGCGATTCAGTGAAGAATGAGACCGTGGCCTATCGGATTGTCGTCGTGTGCACGGGCAATATCTGCCGCTCCCCCATGCTGGAATTCCTGCTTCGAGAGGCCTTTGATCGCGAGGGCCTCGGTGATCAGGTCGAGGTCGACTCGGCAGGCATCTCGGCCGAAGAGTCCGGCAATCCGGCCGACAAGCGCACCATCGCCGCGCTGCAGCGGCATGGACACGCTGATTGGGGCGCGGGTGCTCATCGCGCGCGCCGGATCGAGCGATCGTGGCTGTCCGAGCGGGACCTGATTCTCGCGGCCGACAGTGGGCACCTGCACTCCCTGCAGCGCATGGCGGGCGAGGACGCCGACCACATCCGCACCATTCGCAGTTTCGATCCTGTGGCCGTTGAAGCCCGGACCCTCGATGTCGACGACCCGTGGTACGGCTTCTCGGAGCGCGCTTTCGATCAGACCTATGACGAGCTCACGGCCGCCGTCCCTGGCATCGTCTCGTTCGTCAAAGATGCTCTCGCGGAACGAGGTACGCGCTAGCTGGGTTGCGGTACGCGACCAAAGCCCGACTAGTCCACTCCTTGTCGGTGCGGTAGCCGAGGGAGTGGTAAAGCGCGCGGGCGGGGTGGGAATCGGCATACATCCCGAGCGTGCAGACCCCCTCGCGCTCGACCGCCCAGCGGGTCAACGCGGCCGTAACCGCGCGGCCGAGGCCCTGGCCGCGCGCTCGCTCCGCGGTGTGGATACCCGCGAGATGCGCTGTGCCGGAATCCAATCGGTGAATCGCCCCACAGGCGAGCAAAGCATCATCGCCGTCGCGGATGCCGAGCCAGAGGTCCGAGCGCCCCTGCCCCGGGTAGCCCTCGGAGCGCGGATTCTCCGACAGCAGCCGCGCGATCTCGTCGGCATCGCGCACATCATCCAGCTCGATCACCCGACCCTCCTCGGGTTGGATCGGCGGCGAGCTGGCGCACCACATCCAGTCCCACTCGCCGCCGCCGCGAGTGACGACATACGCGTCAAGAACGTGAATTTGATTGCGCGGCAGCGAGATCCAGCCGGGCGCCAACTCCGTCAGCACGCCCTGCCGTGCAAGCTCGGCGACCAGCGGCTCGACGTCGGCGCCCCAGATGCTCAACGTGGAGCGGCCCGAGTGGGAGCGCCGCAGGTACGCCACCGCGCCGCCGAGCGCATAGCCGGCGGCGAGATTCGCCGGCGGATCCCAGCGCGCGAAGGCGTCCTCCGCGCCGAGCGCCGCCACCAGCTCCGCGCGCGTCCGGAGTCGTCGCAACCCCTCAACTCCCATCCCGTCATTGAACATGACCCAGGGCTTCCCAGGGTCCCTTCTGCGAGTTCCCTGGGAACTCACCGCCGCCACTCGACGCACGAGTCGGGCAGGGGCAGGATGGCCGAGGCACCAAACCCGTTGCCCGACCGCTTCCCCTCCGGAGGTCCGCCCATGCCCACCCGAGATTCCGCCTGGCCCGAAGGCACGCCCTGCTGGGTTGACTGCCAGGTCGACGACACCACCGCCGCCCGCGAGTTCTACAGCCGCCTCTTCGGCTGGGAAATCGCCGACGGGCCCGAGGAGTTCGGCGGCTACCTCATGGCAATGAAGGACGGCCGAGCCGCAGCCGGCATCGGCCCGAAGCCCGACGGTATGCCGATGCCATCGGTGTGGACGACCTATATCGCCGCCGACTCGACCGATGCCGTCGCGGAGAAGATCACGGCGGCCGGTGGTCAGGTCATGATGCCGCCCTTCGATGTGGCGGATGTGGGTCGGATGTTCGTCGGACTCGACTCCACCGGTGGCGCTTTCGGGGTCTGGGAAGCTAAGTCCCACATCGGCGTCGGCATTTTCAACGAGCCGAACACGCTGTGCTGGAACGAACTCCACACGCGCCAGTACGCCGAGGCCAAGCGCTTCTACGCCGAGGTCTATGGCTACACCTACACCGGCATGATGGGCGAGACCGAGGACGGCTATGCCACCTTCGCCCTCCCGGGCAGCGAGGACGGTGTCGGAGGTATCTGCGATGACACGGCGATGCCGGACGCGCCCGAGGCGCCCACGCACTGGCTGACCTGGTTCGCCGTGGACGATGTCGATGCCTCCACCGCATTGGTCACCCAACTCGGTGGGCAGGCCATGATGCCGGCGACGGATATGCCGGTCGGGCGCGCCTCGGTGGTCGCCGGCCCGCAGGGCGAATTCTTCGGCCTGATCGCCGTGCAGGCTCCGGCGGAAGCGGACTGACCGCCGCCCCTCGGGCGCGATGACGGCCCGGCATACACCCCTGGCAGGATGGGGCGTATGCCGAGCCTCGCCGACGATGCCGTCGCCCTGGGAGCCCTCGACGGCCGCTACCGGCCCGCGGTGGCCCCCCTCATCGACCACCTCTCCGAACCCGCCCTGAACCGCGAGCGGCTGCGCGTCGAGATCGAGTGGCTGATCTTCCTCACCGATCACGGGGTGATTCCGGGCGCGGGCTCCCTGACGTCCGCTGAGCAGGAGGCCCTGCGGGCCATCCCCGAGCAATTCGGCCGCGACGATATCGCCGAACTCGCCGCCATCGAGGCCGAGACGCAACATGACGTCAAGGCGATCGAGTACCTCTTGAAGCGGCGCTTCGCCGCCCTGCCCGGCCGCGCGGCGGATGACCCGCTGACCGAACTCATCCACTTCGGGTGCACCTCCGAGGATGTCAACAACCTCTCCTATGCCCTGATGGTGCGCGGAGCGATCCGCGAGGTCTGGCTGCCCCGGGCGAGCGCGCTGGTCGAGCAACTCGAGGGCATGGCCCGGGAGTTGCGCGCGGTGCCGCTGCTCGCGCATACCCATGGACAGCCGGCAACCCCCACGACCATGGGCAAGGAATTGGCCGTGCTCGCGTGGCGGCTGCGCCGCCAGCTGCGTCGCATCGAGGCCGCCGAATTCCTCGGCAAGTTCAATGGCGCCACCGGGACGTATGGCGCCCACCTCGCCGCCGTGCCCGACGCCGCGTGGCAGTCGATCAGCCATGACTTCGTCGAAAGCCTTGGGCTGCAGTGGAACCCGCTGACCACCCAGATCGAGAGTCACGATTGGCAGGCCGAGTTGTATGCCGATCTAGCCCGCTTCAATCGCATCCTGCACAACCTGTGCACCGATATGTGGAGCTATATCTCCCTCGGCTACTTCGCTCAGGTCCGGGGGCAAGGCACCATCGGGTCGAGCACGATGCCGCACAAGGTCAACCCGATCCGCTTCGAGAATGCTGAGGCCAATCTCGAGGTGAGCAATGCGCTTCTTGATGTGCTCGCGTCGACCCTGGTGACATCCCGGCAGCAGCGCGACCTGACCGACTCCTCGATGCAGCGCAATATCGGCTCAGCCGTGGGACATTCGCTGCTCGCACTCGACAATGCAAGCCGCGGCCTGGCCGGCTTGGACGCCGCGCCCGAGGCGATGGCCGCCGATCTCGATGCCAACTGGGAAGTGCTCGCCGAGCCCATCCAGTCGGCGATGCGCGCGCTCGCGGCGCGGGGCGTGCCCGGCATGGCGAATCCCTATGAGCGATTGAAGGAACTGACCCGAGGTCGGCGCATCGGCCAGGCCGAGCTGGTGGAGTTCATCGACGGGCTGGGCCTGCCCGAGGACGTCGCCGCCCGCCTGCGCACGCTGACCCCGCAGACATATATCGGTCTCGCCCCCGACCTGGTCGAGCACCTGGACTAGCTCGCTGCATTCGGTACGACGATCGGCGGGCCATTCACCGCCGATCGTCGTACTCAACGTCCAGCTCCGGTGCGGAATACCCCATAGGGGTATGCTGTTGGGTGAGTTAACGACAGCACGGAGGTGCAGCATGGCTGGCTATAGCGGCAGCAAGGACGACTACCTTCGCCGCCTCAAGCGCATCGAAGGACAGGTGCGCGGCGTGGCGCGGATGGTCGATGAGGACGTCTATTGCATCGACATCCTCACGCAGGTGTCCGCGATCACCCGAGCCCTGCAGGCCGTCAGCCTGGGCCTCGTCGAAGACCACATCGGCCATTGCGTCGTCGACGCCGCGCGCGAGTCCGATGACGCCGCGCAGGCCAAGGTCACCGAGGCATCGGCGGCCATCGCCCGACTCGTGCGGAGCTGACATGCCCCAGGACACCCAGCAGGTCGACCTGGCCATCACGGGTATGACGTGCGCCTCCTGCTCCGCGCGCATCGAGCGCAAACTCGGCAAGCTCGAGGGCGTCGACGCGAGCGTCAATCTCGCGACCGAAAAGGCTCGGGTCAGTTTCCACGACCCGATTCGTCTCGAGGACATCCTGGCCACCATGCGCTCGACCGGCTATGGCGCCAGCGTCATCGAACCGCCGCGAGCGAGCGCTCCCGACGAACGCCACGCGAACCACCACACGACTGCCGCGACGGAGCATCACGCTCACGGTCAGCCGGAACACACGAATCATCTCGACCACGACGTCGCGCCTGCCGACACGCTGAAGCGCCGAGCCTTGATCAGCGCCGCCTTAACTCTGCCCGTCGTGCTGCTGGCGATGGTGCCGGCCCTCGGCGACCTGCCCGGGAATGCTTGGTACCAGCTGGCTTTCACGACACCGGTGGTGCTCTGGGCGGCCTGGCCCTTCCACCGCGCCGCGGCGATCAACGCCCGCCACCTGGCCTCGACGATGGACACGCTCGTCTCGATCGGGGTGCTCTCCGCATACCTCTGGTCGGCGATCGCCGTGCTCACCGGACGGGCGATGACCGACATGAGCCATAGCGGCCATGGAGTGCATGTCTACTTCGAGACGGCCGCGGTCGTCACGACCTTCCTGCTCATCGGCCGCTGGCTGGAGGCGCGCGCCAAGGCGGAGGGCAAGAACGCCCTGACGACCTTGCTCGACCTCGCCGCCAAGGAGGTGACGATCGAACGACGGGATGGCTCCGGGCGGGTCGTTGAGGAGCGAATCCCCGTCGAGCAGTTGGCTGTTGGCGAGACCTTTGTCATTCGTCCCGGTGAAAAGGTCGCGACGGACGGTCTGGTCCTCACGGGGCGCAGCACGATCGACACCGCGCTGGTGACCGGCGAGTCGATGCCGGTCGAGGTGGATGCCGGCGATGAGGTGACTGGCGGGACGATCAATGGCGCGGGGCGGCTCTTGGTCCGCGCGACCCGTGTCGGCGCCGACACCACCTTGGCCGGCATCGCGCGCCTGGTGGAGAACGCCCAGACCGGCAAGGCCGGCGTTGAACGGCTCGCCGATCGGATCTCGGCGATCTTCGTCCCCGTCGTCCTCGGCCTCGCGCTGCTGACCTTCGTGGGCTGGTGGATCGGAACCGGCAGCGCCACAACGGCACTCGGCGTCGCCATCGCCGTGCTGATCATCGCGTGCCCCTGCGCCCTCGGCCTCGCAACCCCGACGGCGATCCTCGTCGGCACCGGCCGCGGCGCCCAACTCGGCATCCTCATCAAGGGCCCGCAGGTGCTCGAAGACACCCGGCGCATCGACACCATCGTGCTCGACAAGACGGGCACCCTCACCCTCGGCCGCCCCACCTTGATCGATGTGACCACGCACGGCTCGCTCCCGAAGGAAGCCGCCCTGCGAGCCGCCGCAGCCGTCGAGGCCGGCAGCGAGCACCCGATCGCCCACGCCATCGTCGAGGCGGCGAAGGCCCGGACCCTCGACATACCCGCGGCCACCGACTTCGCAGCCCTTGCGGGCGACGGTGCCCGAGCCCGGATCAAGGACCAGGAGGTCGTCATCGGGCGCGCCACACTCTTTGAGCAGGTCCCCGCCGACCTGGCGGCTCGCGGGGACGGAACCACGGTCTGGCTCGGGTGGGACGGTATGGCGCGGGCGACCCTCACGGTCGCCGACGCTCTGCGCCCCGACGCCCCCGCCGCACTGCGCGAACTCGACCGGCTTGGGCTGACGGCATACCTCCTGACCGGGGACTCGCAGGTGACGGCGGATGCGGTAGCCGCCCAGGTGGGCATCCCGGCGGAGCGTGTGATCGCTGGCGTGCGGCCCGAGGAGAAGTTCGCGATGATCCGTCGGCTGCAGGAGGACGGCGCGGTCGTCGCGATGGTCGGTGATGGTGTCAACGATGCCGCCGCGCTCGCGCAGGCCGATCTCGGCATCGCGATGGGCTCGGGCACCGATGTGGCCGCGGCGAGCGCGGACCTGGTCCTGATGCGGGAGGACGTCCGCGCCATCGGGCAGGGCATCGGGCTCTCGCGCGCGACGCTGCGCATCATCAAGCAGAACCTCGCGTGGGCGTTCGGCTATAACGCGGCCGCGATTCCGCTGGCGATGGCCGGGCTGCTCAACCCGATGATCGCCGGCGCCGCGATGGCCGCTTCAAGCGTGCTGGTCGTGACCAACAGCCTGCGGTTGCGGCGTTTCGGCCGCTGACTCCGGGCGCTGGTGCCTCTTGATCGTTCAAAGGGTCGGGCGGCCCGTCGTCGCGCACTACTGCACGCCGCCCGTGTGGTCAAGAGCACCCCTTTTCGTGTGGAACGATGAACGCATGCGAGTGGATCACGTGTCGTATGCCGCCGAGTCGGATGGCCTCCACGCGACCGCCGAACGGCTGGCCGCCAAGCTCGGGGTGACGCCCGTCGAGGGTGGCATTCACCCCCGGTTCGGCACGCGCAACATCATCCTGCCGCTGGCGCATGAACGCTATGTCGAGGTCGTCGAGGTGCTCGATCACCCGTCCGCCGACAAGGCGCCGTTCGGTCAGGCCGTCCGTGCTCGCAGCGAACTGGGTGGCGGCTGGCTTGGCTGGGTCGTCCGCGTCGTTGACCTGTCCAATCTCGAGGAGCGGCTCGGCCGCGCGGCGGTCGACGGCAATCGCCGCATGCCCGACGGCCGCGAGTTCAAGTGGCGTCAGCTCGGCGTCAAGGGCCTGCAGGCCGACCCGCAGCTGCCCTTCTTCGTCCAGTGGGATGGCGAGTCGCCGCACCCCTCCGACGAAGCCGCGACCGAGGTCACGATGAAGTCGCTGGAGATCGCTGGCGACCCCGACCGCGTCACCGACTGGCTGGGTCTGCCCGCCGAGACCACGAGTTCGGTCATCGCCTTTGACTTTATTGCGCCCCACGGTATGCCGGGCCTGATGTCGGTCACCTTCAACACCCCCGCGGGCGACGTCACCGTCTGACCGCGCGCTGGCGCACTGCTTCGAAGAGCACGATCGCGGCCGCTGTCGCGGCGTTGAGGGAGTCGGCGCGGCCGGCCATGGGTATGCGGACGCGAATCGTCGAGGCTGCGAAGAGTTCCTCATCCAGGCCGTACTTCTCGGTCCCCACCGCGATCGCGACCGGGCCGCGCAGGTCGGCGTCGCTATGCAGTAGGTCGGTGTCCGGGGTCGTCGCGACGAGTGCGACCTTGCGCTCGGCGAGCCACGCGATGGTCTCGGCCGTCGTCGCGGACGCCACCGGCACCGAAAAGACCGTCCCCTTGCTCGCGCGCACGACGTTCGGGTTGCCCCAGTCGGTGACCGGGTCGGCGGCGATCACCGCGGCCACACCGGCCGCGTCGGCTGTGCGCAGCATCGCGCCAAGATTGCCCGGCTTCTCGATCCCCTGGGCCACGAGCAGGAGCCCGTCGGTGGGTATGTCGAGTGCGGACAGCCCGCGCCCCGGGCTCGGGGCGACAGCGAGGAAGCCGTCCGGGCCCTCGCGGTAGCTCGCCTTCTCGAAGACCGCGCGCGAACATTCGATGATCTCGGCGCCGAGTCCGCGGACCTGCTCGACCAGATCGTCACCAGACCCGCCTGGGCCCATTAACTGCGGGCAGTGGAACAGGGTTCGCGGGCGGACACCGGCCGCGATGGCCAGTTCCAGTTCCTCGCGCCCTTCTAAGCGGGTCAATCCGGACACATCGCGGTCACGCCGATTGCGCAGCGCCACAACGGCTTTGATGCGCGCGTTGGCCGGGGACGAGATGACGAGATCGGGTCGAGGTGCGCTCATGGCGCCGCGACTTCCCGACCCCGCCGACCGGGCAGCGAGTCGAGGACGAGGGCGAGGCCATCGGCATACACATCTTCGGTGACCTCGTCGGCGACCGCCTTGACCTCCTCCGGCGCATTGCCCATCGCGACCCCGCGGGCGGCCCAGCGCAGCATCTCGACATCATTGCGCTGGTCCCCGACGGCGAGCGTATGCATCGGCTGGACCCCGAGGCGGCGTCGGACGAGTTCGAGGGCGCTGCCCTTGGAGACGCCCTCGGGGTTGATGTCGAGCCAGGCGGAGAAGCCGACGGCATAGTTCACGCCGTGCAGGCCGATCCGCTCGGCGAGTTTGGTGAAGTCCTCGCTGGTCCCGGTGGGGCTGCGGAAGGTCACGCGCGTGACCGGGTCGGCCAGCAGTTCCTCCCACGGCACGACCGTGACGACGCCCTCCAATGGATCTGGGAAGGGCGCGCTCACTTTGAAGCCGACGCCCAAATCCTCCACTGCCACAACGGCATCCGGCCACGCCCCCCGCAGCAACTCCAGCGCCGGACCCGGGTCGAAGGTAACCGCTTCCAGGACTTCGTAACCGCTCGGGTGCTCGGGGTCCAAGGCGATGGTGACGGCGCCATTGGAGCACACGGCATACCCCTGATCGAGACCGAGCTCGGTGAGGATCGGTAGTGTGCCGAGCACCGAGCGGCCGGTCGCGATGACGACATGGTGACCCGCGTCGGCGACGCGGCGGACGGCCAAGCGGACGCGCTCGCGCAACTCACCCTCGTGAGTGATCGTCGTGCCGTCGATGTCGAGGGCGACCAGATGGGCGTCGCGCACGAGTCAGGCGACCGGCGTCAGGACATCGAGGCCGACATACGGGCGCAGCGCCTCGGGCACGACGACCGAGCCATCCGGCTGCTGGTGGTTCTCCAGGATCGCGACGAGGAAGCGGGTCGTGGCCAGCGTGCCGTTGAGGGTCGCGACGACCTCATTACCCTTCTCGCCGCGCATCCGGGTGCCGAGCCGGCGAGCCTGGAAGGTCGTGCAATTCGAGGTGGACGTGAGTTCGCGGTAGCGGCCCTGGCTGGGGAACCACGCCTCGCTGTCGAACTTGCGGGCCGCGCTCTGGCCGAGGTCGCCGGCGGCGGTGTCGATGATCCGATAGGGCACCTCGATCTTGGCGAGCATGGCGCGCTCCATGTCGAGCAGGCGCTCGTGCTCGGCCTCGGCGTCGGCCGGGTCGCAGTAGACGAACATCTCGATCTTGTTGAACTGGTGCACGCGGATGATGCCGCGGGTGTCCTTGCCATAGCTGCCGGCCTCGCGGCGGTAACAGGTCGACCAGCCGGCATAGCGCTTCGCGCCGGCGCTGAGGTCGATGACCTCGCCGGTATGGAAGCCCGCGAGCGCGACCTCCGAGGTGCCGGTGAGATAGAGGTCGTCGGCTTCGAGGCGATAGACCTCGTCCGCGTGCCGGTCGATGAAGCCGGCGCCCTTCATGACCTCCGGCAGGACCAGAGTCGGGGTGATCATCGGCACGAAACCGTGCTCAAGCGCGAGCGCCATACCGGCATTGAGCAGGCCGAGTTCGAGCCGTGCCCCGGGGCCGGTCATGAAATAGAAGCGCGAGCCCGCGACCCGCGCACCACGGGCCATGTCGATCGCGCCGAGGCCCTCGGCGAGGTCCAGGTGATCCTTGGGCTCGAACCCTTCGGTCGCGAAATCCCTTGGCGTGCCGATGATCTCGCGCACGACATAGTCGTCCTCGCCGCCCGCCGGCACGCCGTCGACGATGACATTGCCGATCGACATCAACAGCGCGTCGCGCTCGGCGACGGCGGCGGCAGCCGTCGCGTCCAGTTCCTTCACCTTGGCTGCGATCGACTTGGTCTCGGCGAGCAGCGCCTGCTTGGCCTCACCCTGCGCCGCGGCGACCTCCTTGCCCATGGACTTCTGCCGGGCGCGGAGTTGCTCGAATTCGGTCAGGGCGGCCCGTCGCTTGGCGTCAGCGTCGAGGACCTGGTCGACGAGCGCGGGGTCATCTCCGCGCGCGACCTGGCTGGCCTTGACCCGATCCGGGTCGTCGGCAAGAACTTTGATGTCGATCACTGGGCAAGTTTATCGGCGCCCGCCCCGGACCTCTCGCGACTTTCCCGCGACTCAAGCCTGCTGCGGCCGGCCGGTCAGCATCAGGGTGACGCCGAGCAGGATCATCATCACGCCACCAGCGGCGCTGAGCCGGCGCAGGCGGTGGGGGCGGCTGGCGAGCCAGGCGCGGGCCGAGCCGGCGGCCATGGCAACCAGCCCGTCACTCGTCACGCCGACGACGAAGAAGGTGAGGCCGAGGACTGCCATCTGTAATGGCACTGGGCCGTGCCCGGGGGCGACGAATTGCGGCAGCAGGGCGACGAAGAACACGACGGTTTTGGGATTCGTCACCCCGACGATGAAGCCGTCACGGATGGCGTGGTGGGCTAGGCGGCGCTGCGCATCAAGAGTCGCCAACGCCGCCTCCGCGTCGCCGCGGTGCCGGATCGTGGTGATCCCGAGATAGATCAGATATGCCGCACCCGCGACTTTGAGGATCGTATAGAGCGCCGCGCTGCGCGCGACCAGCGGACCGAGACCCACGGCAATAAGCAGGATCTGAGCGAGGATGCCGAGGCCGTTGCCGAGCACGGACAGCATCGCGACGCGCCGACCCTCGGCGAGCGCGCGGCCGATGACGAAAAGCAGACTGGGCCCGGGGATGGCCGCCAGCAGCAGGCTGGCGACGAGGAAGCCGAGCCAGAGATTCAGCGGTGGCATAGCTAGCTGCGCACATCCCACACGTGGTGGGTCAGGTCGTGCAGCAGGTAGGCACCGAGCGTCGTGACGGTGAAGGCCGAGCCGTCCCCGCGTCGCCCGGTGCGCTCCCAGGCACGCTCGGGAATGGTGGCGTATGTCGTCGCGAGCCGCTCCGCCGCGCTCGCCAGCTCGGTGCGCACGACGGCGGGGTCCTGGTCGGCATACCTCTGCTCGATCGCCGTCGCGTCCTGGTCCCAATTGGCGAAGGGCGGATCGTCCTGGTCGAGCATCAGGTGGGTGCGGTCGTCGAAGAGACGGCAGACATCGCGGACGTGGCAGCCATATTCCAGCGGCGACCAGACGCGTGGCGCGGGCCGCTCTCGGACGTCTTGGCGGGTGAGGACGTATTGCCAGGGCAGACTTGCCTGGCGGATGGCATCCGCATACTGCCCGGGCGCGACGGCCGCGGGGTCGAAACCACAGTCGGGGCAGGGCCGGTCGAGCACCCAGGTCCAGTCCTTGTCGTCGGGCTCGGGGGCAGCCAAGGATCCCGCGCGGTCGTCGCTCATGCCACACATGTTAAGGAGCGCGGGGCACGCTGGTAGTTTCACCCGCGTGCCCAACACCGTGATGCTGCTCGGAGCCCTGGCATTCGTCGGCTTCCTGCTTGTTGCCGCGGTGCTTTTGGGCATCAACTCCCGCCCTGGTCGGCATGCCCGGATTCGGCCGCATCGGGACAGTTTCCGGCAAGCCACCGTCGAGCCGCCGCGCAAGAAGCGGGCCGCGGTCATCATCAATCCGACGAAGTTCGACGACCTCGCGACCGTGCGAGCCACGCTCGCCGCCGTCGCGACTGGCCTCGACTGGGACGCCCCTTTGATTGTCGAGACCACCAAAGAAGATCCCGGTGCCGGCCAGGCGAGCGCGGCGGTCGCCGAGGGCGTTGATCTGGTCTGTTCGCTCGGCGGTGACGGCACGGTCCGCAATGTGGCAAGCGCGCTGGCTGGCACCTCGACCCCGCTTGGGCTGCTGCCCGGCGGCACGGGGAACCTGCTCGCTCGCAATCTGGAGTTGCCCGTCTCTGATCTTGCCGAAGCTTTTCGCGTGGCGTGCACGGGCCGCAACCGAGCGATCGACGTGGCGTATGCCGTTCTGGCTCAACCGGATTCGTTCGCTCCTGCCAACGCCTCCAAAGCGGATGCATCCACGAGCGATTCCTCCACGAGTGAGTCGCCCTCGGTCGAGCATGCCTTCCTCGTGATGGCCGGTGTCGGTCTGGACGCGACGATCATGTCGGAGACGACCGAGGAGGCGAAGGCCAAGATCGGCTGGCCGGCGTATGCCGCGACAGGTTTCCGTAACTTCCTCGGGCCGCGCCTGAAAGCGCACGTCTCGATCGACGGCGGCCCGGCCACCTCGGTGCTCGCCCAGACCGTGCTGGTCGGCAATTGCGGCAGGATCACCGGCGGCATCAACCTGATGCCCGATGCCGAACCGGACGATGGTGTGCTCGACTGCGTCATCCTGGCGCCCAAGGGTTTTCCTGGCTGGGTGAATGTCACCGCGCGGGTCCTGACCCAGCACCGAGGGACGAGAACCGAACGACTGCAACGGCATACGGCCACCACGGTGACCATCACGACCGACAAGCCGCAGGCGGTTCAGCTCGACGGCGATGTCATCGGCGAGACCCGCGAGATCCGGGTGCGCATCGCGCCGCGCTCGCTGCTGGTCCGCAGCACCTGACGCCCCTCCCCGCCCCGAGCGGAGCGGGGTTTCTGAACGCGAGCGGGGCTATAGGGCCGCTCGCGTTCAGCAGACCCGCTCGGCTAGGCAGAAACCCCGCTCGGCTCGGCAGAAACCCCGCTCGCGTGCACAAAGCCCGCTCGGCTCGAGGCTGGCAGCGTCGGTCAGCTCGGCTCGCGCCACTTGCGCTCGAAGGGCAGCCGCCAGCCGAAGGGCGAGACCAACTGGTGAATCTGGTTCGGGCCCCAGGAGCCTTGGTCGTATGGGCGCACGATCGGCGGGTTGTCGAGCAGCGGCTGGCTGATCTCCCACAGGCGCTCGATGCCATTGGCGGAGGCGAAGAGCGTCGAGTCGCCGCGGGCGGCGTCATAGATCAGCCGCTCGTAGGCCTCCAGCACCGAGCCCGCCCAGGTCGTGTCCTTCATCGCGAATTGCATCGACAGCTTGTCGAGCCGATAGCCCGGACCGGGTCGTTTGCCGTAGAAGGACAACGACATTCGCGGCTGGTCGGACAGGTCGAAGGTCAGGTGGTCTGGCCCATGGTCACCGACGCCGGGCCCGGGCGGGAACATCGAGCGCGGGGGCTCCTTGAAGGCGATGGAGATGATGCGGGCGCCCTCGCCCATCCGCTTGCCGGTGCGCAGGAAGAACGGCACGCCGGCCCAGCGCCAGTTGTCGATGTAGCACTTCAGGGCCACGAAGGTTTCGGTCTCGGAGTCGGGGGCGACCCCGGGCTCCTGGCGATAGCCGACATACTGCCCGCGCACGACATTGGTCGGCTCGATGGGAGACATGGACCGGAAGACCTTGGTCTTCTCCCGGTTGATGGCGGCCGGTTCCAGCGCCGACGGCGGCTCCATCGCGGTGAACGCGAGCACCTGGAAGAGGTGGGTGACGACCATGTCGCGGTAGGCGCCGGTCGCCTCATAGAAGTCGCCGCGCTGGGTCAGGCCAAGCGTCTCCGGCACATCGATCTGGATGTGGTCGATGTTGTTGCGGTGCCAGATGGGCTCGAAGAGACCGTTGGCGAAGCGGAAGGCCAGGATGTTCTGCGCGGCTTCCTTGCCGAGAAAGTGGTCGATCCGGAAGATCTGGCTTTCGTCGAAGACCTCGTGCAACTGCCGATTGAGCTTGACGGCCGAGGCGAAGTCGGTGCCGAAGGGCTTTTCCATGATGATCCGCGAGCGATCGGCCAAGCCAGCAGCGGCAATCGTGCTCACCGCCGCGAGGGCGGCCTTCGGCGGAACCGATAGATAGTGCAACCGCAGTTCGTTGTCTCCGGGCAATTCCTCCTCCGCGCGTAGGACGGCCGCCTTGAGTTGGTCGGGGCCGGCGGAGAGCGGGACATAGTCGAGGCGCTGGCTGAAGGCGTTCCAGTCCTCGTCCTTCAACGTCCGCGTGCTGTGTTCGCGGATGGCCGTCAGGGCCAGATCGCGGAAGTCGTCAACGCTCATTTCGTCCAGCGAGGTGCCGACGACGCGAAGGTCATCCAGCAGGCGGGACTGGAAGAGATGGAGCAGTCCGGGGATGAGCTTGCGCTTGGCCAAGTCTCCGGTGGCGCCGAAGAGAATCACGGTGACGGGTGCGCTCATTCACCCATCTAACCCCTCCACGGCTCGCCGCGCCATCACGAGAAGGCGTCGGTCCCGAGGCCGAGGAGGAGCTCGCGGCCTACGCTGGGCTCGTGGGTTCTCGCACGGCATACGTCCTCGGCGGCGGGGGTGTGCTGGGTGCCTCGCAGGTAGGTATGGTGCGCGCGCTCGCCGAGGCGGGGATCGTTCCCGATCTCGTGGTGGGAACGAGCATCGGCGCGCTCAATGGGGCCTTCATCGCGGCCGACCCGAGCGTTGAGGGAGCGGAGCGGCTGGCGGAGGTGTGGAAGGAAGTCGTGCGCGAGGGCGTGCTGTGGGAGCGTCCGGTCCGCAAGGCCGCCCGCATCGCGCGCAATCCCACGCACCTGCTCACGCATGCCCCCCTTGCGACGGTCATCGACCGCTACCTCCCGCTCGAGCGCATCGAAGACCTGAACGTGCCCTTTCAGTGCGTGGCCGCGCGCCTCGAGGACGCCAGCGCAATGTGGTTCTCCCACGGCCCGATTCGGCCCGCGGTGCTCGCGTCATGTTCGGTGCCGGGGCTCTTCCCCCCGGTCGCCATCGATGGATCGCACTACCTCGACGGCGGCCTGGTGCACTCGATCCCCGTTGGTCGCGCCATCGACCTCGGGGCTGACGAGATCTATGTTCTGCAGGTGGGACGGGTCGAGCAAGGGCTCGCGGTGCCGCGCGCGCCCTGGGACGTCGCCGCGGTGGCCTTCGAGATTTCGCGCCGGCACCGCTATGTAGAGGAGATCACGCGCGTGCCCGATTCCATTGCGCTGCATGTCCTTCCGAGCGGTGCCAGTGGCGCGCCGACGGTCTCCCTAGCCCAAGCACGCGGCCGCAAGATGCGTGATCGCATGGACGCCGCATATGACGCGTCCACGAACTATCTCGACGCGCAGGACTGATCGCGATGGCGATGGGCGGGATCAAACCACCACCGGTCTTTGTCCGGCGACTGCTGCGCCTGGTGTGGCCGGTCGTCGCGATCGCGGTGACCTTCGTCGCCGCTCCGGTGCTGGTGGCTGGCGCGCTGTGGTCGGTGGTGGACCGGCGCGCCCGACTCTTCCGGGCCACTGGGATGCTGCTGCTCGTCGTATGGCTAGATCAGCAACTGCTGTGGGGCTGTTGGCGATTGCGTGTGCAGGAGCCGCTGGGCAGCGGGCCGCAGTGGCAGGCTGACCACGAGAAATTGCTTGTCGATGTCCTGGACACCGTGATGCGTCTGGCCCGCAAGTGGGTGGGTTTTGAGGTGCGTCTGGATGCCGTAATGGACTTCGGCGAGCCGGACCGACCGCTGATCTCCTTCGCCCGGCACGCCGGACCGGCCGACTCGGTCGCGGTCGCCTGGCTGCTCTCACGCACCGCCGGGCGCCTGCCACGGATCGTGCTCGCCGATGCCCTGCGCTGGGATCCCGGCCTCGATTTGGTGCTCACGCGTCTCGGGTCCTCCTTTGTGCCGTCGGCATCCGGCGCCGGCGACGACCGGCTGCTCGGGGTGCGCCGGCTCGCGGATTCCCTGGCTCCCAAGGACGCCTTGCTGATCTTCCCGGAGGGCGAGAACTGGACGCCGGATCGCCGTCACCGGCGCATCGAGCGGTTGCGTGCGGCCGGCCAGCAAGCCCGGCTGCGACAGGCAGAACGACTGCGAAATGTCTTGCCGCCCAAGACCAAAGGCGCAATCGCGACGTTGATGGCTCGGCCCGACGCCGATGTCATGATCGTGGCGCATGCCGGGTTGGGCCGGCTGACAAGTCCCCGAGCGATCTACAACGCACTCCCCTTCGATCGGCCCTTCCTCGTGCGGACCTGGACGTATGCCGCCACCGACGTCCCGCGCGACCCCGCCGCCATCGAGACGTGGCTCGCGGACCGATGGAGCGAGATCGACGCCTGGGTCGACGCCCAGGACGAATAGATCTGGGACACCCCACGACGTTCGCAGCACGGCCTAGCCGGTGGCGCCTTGTGCGCACGCGGCGATACTCGTCTCCGTCAGCTCAGCACCCGAGAGTTCGGCGACCACTGCGCCGAGGCGCAGAACCAGCACGCGGTGACAGATATGCGCCAACTGTTCGTAATCGCCGGACGCGATCAGGACCACCGCACCCGCCGCCGCAGCGTCGCAAATCGTTTGCAGCACATCGAATTTCGCGCCTGCGTCAATGCCCTGGGTCGGCTCGTCCAGCACGAGGACGGTGGGTTGGTGGTCCATCCACTTCGCCAGCACAACCTTCTGCTGATTGCCGCCGGAGAACTGCCCGACCCGGGCCGTCGGATCCGGCGGACGCACGCCGAATCGGCGCATGGCATCACCCGCCCGGGTGACCTCCACGCCCCGCCGGCGGCGCGCCAGGGACGAGGAGCGCGTGTCCGGCAGGATCGCGAGATTTCACTCGCTTGAGCGTCCAGCCAGACGCCATCACGCTGTCGATTGCCCGGGACCATGCTGATCCCGCGCGCGATGCGTTCCCCGATGCCGGCCGCACTGAGGTCCTCGCCAGCCAGCACCAGACGACCTGCCGTGGCCGGAGCAGCCCCCGCGACAAGAGCGGGGAGCTCTTCATGCCCCATGGCTGCTCGGCGACTACCGCTTCGAGCCGCTGACCGGGCTGTGGCGCCACCGGCTCGGGCCGGTCGAGCCGCCGCTGCGATTGAGCGACATCTCGTACGCCACGGACGGCACGATGACCTGGCCGAGCCACGCGACCACCGCCCCGCCGGGGGCCTTGGCGGGCTATCAGGAGCAGGCCCGCGAACTGCTCGCGGCCACGGACGCGCCGGACCTAATACGGCACCGCGCGGATGCCGAGGACTTCGCTGGCCTGCGCTGGTTCGTCCTGCCGGACCGCTGCCTGCCCGAGTAATCTCGGGAGATCAACCGAAGAGCTGGGTGCCCCAGTCGGCGCCGTCGGCCAGGCCAGGCGGGCAGGCGAAGAGCGCAGAGCCGGTGTGCTCGATGTATTCGTTGAGGACGTCCTTGGCCGCGAGCGCCCGCTGCATCGGGACGAATTGGGCGTGCGCGTCGCGCATGAAGGCGACGAAGAAGAGGCCGGCGTTGAGGTGGCCCAGGCCGTCGGAGCCGTCGGTGAAGTTGTAGCCGCGGCGCAGGATGCGCACGCCATTGAGGTTGTCGGCGTGGGCGAGGCGGATGTGGGCGGCCATGGGAATGGCGGGCTGGCCATCGGTCCGGGTGGCCGCGAAGTTAATCGCGTCGAACTCCTTCTTGGCCCCGAGCGGCTCGCCCTCGAGCTTGCCGCGACCGAAAATGTCTTGCTGCTCTTGCAGATTCGTCCGGTCCCAGACCTCGATATGCATCCGGATGCGCCGCGCGACGAGATAGGAGCCGCCGGCCATCCAGGCCGCCCCACCGGGCACATCCTCGGGGGCCACCCACACGTGCTGGGCAAGGCCCTCGGCGTCCTCGGCCTTGACGTTGTTGGTGCCGTCCTTGAAGCCGAAGAGGTTGCGCGGCGTCTTCTGCGCGACCGAGGTCGAAGAGGTCCGGCCGAAGCCGAGCTGGCTCCAGCGCACCGCGACGACGCCGAAGCCGAGCCGGATCAGGTTGCGGACCGCGTGCACGGCCACCTGCGGGTCGTCCGCGCACGCCTGGATGCAGATATCCCCACCGCAGGTGGCTGGGTCAAGGTCGTCGCCCATGAAGGCTGGCAGGTCGTGCAGCGCCTCGGGCTTGCGCCCGGCCAGACCGAAGCGCTCAAAAAGGCTGGGGCCGTAGCCGATCGTGATCGTGAGATTCGCCGGCGGCAGGTCGAGCGCCTCACCGGTGTCGGTGGGCACGCCATATGGTCCGAGGCCGACGGCGCCACCCGGGGCGGCCTCCGCGCCATAGGTCATGCGTTCGGCCGCGCGGGTCCACGCCGTGAGCATCGACCGCAGGTCCTCGGCCGACTCCGAGACCACATCGAGGGCGACGAAATGCATCCGGTCCTGCGCCGGGGTGACGATGCCGCCTTGGTGGGCGCCGCGGAAGGCGATCGGCGTTCCGACCGGGCCACCTTCTCCCCCAACCGAATCCGGAGACGGAGCAGCGGCGACGTGCCCGCTGTTGCGGGTGGCGGCATACATCAGGGACGCCCCGGCGGCACCGGCGGCGACCCCGAGGGCCGAGCCGACAGCGGCCCGGCGGGAGGGGTCTACGGCGTGGCCGTCAGGCCTTGGCGACGACACCGGCCACCTGCGCGACATTCTCGGAGAAGGCGTCGAGCGCCTGGGTGAGCTTCTTGACGTCGTCCTCGGTGAGGTCGGTGTAGAGCTTGAAGCCGTCCCCATCGCGGTAGGTCTCCAGCAGGTCGCCGAGGGCCTTACCGGTGGAGTCGATCTTTGCGACCAGGTCCGGGTCCTTCTTCTCCAAGAACGGACGAAGCTCGGCGATAGCCTGCTTGGACCCCTCGAAGTTGGCCTCGAAGTCCCACAGATCGGTGTGGCTGTAGCGCTCTTCCTCGCCCGTGACCTTGCCGGTCGCGATCTCGTCGAGGAGCGCCTTGGAGCCGTTGGCGAGCTGGAGCGGGTTGAGCTCCACGGACTTGGCCTTGGTCACCAACTCGGTGACGTCGGCCAGCAGCTTGTCCGCAATGGCGTTGGAGTCCTTCTGCAGGCCATCTACCCACAGGTCCTTCTCAAGCCGGTGGTAGCCGGTGAACTCCATGCCCTCAGCCGTGACATCCTCGCGGCCGTCGATCATCGGATCGAGGTCGCCGAAGGACTCCGCCACCGGCTCGATCCGCTCCCAATAGGACCGCGCGTGCGGGTATGCCGCCTTGGCCTCCTCGACCTTGCCCGCCTTGACGAGCGCGACGAAAGCCGTTGTCTCCTTGAGGAATTCGTCGGCCTGACTGTTAACCCAGCGCGAGTAGCCGGTGACGGCCGTCTTGAGGTCCTCGTCGTCGGTCTTGGCCGCGGGCGCATCACCCGTGACGGTGAAGGCCGCGCGGATGCCGTCCCCGACCATGCCCGGCTTGCAGGCCGTCTGATAGGTCCCTGGTTCGGTGACCTCAACGTGGAAGTCGCGGGAGATGCCGGGCGTGATGTTCTCGACCTCACCGACGATCCGGTCGCCCTCGGCATACACATAGAACTCATTGATCTTGGTGCCGGTGTTGGTCACCTTGAAGGTAATGGTGCCCGCGGGCGCCGTGGCCGTCGAGACCTGGCACTCCGTGTCGGTCGCGTTGACGGTGATCGGTCCGCCGCTCGCGGAGCCGGATCCGCTCGGCGAGGATGACCCGCCACAGCCGGTCAGGGCCAAGCCGGCCGCCCCGAGGAGGGCGAGGGCGGGGCGAGTGGTGAGGCGTGCAGACATACGGACGGAACTCCTGAGAACTAATCGGGCAGGGGGTATGCGGATCAGGCGGCGACGCGGGCGTCTCGCGCGGGTGCCGGGGCCGGCGGGCTCGCCACCGGCCGCAGGAAGAGCGGCATGACGATCGCGACATAGGCCGTCCAGGCGATCGCTTGCAGCCAAGTCGTGGCCGGGGTGAAGTTGAGGATGCCCTTGAGCAAGGTGCCGAGCCAGCCGCCGGGCTCGATGATGTGGCTGATGTCGAAGGCCAGCGAGTGCAGGCCGGGCAGGAAACCGGCTTCCTGCAGATCGTGCAGGCCATAGGCGAGGATCCCCGCGGCCACCAGCACGAGGAAGATTCCCGTGTAGCGGAAGAACGACCCGATGTTGAACCGGATGGCGCCGCGATACATCAGCACGCCGATCACGATGGAGCCGAGAATGCCGACGACCCAGCCGATCAGCGGCTGGCTCGTGCCGGAGCCCGCGGCCTGCGCGGTGGCGTAGAAGAAGATCGCCGTCTCCAGGCCCTCGCGGCCGACGCCGAGGAAGCCGACGAGAGCGACCCACAGGCCGCCGGCATCGAGCGCGCGGTCCATCGACCCCTTGAGCTCACCGGAGATGGTTCGGGCGGCTTTCCTCATCCAGAAGATCATCACGGTGACGAAGCCCACCGCCAGGATCGACGCGGAGCCGCCGATCAACTCCTGCTGCTCGAAGGACAACTGCCGGGTGCCATAGGTCAGCAGGGCGGCCAGGCCAGCCGACAGGACAACCGCGGTGGCCACTCCCGCCCACACCCACTTCAGCGCCCAGCGCCGGTCGGTCTTGACGAGGAAAGCGATCAGGATGACGACGACCAGTGAGGCCTCGAGACCTTCGCGCAAGCCGACGAGGGCGTTGCTGACGAGCATCTGATAATCCTTGCGCCGGACGGATTCCAACAGAGCTAAGGTAAGCCTTACCTAATCGGCCCTGTCAAATGATGTTCCGCATGGCGTAACCCGCGCCGCCCCCGTCCACCGTGGCGGACGCAGGTGCGCGGACCAGGCTCGCAGCGGCGGCTATCACCCGGCCTACCGCCTGGTATTGGTCGCGATCACGACCAATACCAGGCGGTAGGCCGGTGGTTAGCTCGGTGGTGCCGCTGCAGGTGATAGACGAGGGGCGGGTCAGTCCACGAGGTCGCGGAGGGCGCCGAGCCAGCGGTCGGCGGCACGGAAGTCGTCATCGGAGTTGTAGGGCGCGACCTCGGCGCGCGCCTGATCGGCCCGGGCATAGCTGCCGAGGAAGACCACATCGGCGCACACCCGCTTCAGTCCGGTCAGCGCCTCCCCGACGCGCTCGTCCAGGACGTGGCCCTCGATGTCGACGGAGAAGCAGTAGTCACCCATCGAGTGCTTGGTCGGACGCGACTCCAGGCGCGTCATATTGATCCCGCGCGTCGCGAACTGCTCCAACAACCTCAGCAGGCCACCCGCCATATCGGTGCGCTGGAAGAGCACGAGCGTGGTCTTGTCGGCCCCCGTGGGCGCGGGGATGTGATGGGGCCGGGCGACGAGCACGAAGCGGGTGACGGCGCGTTTGATGTCGCCGATGTCCTCGGCGAGCACCTGCAGCCCGGCTTGCTCGGCGGCGACTGGCGCACAGACCGCGGCGTCGTGGCGTCCCTCGCCGCCGGGCGCGAGGTCGGTGGCGGCCGAGGCCGTCGACAGTGTCGGGACATAGGTCGCGTCCGGCAGGTTCGCGGTCATCCAGCCGCGGACCTGGGCCCAGGCATGCGAGTGGGTGCCAATGGTGGCGATGTCCGCGAGCGTCATACCCGGGCGGGCGGCGAGCACGAAGCGGATCTTGACCAGCCGCTCGCCCACGACGATCAGCGGGCTGCCGCTCGCGAGGGCGTCAAGGGTCGCGGTGACGCCGCCCTCGACGGAGTTCTCGATCGGGACCATCGCCGCCTCGACCTCCCCGGCGCGCACCGCGGCGAGGGTCGCATCGACGGAGGCGAAGGGGACATGCTCGGCTCCGCGGGCGGCCGGCCAGTCGAGCAGCGCCATCTCGGTGAAGGTGCCCGACGGGCCGAAGTAGCCGAAGCGTGTCACGGGGGCAGCGTAGGCCGCTCGGGCACCTGACTCTCGGTCGGTCCGGTGTGCGGATGAGCAGCGAGGGGCTTCTCGGCAGGCGCGTAACCTCATACCTCGCCATGACTTTCAGCCTCGTCACCGCCGCCATCGTCTTTGGCTTGATCTTCCCGGTCGAACTGCCGGACAAGACCTTCATCGCCACGCTGGTGCTCGCGACCCGCTACCGCCCGCTGATGGTGTGGATCGGGGTCACGGCCGCCTTCGCCGTCCAGACCCTGGTCGCCGTCACCCTCGGTGGGCTGGTCGCGCAACTGCCGCACCGCCCGGTGCAGGCCGTCGCGGCGGCGATGTTCCTGCTGGGGGCCGTTCTGCTTTTCCGCGGGTCGGGACAGGCGGATGCGGAGGAGGCCGAGGTTGAGGAGGAGTTCGAGGCCAAGGTCGCCGGCCCGGCGACCGGCTTCCGGGCCATCGGCGCGAGCTTCCTTGTGCTCTTCCTCGCCGAGTGGGGCGATCTGTCGCAGTTGCTGACCGCCTCGCTGGCGGCGCGCTATCAGGACCCGCTGTCGGTGGGCGTCGGCGCCTTCCTGGCGCTGGCGACGATCTCGGCGCTCGGCGCTGCGCTCGGGCGCCAGTTGCTCAAGCGGATGCGCCTGGCGACGATCCGGCGGGTCGGCGCGAGCGTATGCCTGCTCCTCGCGCTCCTGACGCTGGTGGAGTTGGTCCGGGGCTGAGGGCGCCCGGCCGGCCCGGAGCTGAGCGCCTGAGCGCCCAGTGCATGAGCCAGAGGGCGAGCAGGGCGCCGGCCAGATCGGCATTCTGCAGGATCCGGCCGATCACCTCTGGGGGCCAGTCGTTAGCGATCCACGAGATCCCCCACCACGGCAGTCGGCAGGTGAACCACACCCAGATGAGCGCGGCGGCGAAGGCGCGGCGGCGGTCCCGCCAGGGCTGGGCGCCGAGAATGGCGAGCACGACGACGACCATCCAGTGGAAGTGATGAATCCACGCGACGGGTGAGAGCAGGCAGGCCATGAGACCGACGGCGGCGACCTCGGTGATGGAGTCCCCGGCGAGATAGGCGCGGCGCGCGAGGGCGAAGCCGAAGGCGCCGACCGCGAGGACACAGACCAGCCAGATGGCGCTGCCCGCGACCCCGTCCGGTCCGAGCCGCATCAGGACGCCGCGGATCGACTGGTTGGAGGTCCCCATATTCGGGCCCAGCCGGGCCGGGTCCTGCAGGGCGCCACCCCAGAACGCGAGGGAGGCCGAGGGCAGCAGGATGGCGGCGGCGATCCACGTGCCCGCCGCCGTAGCCACCGCGGCGGCCGCCTCGCGATAGCGCTTGGTGACGAGGTAGTGGATGAGGAAAACGCCGGGCGTCAGCTTGATCGCCATCGCCAGCCCGACCAGCACCCCAGGGGCGATCGAGCGCAGCAGCCGCGGCCGCGGGCGGCGCAGGTCCATCAGGCAGGCCAGCACGATGAAGGCGTTGACCTGGCCGAAGCGAATACCGTCGCCGACCGGATGCAGCCAAAACATCGGCGCCGCGAGCGCCCCGAGGATCAGCGGGCGGGCCGCCCCGCCGGGGCCGGTGTGGATGAGCCGGTATGCGGCATACCAAACGATCCCGGTGGTCGCGGCGATTTGGGCGACCGTCCAGAGCCACCCGACCACCCCGAATGGGAGCAGGGCCAGCGGAATCGCGAGGATCGCCGCGAACGGCGGATAGGTGAAGGGCAGCAGTTGCGGCGCCTCGGTCATCGCGTCATAGATCGGCCGCCCGATGAGGATGGAGACGCCTGCCTCGCGATAGACCTCGACATCGACCTGCCACTGGTCCTTGGGCCAGAAGATGAGGAAGCGCAGGACCGGGATGCTCGCTGCCGCGAGAATCAGCGCCGTCGCGAGCACCCAGTGCCACGCCGGGGCGCGGTGGTGTGAGGTCGCAGGGTTCGGCACCGGCCAATTGTCGCCCGTAGCCTTGGGCGGTGACGATTCCGCCCCGGCCGCGCCGCGCCGCCCTCTGGTGCCGGCTGCTCGCGTGGCTCGGATTGGCCGTGGTCATGGGTATGCCGACCGCTCCCGCCCCCGCCGCCGCCTCCGATCCCGTGGCCGATCGGCTGATCGTCGTCGGGACCGGCGGCTTCACCTGGGCGCAGGTCTCGCAGGAGGCAACGCCGGCCTTGTGGGAGCTGCTGGCCGCGGGCAGTTCCACGACCAATAGCGTGCGATCGGTCAATCCCAACACCTGCCCGGTCGATGGCTGGCTGAGCCTGTCCGCCGGGCAGCGCGCGGCGGCGCCCAGTGCCGACGGCGCGGCGCTTCGTCCCACGAGCGCACCCTGCCCCGCCATTCCGCAGCCCACGGACAATGGCGCGATCACGGTGCCGGAGTGGGCGACCTATGTCGCGGCGGCGCACTCCCTGCGCTTCGATGCCGAACCGGGGCTGCTGGGAACGCAACTCGACACGGCGGGGGTTTCCAGGGCGGCCATCGGGCCCGGTGCCGCGATCGCCGCGGCCGACACGCAGGGGCGAGTCCCGGCATACGCCGTCGTGGACTGGACGAGCGCGAGTCAGTTCGAGATGCGCAAGGCGATGGGCGAGGCCCGGGTCGTCTTCGTCGACGTGGGGTCGGTGCGCGATCCCGCCGACCTGGCCGCCGGGGAGGCGCGGCCGGAGGCGGATGTCGCGGCGCAACTCGCGGAGATTTCTCGTCGCGTCGGCCTTGTCGAGCGAGCCCGGGCCAGCGACGAGACGCTGATCCTGGCGGGCCTGTCGGACGCCGGCGTCGGCTCGCGGCTGCGGCCGATCGTGGTGCGCGGCCCGGACTATGGCCCCGGCGAGCTCTATTCGCCCTCGACGCGGCAGCCCGGGCTCGCGCAGAGTCAGGACCTCACCGTGACGATCCTGCGGCTGGTCGAGGCCCAGGTGCCCGCGGGAATGGGCGGCGCCCTGCTCGCCCCGCGCAATCCCGGAAGCACCTCCGCGGAAGCGGTCGCGCAGCGGCAGGTGCATCTCAATGACGTCGACGATGCGTCGCACGAGATCCACCCGCTCGTGCCGATCTTTTTCTATGGCCTGATCCTCGCCCAATTGCTCATCTATCTGCTCACCTGGCGGGTGTGGGCGCGCGAGCGCGGCTCGGTGGCGCAGCGGCTGCGGCTGGTCTCGATCGTGCGCGTGGTCGGCGTCGTTGCCGCCAGCGTGCCGGCGGCGACCTTCCTGGCCAACCTGATCCCGTGGTGGCGCTCGGCGCACCCGCTGCCGGCGATTGTCGGATCGGTCGCCCTGTTCGTGGCGCTCATCGCTGGTGCCGCCCTGCTGCCGCCGTGGGGGCGCACGCTCATGGGGCCAGTCGCGGTCGTCGGCGGGGCGACGATGCTCGTGCTCGCCGTCGATGTGATGACCGGATCGCGGCTGCAGCAGTCCTCGCTGATGGGCCTGCAGCCGGTGGTCGGCGGCCGCTTCTATGGCATGGGCAATGTGACCTTCTCAATCTTCGCGACGGCATCGTTGATGCTGGCAATTGCCTTGGCGCACTGCGCGAATCGCCGCTGGGGGCGCGGCGCGGCGCTTGCTGCTGTGCTGGTCATTGGTCTCGCGACGGTCGTCATCGACGGCAGCCCCGCGTGGGGGGCCGACGGGGGTGGGCCCCCGGCATACCTCCCGGGCCTGGCCTTCTTTGTGCTCGCCCTGCTGGGCATCCGTATGACGGTGCGCCGGGCCGCCGTCATCGCGGCGGTGACCGCCGGGCTCTTCCTGCTGGTGGGTTTCCTCGATTCGCTGCGGCCCGCGCAGGATCAGAGCCACCTCGGCCGATTCTTCGACACCATCGGCAGCGGCGGTGCGCTGGACATCATCATCCGCAAGGCCCAGCAAAACTGGGGCATCCTCATCAGCAGCCCGCTGACGGTGCTCGTGCCGTTCGGGCTCTTTTTCGTCATCTTTGTCCTCTTGCGCCCGACCTCGTGGGGGTCGCGGTCACTGCACCGATCCTTCGAGCGGGTGCCCTATCTGCGGCCGGGCCTGATCGCGTGGCTGGTCGTCATGACGATCGGCTTCTTCATCAACGATTCCGGTGTCGCTATCCCCGCGGTGGGGGCGACCGTCGCCATTCCGCTCATCGTCGCGATCAGCTCGCGCACGCTGGTGGAAGAGGCCGCACACGGGGCGAACTGAGTTGGTCATCCAGACTGCCGACAAGCCGTGGGGAGAGGTTCTGCGCAGCCCCGAAGTCCTCGACTTCTTGCCCTGGGCCTTGCTCATCGCGGCGGGCTGCGCGGTGGCCGCTGCGCTGCTGCTCATCCCGCTCATCACGCACGCCCGGTTGGCCGGACGGGACGATCAGTCGTTGGTGACCCCGCGCAATCTGCTTCCGTTGCAAGACGATCCGAGCGCGCGGGTCAGCGACCGGGTGCGCGATGCCGTCGTCCAGTTCGATCTGCCCGCCGATCTGCGGCCCGAGCAGATGGCGGTTCTCTTGCACGACGGCAGTCCCGAGCGCGCCATCGCGGCGGGCCTGCTCGACCTGGAGTCGCAGGGCTTCGTGCGTATCGACACGGACGGTCGCGCGAGTGCGGTACAGGCCGAAGGGCGGGTTCCGGAGAGTGAGTTTCAGCGCCGGCTGTTGCGGATTGTTCAGGGCCGCAACACGCGCTTCGAATGGCGGGACTGGGCGCTTAGTGCGCTCTATGCCGATGCGACACAACAGGGTTGGTTCACGGGGCGCCCCGACTATACGAGTTATGGGCCCCGCCTGTATGCCGCGACGACCTTCACGCTCGGCGCGATCTGCGCCGCTTTCTCCACCCGCCTGCTCATCGCCGGCTATTGGACGTTCAGTCTGGCTCTGTATGCCGTGGCCGGACTCTTCGTCATTCTCGGCTTCGCCTTCCGCTACTCGGCACGGCGCCGCCCGAACCGGACCCAGACCGGCCGGGCACTGGCCGAGCAACTCGCGGGTTTCGCTCGAGCTGTGGGCGCGACACGCGAGTTGCGGCATACCCAGGCGGGGCGCGATGGCGCTGGCGCGCAAAGAGATTCGAACTGGCCGGCCGTCCTGGTCGCCCTCGGAGTGGACGACCGGCCACTGAAGGGGTTTGTGCGGTCGATCCCCACGGAGGCGCCGACGCCCCGCTGACGTGCGGTCAGTCCGGGGCTGCGGCGGGGTCGGCAGCCCGGAGCAGGCCCTCTGCGGCGAGCGTGGCGATCGTTTGACGGACCAGGTCTGCGGCCTGTGGATGCGATCCGTGCTGGGCGATGACCTCGTCCAACAATTGGGCAGGAGTTTGCGGGCTCTCGCAGAGCGTCCAGACCGTGGCGCCCAACCCCAGGAGTTTGGTCGGCTGGTGCGCGTTGAGCACGAAGATGCTCTCGGTCTCGATGTCCCGCAAGGCATCTCGCCAGGGTGCCCGCTCCAGGGGGCCGTCAAAGTCCGCGTTCGGGGGGGTCCACGCCGGGGACGGCGACCACGGCCCGGTGCGGCGATCCGCACTGGGGGCGATGCGCTCCCAGTCCCGCGGCCGGTGGTCGCCGGGTGCGACACCGCGCAGCAGTTCAAGGATCATCCCGATGGCGTCGGTGATCTCGACATATCGCAGCCGGAAGGTGCCGGCGCCAGCGGTGAGGACATTCGCCAGGGTCGGCAGGGGCTCGTCGTGCACGGGCACCGAGGAGGACTGCGGAATAACTTCGCTGAGAGCGGTGAGCAGATCGACGGGCGTCAGGTCGAGGGGACCTGGGGCATCACTGCGCCACAACAAAATGGTTGCAGCGACCCACGGCTCGACGGTCGACGGCGGCAAGAGGCCGACCTCATCCGGGGCCATCTCGACCTTCGGTTCGCCGGGCCTGGGGATGACTGACAGCGGCTTGGGATGCGGTATGACGATCCCGTCGGCATCGATCGCGGCGGTCTCGTCACTGAGATAGCCGAGATGGCGACCCAACTCTTTAGCGGCGGTTGTCTTGCCGGTTCCCGATTCGGCGACGAGCAGCACCGTGGCTCCGGTCTCGGGGAGGGCGAGCGCCGCGGAATGCAACAGGGTCACGCGCCCCGCCTGCGCGGTCAGGCTGCGGACGGTCATCAGGCCGGAGAAGGTATAGCTCGCCGTCTCGATGTTGCGGCCGATCACCAGCGGATCGGAGAGCCCATCGGTGAGGTCAGGGTAGGTGACCGTCAATTCGCGGGGGAAGTCCGGCGGCTCGTGGGGATCGGGTTCCCAGCCGGATGTGCGTCCCCACAGAACGCGCAGCCGGTCCGCGTCCGCCTCCGTCACGCGACTGACATCGACGCGCCAACGGCAGCCCATCGTCTTGATGAGAAGCGGCTCGGTCACAGGGTTCTCTCGTCGGGGAGTGGCGCGGTGTGCACGATGATTTGCACGGACCCGATTATGACGAACCCGGCCCCAAGCGCCGACCGCAAGGAGCGGGCGTTCCCCGGCGCGACGCCGGCCAGGAGCAGTTGACCCTCGGAGAGCGAGTCAAGGGCATCGCCGAAAAGCGTTGAGCCCCTTCCGGGTTCGGCGGCTTCGACGCCAAGCTCCGGCAGCCCGGCCACGCCACGCGAGAGGGTGACGAGGTCGCTTCGGTGCGTGTCGGCATACCCCAGGACCCGCACGTGCGAGCGGCTGCGCCTCGCGGCGGCGGCGCGCGGGGAGTCGCGCAGGTCGGGTCGGTCCACGAGACGGCCAACGCGGCCGCGGCCCTGTCCTGCGAGCAGGACATCGAGGCAGTCGATGACCGCGCCGGGGCCGGCGATATCGAGCACGGCCTGCGGCAAGGTGGCGCCGCCGAAGCCGTCGGCGCCCGCTCGCGTCAGCGCGTCGAGGTCGAGGGACCGGTCGGTGCACAGGTATGCCCGGCCGGTCAGCGCGACGATCCCGCTCACCCCGGCGCGCCAGGCGGGCAGGTGTACAACGGCCCCGTCGGCGGGCGGCCAGCCGCCGGCGATCGCGTCCCGCAGGATGGGGGCGAGTGGGTGGTCGCCACCCGGGGGCTGGGTGGGCGGCGGGAGCTGGGCCGGCACGGGGTTACCCTCTCAGACCGCACGAGGCCGACCGGAAGCCGCCCCGTTACGCTTGTCGACCATGGCCCAGCCCCACGCCGCAGCGATCCTGGAGGACCGCTGGAATCGCGCGAAGGGCGAGCGGCTGCGCACGCGCGGCTGGCAGGGCGAGGTCGTCACCTTCACCGGCTATGGCTCCACATCGCAAGCGCGGGTCCTCGCGCGAGTGCTGCTGACCCGGCATCCGGAGCACGCAGCGGCCGACGCGGCCGCGAGCGATATCGAGTTGTATCGCGCGATGCATGTGCGCCGCGGCTGGCGCTCCTTCCTCTCGACGCCGGGCACCGACCTGCCGGTGACGATCACCCTCGGCGACCGAACGGTCAACACCCGCACCGACCGGGCCGGGATCATCGATGTCACGATCACGGGGCACGGCCTGGACGCCGGGTGGCAGACCGCGCGGATCGCCACGTCCGGGCGCGAGGAGGTCGAGGCGGCGGTGCGGATCGTCGCGGACGATGTCACTTTCGGCATCGTCAGCGATATCGACGACACCGTGATCAAGACGATGCTCCCGCGGCCAATGATCGCCGCCTGGAACACCTTTGTCCGGCATGAGGGGACCCGCAATGCGGTGCCCGGCATGGCGACGACGTATCGAGAGTTGTTGCGGGACAACACCGGAGCGCCGATCGTCTATCTGTCGACGGGTGCGTGGAATACCGTCCCGCAGCTCACGCGCTTCCTGCGCGATAAGGGCTATCCCGCGGGACCGCTGTTGATGACTGACTGGGGACCGACGAACACCGGGTGGTTCCGCAGCGGGCAGGATCATAAGCGGGCGGCGCTGCATCGGCTCGCGCGCGAGCTGCCGTCGATCGAATGGGTGCTCGTCGGCGACGACGGACAACACGACCCGGCCATCTATGGCGAGTTCGCCGAGCAGCGCCCGGAGAAGGTGCGCGCGATCGCCATCCGCCGGCTGTCCGCGACAGAGCAACTCCTGTCGCACTTCACGCCCTTGGCGCAAGATGACGTCGGCGCCGGCCGGCGCAAGCTGTCGTCGGTGCCGATCTGCCGGGCGAGCGATGGCTATGGCCTGCTGCGGTTGTTGCGCGTGGCGCTGGGGCAACTGCCCGTGCCGAATGATGTCGTCGTGGAGGACTGAGGTATGCCGGAGCTCCCCGAAGTGCAAGCGCTCGCCGACTTTTTGCGCTCTCGCGCAACGGGATTGGCGGTGGTCGGCGTTGAGCTCGGATCCTTCACGGTCTTGAAGACCTTCAATCCGCCGCCGGATGCGCTGATCGGTGCACCCGTTGACGGGGTGTCACGGTTCGGCAAGTTCATCGATATCGACTGCGGCGGAACGCATTTCATCTTCCACCTCGCGCGGGCCGGTTGGCTGCGCTGGTCGGATGCCTTGCCCAGCACTGTGATTCGGCCCGGCAAGTCGCCGATCGCGGTGCGCGTGCGGCTCGACGACGGGTCCGGTTTCGACCTGACGGAGGCCGGCACCAAGAAGCGGTTGGCGGCCTATGTCGTCGGCGATCCTTCCCAGGTTCCCGGGATTGCTTCACTCGGCCCGGACCCCTTGGCCGACGACTTTTCGGAGGCCGACTTCGCGGCGATCCTCGGGGCGCGCCGGGCGCAGATCAAGGGCGTGCTGCGCGATCAAGGCATCATCGCCGGCATTGGAAATGCCTACTCCGACGAGATCCTGCATGTCGCGAAGATGTCGCCTTTCGCCATCGCGGCCTCGCTGGACGAGGACGCGGTGAGCCGGTTGTATGCCGCGATGCGCTCAACTCTCGCCGCGGCCGTGGCGACGGCATCCGGCAAACCGGCCGCCGAGTTGAAGGACGCCAAGCGGGCGGGCATGCGCGTGCACGGCCGCACCGCCGAGGTCTGCCCCGAATGTGGCGATGTGGTTCGTGAGGTGTCCTTCGCCGATTCCTCCCTGCAGTACTGCGCGACCTGCCAGACCGGCGGCAAGCCACTCGCCGACCGGCGCACCTCCAAGTTCCTGAAGTAGCCGTCCGGGACGAGGCCTGTCCAAAGTGATGATCTCGCGCTGAGGTCGTCAGTTTGGGCCCAGGTCGTCAGGTTGATGTGACGATCTCGGCCGAACCTGACGACCTCGCGAACCCGACACGCAACCGACCGACCGACATAGGGTCGCGGGATGACTTCCCCGGAAACGCCCGCGCCGGTCACACCGGCCACGCCCGGCACGGTGACGGCCACCCACACCGCCACCACCCGCACGAGCACCGCCGCCCCGGCACCGAGCGATGCGACGGTGACCACCCGCCATACCCTCCGAACCGCATCGGGCGAGCTGCCCTATACGGCCACCACCGGCCGGATCGTGCTGCGCGAAGAGGTCTATGACGATGGCGTCTTCCAGGGGACGCGGGCCAAGGCGGAGGTCTTCCTCACGGCATACACCGCCGACGATGCGGACCCCACGACACGGCCCGTCGCGTTCGTCTTCAATGGCGGGCCGGGCAGCGCGAGCCTGTGGCTGCACCTCGGCCTGCTCGGGCCGCGCCGGGTGCTCGCGGGGGATACCGGAGAACCGGCGGCGCCGCCCTACGCGCTCGTGGACAACGCCGAGAGCCTGCTCGCGCACACCGACTTGGTCTTCATCGATCCGATGTCGACGGGTTACACGCGGGCCGCCGAGGGGCAGAAGCCCGGCGACTATCACGGCTATGCCGGCGACATCAGCGCCATCGGCGAGCTCATCCGACTCTGGACCTCTCGCCAATCCCGCTGGCTGTCACCGAAGTTCGTCATCGGAGAGTCGTACGGCACGCTGCGTGGAGCCGCCCTGGCCGAGCACTTGCAGGGCCCGCTGGGCATGTATCTCAACGGCCTGGTCCTCATCTCGAGCGTCCTGGATCTGTCCTCGATCGACTTCGAAAATCAGCGCAACGACCGCGCGCACGCGCTCTATCTGCCCTTCTATGCCGCGACCGCGCACCGGCACGGCAAGCACCCCGGCCGCTCCCGGGACGATGTGGTCGCCGAAGCTCAGGAGTATGCGGACCGCGACTACCCATGGGTCCTGTCCCGGGGGTCTCGACTCACCGCCGCGGAGCGCGCCGATGCGGTGGCGACGCTGGCTCGTCTGACCGGGCTGAGCGAGGAGTATGTCGACCGGGCCGATCTGCGGATCGAACACTGGCGCTATTTCGGCGAGCTGCTGCGCGCCGAGCGTCGCACGGTGGGGCGCCTGGACTCGCGCTTCACCGGCCCGGCCGCGTCGGCCATCGCCGAAGAGATGGACGCGGATCCGTCCTTCGATGCGATCGACGGCGGCTACACCGCGGCGATCAATCACTATCTGCGCGCCGAGCTGGGCTATGAGAACGACCTGCCCTACGAGCGGATCGCCGAGCGCGTGCACCCGTGGTCGTATGCCGATTTCGAGGGCCGCCCGATCGACGTCTCGCCGCTGCTGGAGCGGGCGATGCGGCGCAATCCGCACCTGCTAGTGCACGTTGCCTTCGGGGTGTATGACGGGGCCACCCCGCCCGCCGCCGCGGAGCAGGTGCTCGCCCTGCTGCGGTTGCCGGATGAGCTGCGCGGCAATATCGAAAAGGCCTACTACAACGCCGGACACATGATGTACGTCCACGAGGAGTCGCGGGTGCGCCAGAGCGCGGACCTGGCGGACTTCATACGTCGGGCCAGCCGCCAGGCGCCGCCAGCGTGAGCGCCCCCGGGCACAATGGGCCCCATGAACGAACTGCCCTCCGTGTCCGTCACCGACCTCGCCGATGATGCGGTGCTGCTTGATGTCCGTGAGGACGACGAGTGGGCGGCCGGCCGGGCACCCGGGGCGGTGCATATCGTGATGAACGAGATCCCGGTGCGATTGGGCGACTTGCCGGATCTCGAGCCGGTGGCCGTGATCTGTCGCTCCGGCGGGCGGTCCGGGCAGGTCGTGCAGTGGCTGAACGCCCAGGGCATCGACGCGATCAATGTCGACGGGGGTATGCGGGCTTGGTTCGCCGCGGGCAAGCCGCTCGCCGGAGACGACGACGCCCCGCGCGTCATGTGACTACGCTCGACGCATGGGCCTGTTCTCGCGACGCAAGGACGACACCCCCGAGGCCGCGGAGGCGACACCCTCCCGCTATCCCGCGGCGGACGAATCCTCGATCGATGACGCTGGCATGGGACCGCTGCGGCCCCGGGACCGGCGGCTACGGGACGAGGAGGAGGCGCGGGTCGCTAGCGGGCTGGCTGCGCTGCAGGCCGAGTCGATCGACGTGGACGATCTGGACGCGCTCGGTGCTGCCTTCGACGCGGAACTGACCGCGTGGCGCGATGTCTCGCGTCGCAAGCGTCCGGACCACGACGGCATCGTCGAGATGTTTGCCATCGGGGTCGGCGAGCACCTGACGCGCACGACGGATCTGCGCTGGCGCGTGGTGACCGATGTCTTCGGCACCGATCTCGCCGTGACCGATCAGAAGGAGGGCGATTTCGTCGTCGTCCCCCAGAATCTGGTCGCCGCGCGGTGGATGCGCGGCGAGACCGGCTGGCTGCCCGGCGTGGTCCGCCACATCATCACGGTTCGCGAATCCGTCTGATCCGCAAGGCTTTTCGGTGGACGTGGAGCGCGGGGGCCGGTTCGAGCGCCGGGTGCTCGGGCCGGGACGCGAGCCCGATCCGCGCTATAGCCTCGCCAACGAACGCACCTTTCTTGCCTGGATCCGCACGGCTCTCACTCTGCTCGGTGGCGGTGTCGCGATCGAAGCCTTCGCCGGTAACGCCCTCGGCGTCGTGGAGCGCCGCGTGCTCTCCCTCGGGCTGGTGTGTCTGGGTATGGTGCTCGCCGGCGTCTCCTGTTATCGGTGGGTGAGCCTGGAGCGGGCGATGCGTCAGGGCCGGCCGTTGCCACTCAATCCGGTGGCCCTCGCGCTCGCGGCAGGGGTGACGATTGCGGCCGGTGCCCTGGCGATCTCGATCGTCGCGCGGGGGTGATCGGCGTGACCGACGCGCATCCGGTGTGGTCCGGTGACACCGGCCTGGCCCGCGAGCGCTCCGATCTCTCCTGGGGTCGAACCTTGCTGTCGGTTATGACCGTCACCGCGCTCTTCTTGCGCTGGTTGCCGGAGTATGGCGGTGGCGTCCTCCTCCCGGTCGTCTTCGGCATCCTCGCGGGTCTGGGCCTGGTCCGGCTGCGCCATGGGCGGCGCGCGGAGGTTTTCGCGGGGCATGGCGATGCCGTCGTCGAAGTCTTTGGCTTGACAGCGCTCGTGCTCCTCGTCGGCTTGGCGGGCTTGGTGCTGATCACGATCGGCGTGCCGGGCTGAGGTGCTTCGCGGGGCGGCTGCGAGGACACGAACGGCGGGTGGGCGGCGAATCTGCCGAGAAGGTTAGACACTGACATACAGTCCAATCGTGGACCCGATCAGGAACCCGTATGCGCCCGGTGCCGGTCAGCGCCCGCCCGAGTTGGCCGGCCGTGATGAGCAGCTTTCCCAGTTCGATGTCGTGCTGCAACGCGTGGCGAAGGGGCGCCCCGAGCGCTCGCTGATCCTCACCGGTTTGCGGGGCGTCGGAAAGACCGTGCTGCTCAACGCTCTTCGCGGCCAGGCAGTCCGAGCGGGTTGGGGCACAGGGAAGTTCGAGGCGCGCCCTGACCAGACGCTCCGGCGCCCGATCGCCGCCGCGGCGCATGTCGCGGTGCGAGAGCTCGGGCATACGCAGCTCGACCAGGTGGACCACGTGCTGGGGGTGGTGAAGTCGTTCGCGCAGCGCGAGACCGCCGCGAATGCGAAGCTGCGCGACCGCTGGAATCCCGGCATCGACGCCCCCGCCATCGCCGGCCGGGCCGACTCGGGCGACATCGAGATCGACTTGGTGGAACTGCTGACCGATATCGGCGGGCTTGCCGCCGACCTGGGGCGCGGGATCGCCATCTTCATCGACGAGATGCAAGACCTCGGGCCCGAGGACATCTCCGCGCTCTGCGCGGCGTGCCACGAGATCTCCCAATCTTCACTGCCGGTGATCGTGGTCGGCGCGGGTCTGCCGCACCTCCCGGCGGTGCTTTCTGCGTCAAAGTCCTACTCCGAGAGGCTGTTTCGGTATGCCCGCATCGACCGCCTCGAGCGCGACGCTGCGGACGCAGCGCTTGCTGTGCCGGCCGAGGAGGAGGACGCGGACTTCGAGGTCGATGCCCTGGCCGAGATGTATGCCGTGACCGGCGGCTATCCGTACTTCATCCAGGCCTATGGCAAGGAGGTCTGGGATCTGGCACCCGGCACGCCGATCACACGCGAGGACGTGCTTGTCGCCGTCCCGCGCGCGGAGGCGGAACTCGCCGTTGGATTCTTCGGCAGCCGGTATGAACGCGCCACCCCCGCCGAGCGCGACTATCTTCGCGCGATGGCCGAGGTGGCGCTGGTCGACGCGGAGGGGAACCCCCTCGGCGGCGCCAGCCGCATCGAGGGCGGGGCCGCCACGGAGGAGACCGACGAATCTGGCTCGGGGACAACGGCATACAACTCCTCCCTGGTCATCGAACTCGACTCGGTGCCCACCTCCGAGGTCGCCAAGTGGCTCGGCAAGCAACCCCAATCCCTCTCCCCCGCCCGCGACGCCCTGTTGAAGAAAGGCCTGATCTACTCCACCGAACGCGGCCGCATCGCCTTCACCGTCCCCCACTTCGGCCGCTACCTCCGCGACCACCCCTGACCCGGGGTGTGTCAACGGCGAGCGATTTTGAGATTTACTCGGAAGTATGAGACGGCGTGAGACGGATCGCCGCTTCAGCGGTGGATTCTGAGACGTCAGCCGCGGAGTTTGAGACGGCCGCTTCGGTCACATCCCCATCTGGCGGTTGATCGCGGTCGCTCCGATCTCGACTGCGAGATCTCGGCCGGCGTTGCCCAGGTATGCAGCCGTCTTGCGCAGCCAGCCCTTCCGCTCGGGTCTGGCTCGCGCTCTGCTGCCCATCGAGGGCGCTGACGAGTCGATCTGCGATCGTCTCAGCTGTCGGCCAGGCACCGACCGCGCGACGCGCGTGGCCGGTTGGAGCGCCGATCATGACGACGTGGCCCGAGGAGTACCTCTGCATCTTCATGACGTAGGGCGGCTGCTCAGAGTCGAGCGCTCTGAGCGCCGACTGGACAACCTCGGCGGCGAGTCCGGTCTTCGCCTCGATTTGGTTGGGGCTCACGATCTGACCCGTCTCTTCATAGAGCTCAACGATCGCCCGTAGTACGGGCAGGTCACGCACAGTCCACGTCTGATCCATGGACCTATTGACTCAGACGCCACCGACAACGCCGGCGACTGCGGCAGGCTGGTCTCATGCCAGGTGGTGATGCTTTCGACGAGCGGGATGTTCGCCACGAGTTGGCAGCAGCTATCGATGACCTACGCTCACTGCTCCGGGCCTTCGATGAAGTCGAGCCAGCTGCGATGGTCGAGCGCTTCTACATCCACGCCATCAACGAGCTCGACCTCGCTGGCCGAACGGTTGTTGATGCCCTCGATCGCGGCTTGGGCGGTGCGCGGTAGTCGCCGTCTCGGGACGCCCGCGCTGCTCGACCCTTAGGGTTGCGATCAGTGAATACCGGTAATGGTGACCCCAAGTTGGCGGCCGAGCAGCGCGCGCGTGTGCTCATCGACCGTCAGCTTGCTGATGCAGGCTGGTCGGTGCAGGACAAGAAGGACCTGAACCTGTTCGCCAACGATGGCGTGGCCTGCCGTGAGGCGGTCATGAAGACAGGGCACGGCCGGGCCGACTACCTCCTCTACGTCGACAAGAAGGTCGTCGGGGTCATCGAGGCCAAGCCCGAGGGCACCACGCTCTCGGGCGTCGAGTGGCAGTCGGCGATGTACGCCAACGGCCTCCCTGCCGACGCACAGCTGCGATCGATCACCGTCGACGGACGCCTGCCGTTCGTGTTCGAGGCCAGCGGGTCGGAGACCCACTTCACGAATGGCTACGACCCCAGCCCTCGCGCCCGGCGGATCTTCAACTTCCCCAAGCCCGCAACCCTGGCGAAGCTCGTCCGGGATGCCGAGGCTGATCCGGACACCCCGACCTGGCGTGCCAAGGTGCGTCACCTCCCAACACTGGACGAGGCGCCGCTTCGGCCTGCTCAGATCACCGCGATCAAGGGCATCGAGCAGAGCCTGGCCGACCAGCAGTTCGACCGTTCGCTGGTGCAGATGGCCACCGGAGCGGGCAAGACATTCACGGCAGCGACCACCGCCTACCGACTCCTCAGGCACGGCGGCTTCCGGCGCATCCTCTTCCTCGTCGACCGCAACAATCTCGCCGAGCAGACGATCGCCGAGTTCCAGAACTACCGCACCCCCGGCGACGGGCGCCGCTTCACCGAGATCTACAACGTCGACAAGCTCACCAGCGCCGGCATGCTCGGCTCCTCCGACGTCGTGGTCTCCACAATCCAGCGCGTCCACTCAGTCCTGCGCGGCAACGACGTCACCGAGGGCGACGACCCGGGCCTCGATGACTACGTCCCCGACGCACCCGTCACCGTCAGCTACTCCACGGACCTCCCGCCCGAAGCCTTCGACCTCGTCATCGTGGACGAAGCCCACCGCTCCATCTACGGCGTCTGGCGCGGCGTCCTCGAGTACTTCGACGCCCACGTCATCGGCCTGACCGCCACCCCCGGCAAGCAGACGTTCGCGTTCTTCCGGCAGAACCTCGTCTCCGAATACACCTACCCCCAGTCCGTTGCCGACCGGGTCAACGTCGACTTTGACCTCTATCGGATCCGCACTGAGATTAGCGACCGTGGCTCCACGATCGACGCCGGCACCATCGTGCCCAAGATCGACCGCCGCACCCGCAAGCAGCGACTTGAGGCGATCGAGGAGGACTTGGAGTACACGGAACGGCAGCTCGACCGCGCGGTCACGGCCAAGTCACAGATCCGCCTCGTCCTGGAGACCTTCCGAGACAAGCTCTTCACCGAGATCTTCCCCGGCCGCTCCACGGTCCCCAAAACCCTGATCTTTGCCAAGGACGACGCGCACGCCGAGGAGATCGTCACCACCGTCCGCGAGGTCTTCGGCAAGGGCAACGATTTCGCCGCCAAGATCACGTATGCCGCGAAGGACCCCAAGGGACACCTCCAGGCCTTCCGCACGTCCCCGACGCTTCGGGTCGCCGTGACTGTCGACATGATCGCCACCGGCACCGATGTCAAGCCGCTCGAATGCGTGCTCTTCATGCGCGACGTCCGCTCGGCTCAGTACTTCGAGCAGATGAAGGGCCGAGGGGCGCGCACCATCGCGCCTGCCGACTTCCAGTCCGTCACCCCCGACGCGACCGCAAAGACCCGCTTCGTCATCGTCGACGCTGTCGGCGTCACCGAGCACGAGTTCGTCGACCCGCCGTTGAACCGCGACAAGGCCGTCCCGCTCAAGAAGCTCCTCGACAAGGCAGCGAATCTGACCATCACCGAGGACGAGACCGCCACCCTCGGCTCACGCCTGGCCAAGTTGGAACTCGAGCTGACACCGGAGGAACGCACCGAACTCGACGAGGTGGCCGGCGGCTCCGTTCGTGACATTGTGCGCCTCCTCGTCGATGCCGTTGATCCGGACACCCAGGCCAAGGCCATCGAAGGGGCCACTGACCCTAACCAAGCGCGGCGCGACCTACTCGAGCGCGCCGTCACGCCGCTCGCGTCCAACCCCGATTTGCGGACCCGCATCCTCGAGCTGCGCGCCACCCACGACCGCATCGTCGATGAGGTTAGCGTCGACGTCCTCCTCGACGCCCACGGGGTCGTCGACCCCAACCGGGCCAAGTCGGTCGTCGAGTCCTGGGCTGAGTATCTGACCGAGCACCGCGACGAGATCACCGCGATCCAGGTCATCACCGAGGCCAAGGTTCACCGAATCGCCTTCGCGGATATCCAAGAGCTCGCCGACCGCATCTCCCGGCCGCCGCACAACTGGACTCCCGACATCATCTGGGCCGCATACGAAGCGGTCGACATCGGCAAGGTCAAGCACAGCGACCGCCACACTCTGACCGACCTGGTGTCACTGCTGCGTTATACGGTCGGCCTCGACAACGAGCTCGTCCCCTACGCCGCGAAGGTCCAGGAGCGGTATGCCGCGTGGCTGGCTCAACAGGCGCAGGCGGGCTCTGACTTCTCCCCTCTCGAAAGGTGGTGGCTCGACCGAATGGTCGACGTGATCGCCTCAAGCGCCGGCATCACCGCAGAGGACCTCGACCGCGCACCCTTCACCGACAGAGGCGGCGTCGATGGTGCCCTCCGCGACCTCGGCGACCGCGCCGGTGACTTGCTCGATGCACTGAATGCGGAGCTGACCGCGTGACTTGGGCTTCCCTCGAAGAGGTCGGGCGTGCAGGGCTCTTCTCAGATGGGGACTGGGTGGAGTCCAAGAATCAGGACCCGCAAGGAACTGTTAGGTTGACCCAGCTCGCGGATGTCGGGGTGGGAATGTTCCGCGATCGATCGGATCGATGGATGCGCGAGGACCAGGCTTCCCGCCTGAACTGCACGTTCCTTGAACCAGGCGATGTCCTCATCGCGCGGATGCCCGATCCCATTGGCCGCTCCTGCGTCGTGCCACCCACCATCGGCAGGGCTGTAACGGCCGTTGACGTCGCCATCCTGCGTGCGGACACGAGCTCCTTCGAGCCGGCCTACGTGGCGTGGATGATCAATGCGCCGCAGTTCCATATGCGAGTTGAGGCCTTGCAGAGCGGTACAACACGCAAGCGCATCTCGCGCAGGAACCTCTCGACCCTGTCCATACCGCGCGTGTCTCTGTCTGAGCAGCGGCGGATCGTCGAGATCCTCGAAGAACACCTCTCCCACCTCGACGCCGCCCACCACGGGCTGCGCCAGGCCAGCCAACGGGCGGAGAACCTCCACGAGTCAGCCATCCGATCACTCATCCCCGACGACTGCCCATCCCGACCCCTGCCCGGCTTCCTTGAGACACCACTCACGAACGGTCGATCGGTACGTTCACGAGACGGGGGTTTCCCCGTGTTACGGCTCACGGCCCTGAAGGGCGCTGGTGTCGATCTGTCTGAGCGCAAGGCGGGTGACTGGTCGCGCGCTGAGGCCTCCCGGTTCCTCGTGCAGCGCGGCGACTATCTCATCGCCCGAGGTAGCGGGAGCTTGCGGCTGGTGGGCAGGGGGTCGCTGGTACGCGCCCAGCCCGACGAGGTGGCTTTCCCTGACACTGCGATTCGCGCCAGGCCGAGGGCGGAAACGATGCTCCCGGAGTTCCTCGACATGGTGTGGAACTCGAGGCGGACCCGCTTGCAGATTGAAGGGGTCGCCCGAACCAGCGCTGGCATCTACAAGGTCAACCAGTCGCAACTCGAGGGAATCGAGCTCCCTCTGATACCGCTCGAGGACCAACAACGGTTCGTCGCCAGCATCGGGGCTATCGACGACCATCGCCGCCGACTCATCGCGGCCATTTCCTTGGCCGAAAGGCGACACACGTCACTGAGGAGAGCCGTCTTGGCGGCGGCGTTTGAGGGGAAGCTCACCGGGCGGCACACGGACGCCGAAATGATCGAGGAGTTGACCGATGTCTGACCTCAAGCTGTTCCGCATCACCGACGGCGTGGCCACGGAGTTGCAGGGCGCCTCGGTGGCCTTGGAGCGCTCCCTCCAGAAGCTGATCGAAGCCAACATGGACACGCTGTTCGGTGTGCGGCTCCTGGCGACGGAGTACTCCACGGGCACCCGCCATGGCGGCCGGATGGACTCGCTCGGGATCGACGAGAACGGCAGCCCGGTGATCTTCGAGTACAAGCGGGCGATCAACGAGAGCGTCATCAACCAGGGCCTGTTCTACCTTGACTGGCTCATGGACCACCGTGGCGACTTCAAGGTGCTCGTGCTCGAGCGTTTAGGTACCGAGGTGGCATCAGGGATCGACTGGCGCAACCCGCGACTGATCTGCGTGGCCAACGGGTTCACCAGGTACGACGAGCACGCGGTGAACCAGATGGACCGCAGCATCGACCTTGTCCGCTACCGCGACTTCGCTGGTGAGCTGCTCGCTCTCGAACTGGTCCACTCCTCGCGGGTGGATGCCCAGACCTCGACCGGCGCGCCTGACGTGACGCCACCGGTGACCGAGTCGCCAACCCCCGCGACGTACAAGACTGTCAGTGAGTACCTCGATCAATCGCCGACCGAGCTGAAGGACCTCTACGGCGAGCTCGACGACTACGTGCGGGCGTTGGGCGACGACGTGACGCAGAAGACCCTGAAGTACTACATCGCCTACCGGCGCCTGAAGAACTTCCTGTGCGTTGAGATCTTGCCGCAGCGGCGCGAGCTCGCCCTGTATCTGAAGGTGAACCCGGACACCGTGGATCTCGTGGAGGGCTTCAGCCGCGACGTGCGCCAGATCGGCCACTTCGGCACCGGTGATCTCGAGGTTCGAGTCAACGGCCCGGAGACGCTCGCTCAAGCGCTGCCGCTCGTCCAGCGCTCCTACGAGGAGGGCTGACTGTGACGAACGAACCGATCACAGTTCCCGCGCGGAGTCGCCGCTGGGGTGTACGTTTGGGACACCAAATCCCCCGAGCCTCTCAACGATGCGCAACTGGGGGATTTTCTCTTGCCTGAACGCCAACGGAGTCGGGCGCGAGGCGTTGAGCGCTACCTCAAGCCCGCCCTCTCGCAGAGCGACCTCCTGGATCGCTGGCAGCAACGAGGGCTGATCCTTGACGATCGGGATCGTGCCGCCCGGTATCTGAGGCACATCGGCTACTACCGGATGTCCGCATACGTACGCAGTTTTGAGGCCGACGAGAGGGACATCCTGCGCGCCGGTACAACCTTCGATGAGGTGCTAGGCCTCTACATCTTCGATCGCAAGCTACGCCTGATCGTCCTCGACGCACTGGAACGGGTCGAAGTCGCAGTGCGGGCTGCCCTGGGGGACCAGATGGCCCTCGTGCATGGACCGCACTGGTACGAGAACAGCGCCCACTTCGCCCGCCCAGGCACCCATACGCGGCTGCTCGAGGACGTCGACCGGATGGTCACAGATCAGATTCAGCGGCCTCGCGAGCAGTTGGTCGGCCAGGACTCGTTCGTATCTGCCCTCGAGCACTACGTCACGCGCTACGGCGAGCCGGCACGGCCCCCGACCTGGATCGTCATGGAGGAGCTGAGCTTCGGAAGCATGCGAAACGTCTATGCCTCCCTCGCAAACACCACGGCCCAGAACGACATTGCGAGGACGCTGGGTCTCAGGGCCCCGGTCTTGGCCTCGTGGCTGCTGACCTACCAGCGGGTGCGTAACATCTGCGCCCATCACGGTCGTCTGTGGAACAGGGGACTCGGCGTCTACCCTGCCATTCCCAAGTCGCGCGCGATCCGGTGGATCGACGACGGCGACCTGTTCATCCGTGACGAGTGGCGACGCCAGCGGTTGTATCCCGTGCTCGTCTCGCTCCAAACCATGCTGCACACCATTGCGCCAGGCTCGTCGTGGGCTTGGCGTCTCGACGACCTGTTTCACGAACATCCCGCTGTCCCGCTCTCGGGAATGGGCATACCCCGCGGATGGATCGACGACCCGTTTTGGCCGAGGAGGCACCCGTGAGCGATTCCCGACGGTTGGTGGACAAGCTGTGGTCGTACTGCGATGTGCTGCGCGACGACGGGGTCGGCGTCATCGAGTACACCGAACAGCTGACCTATCTGCTCTTTCTCAAGATGGCGCACGAGCGCGCCACCCGGAAGCTGAAGCCGCAGCAGATCGTGCCCGAGGAGTACTCGTGGCAGCGACTCCTCGACGCACAAGGTGATCAGCTCGAGTTCGAGTACACCCGCATCCTCAACGGACTGGCCCGCCAGCCCGGCGTGATCGGCACGATCTTTCGTAAGGCGCAGAACCGCATTCAGGACCCGGCCAAGCTCAAGCGCCTTGTCGTTGACCTCATCGACAAAGAGAACTGGTCTCAGTCCGGCACGGACATCAAGGGTGACGCCTACGAGGAGTTGCTCAGCAAGGGCGCCTCTGACAAGGGATCTGGCGCGGGCCAGTACTTCACGCCGCGCGCCCTCATCCAGGCGATCGTCGACGTCACCCAGCCCACCGTCGAAGACACTGTCGTCGACCCCGCCTGCGGCACGGCCGGCTTTCTCCTGGTGGCCAACGAGTATGCCGAGCAGGGCGCCGAGTCGATGACGCCGACGCAACGGGCCAAGCTGCAGGAAGGCTTCGTCAACGGCTACGAACTCGTCGACGGCACCGCTCGCTTGGCGGCTATGAACCTCCTGCTGCACGGGATCGGCACGGCCGACGGCGACTCGCTCATCGAGGTCCGCGACTCGCTCACCGCCGACCCGGGCAAGCGATGGTCCGTCGTGCTGTCGAACCCGCCGTTCGGGAAGAAGTCGTCGCTGACGATGATCGGCGCCGACGGCCGAGAGGTCCGAGAGGACCGCGAGATCGAGCGCCAGGACTTCGTCGCCACGACGAGCAACAAGCAACTCAACTTCGTCCAGCACATCATGACCATCCTCGACACCAACGGCCGCGCGGCAGTCGTGCTGCCCGACAACGTCCTCTTCGAGGGCGGCGCGGGCGAGACCATCCGCCGCAAGTTGCTCACCGACTTCGACCTGCACACCATGCTGCGGCTGCCCACCGGCATTTTCTACGCCCAAGGCGTCAAGGCCAACGTGCTCTTCTTCGACAAGAAGGTCGCCCGGCCCGGTCAGCCGTGGACCGAGAAGCTGTGGGTCTACGACCTGCGCACCAACAAGCACTTCACCCTCAAGCAGAACCCACTCCGGCGAGCCGACCTCGACGACTTCGTTGCTGCATACGAGCCGGGACGGCGCGACCGGCGCGACGAGAGCGAGCGCTGGAAGCCCTTCACCTACGACGAGATCACGGCGCGAGACAAGGCCAACCTCGACATCACTTGGCTGCGTGACGAGTCCCTCGAGGACCTCGACAACTTGCCGTCACCGGATGTCCTGGCGCGCGAGATCGTCGAGGACCTCACTGCTGCGCTTGAAGAGTTCGAAGCAGTCGCGACCGCGTTGGAGGAGCAGTTTGCCCGACCGGTCGAGTAGGCCCTTCCCAACCGCTCCACATACCGGTATGTTCACAAACCGGTAAGCCACAACGGGATCTTCCATAGATCGAACGTGGCCCGGACGGACCTGACCACCCCGGCCGGCAAGCAACGGGCTATCACCCTCTGGCCCCAGCTTCGTTGAAGTTGGAGTGCCGGAGGAAGACATGGTCGCCAAGCAACCCATCAAGGCCCGACGTGGGCGTCCCCGGCTTCGCGCCATCTCCACTGACTGCCCAGTCCGTGTCGAGTTGCGGCTCACCCCCGAACTGGCACGACGCCTCTTCGCCGCCGCCGACGACACAGGACGCACGGTGAGTGCAGTCGGCGAAGCCGCCCTTCAGGAGGTCCTCCTCAAGGAGCAGGCCATGTGACGCGACCCGGGCACTTCTGGGAGCCCGTCATCCCCCAGACACGACGAAAGCCGGGCGGCAACCCGGCTTCGACGCGAAACGCGGCAGGACCGCGCTCAAGTTCATTCAACCCGAAACCCCCTGGGGCTCGCTGCTGCCATTGTGGCGACCCGACGTGCCCGCGTCAACGGTGAGCCTCTTGACGAGAGGAAACCCTTCATGCGTAAACGCCACTCGGCGGTCCCTCACAGACTCGGCCGACGGACCAACTTCATCCCCTCACTCGAAGGACATCCCGCGAAGTGGGCAGAGGTCGTCGACGTCGCTGGCGACGCCGCCGAGCGGGCGAAGGTCGCCTCAGCCGCCTCGGCGACACTCCTGACGATCGACACCAACTGCCTGCCCATGGTCGCGACCGCCGACGTCAACTCCTTGACGTCGATGGTGCCGGACCAGCTGCTGCCGGTCCGCCGGCCCGCCTCTCACAAGGGAATGAAGAACTACATCTCTAGGGTGGTCGTCCCGACCGAGGCCCACGAGTGCCGGGCGGTTTGGTGCGAGAGCTTCAACGAACTCACCCATCTCCGCGACCTGCTGATCACTCGACCACCGACCCAAGTGGCTACACAGCCCTTTCGGCTGGAGTGGATCATGACGACTGGAGTCCGGGGACACGTCCCCGACTTCCTCCTCCGCGACGCTGACGGGCGTGCGCTCTTGGTCGACGTGACCACGCGGACCAAGCTCGACGATCCAAGATTGCAGGCAGTCCTCCAGCTCACGGCGACGACCGCTGAGGCCCTGGGGTGGGAGTACCAGGTGCGGACCGAGCTCCCCGCCCAGCGGGTGCGGAACATCAACTTCCTCCATGCCGGACGCAATGACACCTATCAGGACCGGGTCGGCGCGTCACGGCTCTTGCGCCAAACACCAGGCTCGATCGACGTCCAGCGTGCAAGCGACCTGCTTGGCGGAGGGCCACAAGGCTTCGTCCGCCTGTGGGATCTCATCGACCACGGCCACGTGCACGTCAACCTCGACTCCGTGATGGAGCTGGACAGCACCGTCGCATTCCAGGCAACGGGAGGGGGTGCGCCGTGGCTGCACACCATGTGACCGCTGCTCATCGCCGTCGGCCCATCGGTGCTGGACACCCGGTCGACGAGCAGCCAGACGCGGGCAAGGTCATCGGGATCACCCGCGATGAGGACGGCAGGGTCGTTGTCGTCGTTGACCATGGTGACCACCGAACGCGAGTGACGTGGATGGCGCTGGTCAAGGCGTCACTGACCTGCAAGCCTGCACCACCCGTGGATGTCCTCGAGCAGCATCCAGCACCCATGCTGGCGGAACTGGGCGAAGAAGAGCGCGCGGCCGTCTCGAAGCGCTACCGCGACCTGGTGCAGATCGAGACGGGATCCCTGCGAGGGAACCCGGAGGCCGACCGCCGTGCTGGAATCCTCAACCCGGCCTACGACCCGAAGTCCACCACCTCAGCAGAGCGCCTGATCACGAAGAGCCTCGAGCTAAGAGCCCTCGGTGAGGTGGGCGCCTCCCGAGCCTCGCTCTACCGCCAAGTTGGTCGCATCGGCGAGGGGCCCGACTTCCTGATCCACGGCAACCGCCGGACTCTGACCCAGCGGCTTGATGAGTTCGATCCGGCCGTCGTTGAGATCGTCCGCGAGGAAGTCGCGGCCGAGAGTCAAAGGCCACGAAAGAGCCAGCGCAAGCTGCTTGTCCGGATCAGAAGCAGGCTCGATCGGGCCGCCGTGGCGGACGAGGTCACGCGCCATCAGTTGGGCGTCCTGGTCGGGGAGGTCTCTCGCGGGCGCGGCCTTCACCACGTGGCGAAGACTCGTCGTTCTGAGTCCAGCCGGCCTCTCGCCGTCTACGGGGCTCAACGCGTCAGTCGCCCCGGTGAACTGGTTCAGGTCGATGCCACCCCCACGACGGTGGCCATCCTTGGTCCCCAAGGCGTGTTGGTGCCAGCGGTCATCCTCAGTGCGATCGACGTCTACACACGCTGGTTCGTCGCGCTTCGCGTCTGCGTCGGCGCAGCCACATCACGTGACGTGTGCGCGTTGATCGCGCAAATGGGCCGCCCGACGGTGACCAGAGCCGGCTATCCCTACGAACTGGTGATGTGGCACGGCATACCGAGGCTCGTCGCGCTCAACGATGACCCGGAGGGTGAGAAGACCACCATCCAGAAGGTCATCGGCCGCAAGCCCGCGATCCATTCCAGCACCCTGGTGTTCGACCACGGCACGGAGAATGCCAGCGACCACACCTTGGGGTTCGCGGCCGAGTGCGGCATCGACGTTGTCTTCTGTCCGCCGCGACAAGGGCACGCCAAAGGCGTCGTCGAAGCCATCCACAGAGTCATCGCCGATGTCGAGAGCACCCTGCCGATCCACAAGGGCCAGAACGTCCTGAACCGGCCGAACGACCTTGAGCTCGCCGTGCCCATTAAGCGAGCAATTGTCAAGAGTTGTGGATGGGTGTGTCATGACGCGAGTTGATCTCCTCCTTCGTGGTGGTCG
>NZ_BAAAPO010000047.1:0-5551 GCF_039531185.1 Nostocoides veronense
GGATTTCTCATGCTCCGACCCGCACACAACCCGCTACAACCTCAACCCCATCGGTGGATCCGGGCTTAGGCCACGACGGGCTGGGCCGCCACGCCGGGGCCGTTCGCGTCGCCGACTTGGGGAGCGGCCGGTAGCGTGAGTCTCGTGCGTCACTTTGGTCACCGCCCTTCCACGTCCACTGCCGTCCGAACGGCCGCCCCCGCAACGCTGCCCGCCGCGCCGAGGCGGCTGCTCGCCGGCACGGCGATCACGGCGCTCGCGCTCGGTGCCCTGACCGGCGTTGGCGGCGCGGGCGCGGCACCCGCCGCAGGATCTGCGGGGGAGGGGGCCACGGCATACGCACCGGACCTGGGGAAGGCAACTGCCCCCGGCCCGCTGCGGCAGTATGTCGACCGGTCCGCTCCGGCGCGCGGCACGGCTGCGCGGGGCGCGCTCGGCGACCACTCCGTGCTCGTGCAGCCGGTCTATTGGGCGGACCCGGCTCCGGCAGCGCTGGACAATGTGGCGATCGGGACCGAGGTGCGGGCGACCAGCGGCTACTTCCGCGCGGCGACAGCCAGCAAGCTCACCGTCACGCTGAACCAGGTGCGGCCGTGGGCCAAGATCAGCCTCACCGCCGACGAGATCGCGTCCTGCGATATTCCGGCGATCGAGCGGGCCGCCCGAGCCGTCGCGCCGGATGTCCCCGGCAACCGGCAGCATCTCGACATCGTCTTCCCGCAGTCCTCGACCTGTTCCTTCGGCATGCTCGCCTCGCGCGGGCTGAGTGCGGCGGGCGACGGCGTGGCGTTTTTCAACGGCGCCGAGTCGCTGCACTGGGCCACCATCGGCTTTGGTGTCGGCTCGAACGCCGGGCTGGGCATGAGCAACTCCCTGGACTGCTGGACCGACGCGGCCCACACCACCCCGATCCCTCTGTCGGGTTACTGCAAGCAGCAGGACGGCAGCGACCCCTGGGACCTCATGGGCTGGTGGCCCTATCAGCATGTTGGCCGGCTGAGCGCCGCTAACCTGCGCCGCCTCGGCGCCTTCTCCGCCAGTGATTTCGCCGAGGTCACCCCCGGTCAGGGTCAGTACTCCTTCATTCGTCCGCTGTCGGCCAATACCGGGCTGCGCGGAGTCGGAATCACCCTCGGTGACGAGCGCTACACGATCGAGTACCGCACGCCCGACGGTCTGGATGACTGGATTGATGACGCGACCTGGGTCGACCCGACCGGGGTCACCCGCACCGATCCCGGTGGTGGCGTCATCGTGCGCCGCGTGGACCTGGCCAGCGGCAATCCCGCCGATAGCGCCGTCCTCGACTTCCATCCCGACGGCAAGGCGTCGGCAACCGGTCGCCACCCTGGCCTCGAACCGGGCGAGAGCTGGACCAGCCCCGGAGGCATCCTGCGGCTCGAGGTGGTCTCGGCGACCACGGCCGGCGCGAGCGTCAAGATCGACTTCCCCGGCCTGGCCAAGGTCGAGCGCTGGAGCGGCGCGGACCGTTATGCGGCCTCAGCGACGATCTCGGCGCGCAGCTTCCTGCCCGGCGTCCAGGTCGCCTATGTCGCCTCCGGCGAAGTCTTCGCCGATGCGCTGTCCGGGGCCCCGGTGGCGGGCAAGGACCGCGGACCGATCCTGCTGACCTCGGCGACCACCATTTCCGGAGCGGTGCAGACGGAACTGCGCCGGCTCGCCCCGCGGAAGATCGTCATCCTCGGCGGACCGGCCACCGTGTCCCCCGAGGTCGAAGCCAAGCTCGCGGCATACACCACCGGCGGCGTGGAGCGCTGGGCCGGCGACGACCGTTTCTCCACGTCGGCGACGATCGCGACCAAGTCCTTCGCCCCCGGCGTTGCGACGGCCTATATCGCCTCCGGCCGCGTCTACACCGACGCGCTCTCCGGTGCCCCGGTGGCCGGAAAGAACGACAACCCGGTGCTGCTCGTCGACACGACCAAGATCCCCAGCAGCATCGCGGCGGAGCTCACCCGCCTGCAGCCAGGCCGGATCGTCGTGATGGGCGGCCCCAACACCATCTCCGACAGTGTGGTCGCTGCCCTGGCGCCCTACACCAAGGGTGCGGTGAGCCGGGTCTCCGGAGCCGATCGCTTCGCGACCTCGGCGGCCATCTCGGCCGGCAACTACTGCCCCGGCACCCCGGTGCTGTATGTCGCGTCCGGCCGGGTCTTCCCCGACGCCCTGTCCGGTGCCCCCGTCGCGGGTATGACGCGTGGTCCGGTCCTCCTGGTCGACACCACCTCATTGCCGAAGGTCGTTGCCGACGAAATTTCCCGCCTCCAGCCGCAGCGCATCGTCGTGCTCGGCGGGCCGAATACGGTCAGCGAGAGCGTCCGCGCTGTGCTTGGGTCGTACTTGCCGTAACGACCGCTTGTCCCGGCATACCCGCGGCCCCGCCGGGTGTCGGAAGTGCCCTGGCGCGGACCGCCTCGGGTGTGGGAGATTAGCCGCGTGATTGAGGTCGGCACGGCGACCCACCGTGGGCATTACCGGGAGCAGAACGAGGATTGCCTCCTCGCGGCATACCCGGTCTTTGTCGTTGCCGATGGCATGGGCGGCCACTCGGCGGGCGAGGTCGCCGCGCAGCTCGCGATCGAGGCCCTGGCCGAACTCGACGGTCTCGACCTGGTCGACGCGGCGCCGCTGCGCGCTGCGGTCGAAGAGGCCAACCGGCGGATCTGGCAGGCCGGGCACCTGCCGGGTCAGCGAGGCATGGGCACGACCATTTCCGGCATCGGGGCGCTCACTGACGGATCCTGGGCGATCTTCAATGTCGGTGACTCGCGCGTTCTCCATATCCACGAGGGCGAAATCAAGCAGGTGACGGTCGACCACTCCGAAGTCCAGGACATGGTCACGCTCGGCATCCTGGCCCCCGAGGAGGCCGCGGTGCACCCGATGCGGCATATCGTCACCCGCAGCCTCGGCGCGCGGCCCGATGTGCAGGTCGACGTCGAGCGGCTCGAAGTCGTTCCAGGGGACCGGCTCCTCGTGTGCTCCGATGGGCTGACCGATGAGGTCTCGCCCGACGACATCTTTTGGGTGCTCGATACGGCGCAAGATCCGCAGCATGCGGCCGACGCCCTCATTCAGGCGGCCCTGGCCGCGGGCGGACATGACAATGTCACGGTCGTCGTGGTCGATATCGTCGCCGGCAATTGATCTCGTGCTGATCCGTCCCAGGAGCGGCCCCCGCAGCGGCCGGACCCGAACTGAAGGTGCCGATCGGCATAGACATTGGTTACCCTGCCGTGGGGTGATCGGGCGTGACCTGGTCCCTGTAGCCCGAATCCGAGGGAGATCCACTCGATGAGTAGTGCAGTTCTGCGACGCGCGATGACCGCGGTCGTCGTCGCCGGTGCGATGGTTGCCGGACCGGCAGGCGCCTTCGCCGCCGACGGTGGGAAGGCGGCAGGTGTCGAGCGCATCTCGGGTGCCGACCGCTACGAAGCAGCCGCCAATGTGTCCGAAGCCAGCTTCGCCCCGGGTGTGCCCGTCGCGTATGTCGCGTCCGGCGCGGTCTTCACCGACGCCCTCTCCGGCGCGCCAGTCGCGGCGAAGACCGGCGGCCCCATGCTGCTCGTCAAGAGCAGCGAGGTGCCGTCCGTTGTCGCCACCGAGTTGCGGCGCCTGGCGCCGAAGAAGATCGTCATCCTCGGTGGTCCTAATAGCGTCGACTACAACGTCGAGGCGGTCCTTGCCAGCTACACCTCCGGCGGCGTCGAGCGGTGGATGGGTGCGGACCGCTACGAAGCCTCCGCGCAGATCTCGCAGGAGTCCTTCTCCCCCGGCGTGAATGTCGCGTATGTCGCGTCGGGCCTGAACTTCCCTGACGCCCTCTCGGGTGCACCGGTCGCCGGCATGGGCGGCTCACCGATGCTGCTCACCGACGACGACCGCTTGCCGAGCGCCATCGCCGAAGAACTCGACCGGCTCAACCCGGCCAAGATCATCGTTCTCGGCGGCCCGGCGAGCGTGTCCGATGAGGTTGCGGCCCAGCTGGCACACTACTCCCGCGGATGGGTCGAGCGCTTCTACGGCAGCGACCGGTATGCCGCCTCGGCGGATATCGCAGACAAGTCCTTCGCCCCGGGCGTCAATGTCGCCTATGTCGCCTATGGCCAGGTCTTCTCCGATGCGCTCGCGGGCGCGCCGGTTGCCGGCATTCGACGTGGCCCAATGCTGCTCGTCGACGACACCCGCATCCCGAGCCAGATCGCGGACGCGTTGCGCCACTTGCAGCCGAAGAAGATCGTTGTCCTCGGCGGGCCGAACTCGGTGAGCACGGCGGTCGAAGCCGAGCTTGCGCAGTACGTCTCCCCCTGATTTTCAGCGGCCGGCCCGAGCGGGCCGGCCGCTGGCACATTCCGGCCCCGCGGCATACGCCCGGGCCTTGTCCCTCGAAGGAGAACCACTGATGAAGACCACGACCACGCGCCGCACGGCGCTGGCGGCCGCCGTTGTCGCGGGCGCCCTCGGCATCGCGCCCGCCCTGACCATGCCCGCGACCGCGAAGGCCGGCACCGTGATGCGCATCTCGGGTGCGGACCGCTACGAAGCTTCCGCGAATATCTCCAAGGCCAGCTTCGCCCCCGGCGTCGATGTCGCGTATGTCGCCTCCGGGCTGGTCTTCACCGACGCACTCTCCGGTGCCCCGGTCGCCGGGATGAAGGGTGGCCCGGTCCTGCTGACCAAGACCGACACGCTGCCCCAGCCGATCATCGACGAGCTGACCCGCCTGCAGCCGAAGCAGATCGTCGTCTTCGGCGGCACCAACTCGGTCATGGGTTCGGTCATGAACGAACTGCGGAAGCTGACCACCGGCGAGGTCACCCGCGTCGCGGGCCAGACCCGCTACAGCACCTCGGCCAAGATCAGCTCGCTGAACTACGCCGCCGGTCCGGAGACGACCTATGTCGCGTCCGGTGAGGTCTTCCCCGACGCGCTGTCCGGTGCGCCCGTCGCCGGCAAGACCCCCGGCCCGCTGCTGCTCATCGAGAGCGATGGCGTGCCCGGAATCGTCAAGAAGGAGCTGGAGCGCCTGCAGTCCAAGCGCATCGTTGTCCTCGGTGGCGAGAACACCATCACGCCCGAGACCTACGCCTTCCTGACCCGCTACACCACGGGCGCCGTCGCTCGCTGGGCCGGTGACGACCGCTTCTCCACCTCGGCGACGATCTCCTCGAACTCCTTCGCCCCCGGTGTGGGCACGGTGTATGTCGCCTCCGGCCGCGTCTTCGCCGACGCCCTTTCCGCCGCCCCCGTCGGCGGTCGCGACGGCAACCCGGTGCTGCTGGTCGACACCAACTCGATCCCCTCGAGCGTCGACGCCGAGCTGAAGCGCCTCAAGCCGAACAAGATCGTCATCGTCGGCGGCCCCGCCTCCGTCTCCTCGACCGTTGAAGCCCAGCTCGCCTCCTACGTGAGCTGAGTTTTCTGGATTCGGCTCCTCAACGCTCGGCGGGTTGGCTCGTTCCTCGCCACCCCGTCTCGCTCGATCGTCGCCGAATCGGGTCCGCGCTCGGCCGAGCGCGGAGGAGCCGAA
>NZ_BAAAPO010000047.1:5563-74951 GCF_039531185.1 Nostocoides veronense
GTGCGCTGACCTCGGCGCCCGGGGCGCGCGTCAGCGCTCTTCGGTGCCGGCGATGAAGGCCTCGAGGCGGGCGCGGCCGATGTCGTCGGGGCGCTGCTCGGGCGGGGACTTCATCAGGTAGCTGCTTGCCGAGAGCAGGGCGCCGCCGATGCCGCGGTCCTTGGCGATCTTCGCCGCGCGGATGGCGTCGATGATGATGCCAGCGGAGTTCGGGGAGTCCCAGACCTCCAGCTTGTACTCCAGGTTCAGCGGCACGTCGCCGAACGCGCGACCCTCGAGGCGGACATACGCCCACTTGCGGTCATCGAGCCACGCGACATAGTCGGACGGGCCGATGTGGACATTGCGGTCCTCCTTCTTGCCGGCCAGCGGGCCGTTGAGGTTGGAGGTGACGGCCTGGGTCTTGGAGATCTTCTTGGACTCCAGGCGCTCGCGCTCGAGCATGTTCTTGAAGTCCATATTGCCGCCGACATTGAGCTGGTAGGTGCGATCCAGCACCACACCGCGGTCTTCGAAGAGCTTGGCCATCACGCGGTGGGTGATCGTCGCGCCGACCTGGGACTTGATGTCATCGCCGATCACCGGCACGCCGGCGGCCTCGAACTTCGCCGCCCACTCCGGGTCTGAGGCGATGAAGACCGGCAGCGCGTTGACGAAGGCGACGCCCGCGTCGATGGCACACTGCGCATAGAACTTGTCGGCCTCTTCGGAACCCACCGGCAGGTAGGACACGAGCACATCGACCTTGGCCTCGCGCAGCGCCGCGACGACATCGACCGGCTCGGCGGGCGACTCATCGATCGTCAGCCGGTAGTACTTGCCCAGCCCGTCGAGGGTGTGGCCGCGCTGCACGGTGACGCCCGTGGTGGGCACCTCGGTGATCTTGATCGTGTTGTTCTCCGAGGAGTTGATGGCCTCGGCGAGGTCCTTGCCGACCTTCTTGTCATCGACATCGAAGGCGGCGACGAACTGGACGTCGTTGACGTGATAGTCGCCGAAGGTCACGTGCATCAGACCGGGGACGGTGCCGGCGGGGTCGGCGTCCTTGTAGTACTCGACGCCCTGCACGAGCGAGCTCGCGCAGTTGCCGACGCCAACGATAGCGACGCGGATCGAACCCATGGGTGGTGCTCCTTAGTGATGGATGGGTATGCGGTGTGGTCAGGTGGTGGCCCGCCCCGGGGCCTGGAAGGCCGGGTGGCTCGGGTCGGTGAGGGTCCCCGGGTGGACCGGTGAACCCCGTTCTGCGGCAATGAGATCCGCGAGCCAGCGCAGGTCGCGCTGCAGGCTTTCCTCCGTATGCCGGGTGAGCAGTCGGCTCCAGGTGTCGCCGCTGCCGTGCTCCTCGCGCAGGGTGGCCAGTCGCTCCTCGAGCCGGGCGCGCCGGCCTTCGAGGATGCGCAGGCGCACACTGCCTTCGGTGCGAGAGAAGAAGGCGACGCGCAGGGCGAACCCCTCGTCGTCATATGCCGCCTCGTCAGCCCCGCGGGCCAACTCGGCGAACCGTTCGCGACCGAGCGGCGTCAGTTGGTAGACGATGCGCGGCCGGCGTGAGGTGGTCGGCGTGGCTGCGGCGCGCTCGCTCAAGTAGCCCTCGGCCACCAGCCCGCGCAGTGCGGGATAGAGCGTCCCGAAGGACAGCGCGCGGAAGGGACCGATGGCGAGGTCGAGGCGCTTGCGCACTTCATACCCATGCATTGGTGCCTCGTGCAGGAGCCCGAGGACGGCGAAGTCGAGCAATTGCTGACGCTTGGCGGCCACGATTCTCCTCTCGATATATCCACGCGATACATCGAGTCTAACAAACACTTGACGCGCTTTGTCACATTGAGGGTCGTGTCGGCCTGGCGTAGCGTGCCGGAAGACCCCCGCATGGCGCGCCTACCGCCTCGTCTACCGCCTGGTACCGGTCGTGATCGCGACCAATACCAGGCGGTAGGGCGAGCGTTAGAGGCTAGGCCGAGCGTTAGCGCCGCACGAGGGCTCTGACCTGCGGAAATTACAGCCGTGCAACTTCTTGACGGCTGAGCCTGGCCTGCTGTCACTCTGAAGGCACCCCCTCTTTGGAACGGTCAAGGACGACCGATCCGCCCCCCCGCGCCCCGCCAGGGGACCCCCTGTGTCGTCATACCGCCTGCACTTCTCGCGCCTTCGGGCTGCCGCCTTCCCCGCCATCGCCGCGGTCACCCTCAGCGCCGCGGCCGCGGTGGCCACCCCGGTGAGTTCTGATCCCCTGCCGAGCCAGCGCACCGGCACCGGTTTCCTCAAGCTGTGGACGGCCGAGTGGATGGCCAAGCACGGGACCTACACCCAGGACCAGGCGGTCGCGCTGGCGCAGCGCGTCGATTACATCGCGACGATGAAGGGCAAGTTCTCCGGCACGACGCTCGCTGCGATGCGGGCCGCCAATCCAGACCTGCGGCTCGGGGTCTATCGCAATGCGACCTTCGGGAATGCTGGCCTCGACGAATCCCTCTATGCGCGCAATGCCTCAGGCGCCAAGATCTATGCGCTCGGCTGGCCGAGCACCTATCTCATGCAAGTGGACTCCGCCGGCTGGACCGCTGCCGTCGGGGCCAGTTGCCGGGATTTGATTGCGCGCAGCGGGTATGACGATTGTTACCTCGACGTTCTCGGCTCGGGGCCGCTCACGTCGGTCTATCTGTCCAGCAAGCCGGTCAATCCGGACGGATCCTTGTGGACGCCGACGCAGTGGATCACGGCGACGAGCAAGCTCGCGTCGACCATTCGCCCGACACTCGGCACGGGTGATGTCACCGGTAATGGCATCGGACATGGCGGGCGCTATTTCAGCACCACCGCGACGTCCGCCCCATTGGTCGCCGCGACGGACCAGATCGCGGCCGAGGGCTTCGTGCGCGATGCGAAGGCGAGCATCACGGCATACCGCAAGGAGGCCGACTGGAAGAAGGATGTCGACATGCTCGTCGACGCCGAGGCGCAGGGCAAGGGCATGCTCACCATCACGAAGCTGTGGACGAGTGCGACTGCAGCGCAACAAGATTCATGGCATGAATACACCCTGTCAACCTTCTTGCTCGGCAGCAATGGCTTGTCCCGATTCTTCTTCCTGCGGGATCGCACGGCGGACGCGTCGCAGATGAACCATCCCTTCAACCTCATCGACCCTGGGACGCCGCTCGGGGCGTACCGGCTCGAAGGTGGCGTGTACAAGCGGGACTTCACGCAGGCTTTGGTTCTGGTCAACCCCACCAAGGTCGCGGCGACGGTGCCGCTGAGTCGGGCGCATGTCGGTCTGCGCGGCGAGAGCGTGACCGGCTCCGTCACGCTCGCCCCGAACACGGCAAAGATCCTGCGTTTCTGAACTCCGGCCGCTTGGCCAGAATGAGAGAATGTCAGGACATTAACTTGACCTCCATCGGGTGTGGGCGGGATGCTTAAGCCATCCCCGGGCTCGGCCTGAGCCCGGCCTGCGCTCAAGGAGAGTTCGTATGTCGGCCACGCTCGGTGCACTCGAGGGTCGCGTCGCGGCCGCCCCCATTTCGTGGGGGATCTGTGAGGTCCCGGGTTGGGGCGAGATGATGCCGTCGGAGCGGGTGCTCAGCGAGATGCGCGAACTCGGCCTCCCCGCAACCGAACTCGGCGCTCCGGGGTTCCTGCCCGAAGCCGAGCCGGAGCTGAGCGAGTTGCTCGGGCGTTATGGGCTCGCGATGATCGGCGGCTTCGTGCCGCTCGTGCTGCAGGATCCGGACCAACGGGCCGATGCGCTCGCTCGGGCGACCGCCGTCGCGAAGCTGTTCCAGGCCGCTGGCGGCACGCGATTCGTCACCGCCCTGGTCCAGGACTACGACTGGTCGGCGCCGGTGCCGCCCACGGCGGAGGACATGAAGATCGTCGGTGAGGGGCTGCGCGAGGTCGACGCCATCTGCGCGGAGCACGGACTGGTCCAGGTGCTCCACCCGCACGTCGGGACCATCGTCGAGACAGCCGCCGATGTCGCCTTGGCGCTGGAGCACACCGATGTCGCCTGGTGCCTCGACACCGGCCACCTGCAGATTGGCGGCGTTGACCCGGTCGCCTTCGCTAAGGAGCACGGCCACCGGGTGGGCCACGTGCACCTGAAGGATGTCGACATCGCGACGGCCGATCGCGTCGTCTCCGGCGAACTGACCCTGCTGCAGGGCGTCCAGGCCGGTATGTTTCGCGCCCTCGGGACCGGCGATGTCGCCATCGACGACGCCGTCGTCGCGCTGGAGAACAGCGGTTATCAGGGTTGGTATGTCCTGGAGCAGGACATCGCCCTCACGACCGGGCTGCCGGCCGAGGGCAGCGGCCCCATCGATGACGTCCGCGCCTGCCTGGACTACCTGCGCACCGCCGTCGTCCCCCGCCTCCCCTGACACGACGCTGAGTACGACATTTCGGCGGGCCCAGGATCCGCCGAATGTCGTACTGAGCGTTCAGGGATTGACGCGTTGCAGACCAGGTGCCCCGTCGAAGTCCGCGTCGATCGAGACGATTTGCGTGAATCCGAGGGCCAGCGCGGTCGCCGCGTGGATGGCATCCCGTCCGCGGAGGTCGTTTTCCGCGACAAGCTGCCGGGCGCTGCGCCATATGTCAAGGGAGAAGTCGTGGGCGACGACGCTCGATTCTAGGGCGGCAACTTCGGCTAGGGCCTGCTCTCGGGAGGTGCGGCGCAGCCGATGAAAGAGCACCTCCAGCAAGGCTTCGACACTGCAATGGAGCGGTCGGTGCTCCGCCGCTGCCCGCGCGAGGAAGGCTCGGCAGCGGGGTCGCCAGGCCGAGTCAGCTCCCATCGCATAGATGGGGATCGTGGAGTCGATGAACCAGCTCACGACCGGTCCCCCGGAGCCGCGAGCACGACCCGGTCGAACTGCTCATCGAGTTCGGTCGCCAGGTCGCCTGGGCTTTGCGCCTGGTCGCGGCCGGGTTCCTCGGTCAGAGCCAGGAAGACGGTGATTCCATCGGCCCAGGAATGCTCCGGCTCCAGGTAACGGTCCAAGGCATCCCGCACCACGGCGTTGACGCTCCGTCCGCTGCGCCCCGCCTCCGCGGCGACACGGTCGTACTGATCGTGGCTCAACAGCAGCTGCAAGCGACGTTCAAGGACTGACATGACCTCAGCATACACATGCAGTGTGTATGCACACTTCAGGCCGTCGTTAAGGACGACGTTCGGCGGGCCAGGACCCGCCGAACCTCGTCCTGAGCGCTCAGAGGTAGGGGCGCTGGGCTGCCCTGGCGGCGACGTGCTCGGCATACGCCTGCTGGGTGGAGGCGAGGGTGGAGACCTCAGCGACCGGGACGTCCCACCACGCGGTGCCGGGCGGGTTGGGGCCGAGCAGGTCGGTCTCGATGTAGAGCACGGTCGTCCGGTCGGCGGCGTGGGCGGTCTCCCAGTTTGCCCGGAACTCGGCAATCCCGTTGCAGCGCAGCACATCCGCGCCCCAGGACGCGGCATTGGCCGCGAGATCGAAGGGAACCTCGGCGCCGTCCAGTCGTCCGGTGCCACCGTCGCGCATGCGGTATGCCGTGCCGAACCGCTGCGAGCCGCGCGACTGTGAGAGGGCGCCGATGGAGGCGAAGCCGTGGTTCTGCAGCAGGACGATGATGACCTTCAGGCCCTCGGAGACAAGCGTCGCGATCTCCATCGGGAGCATTTGATAGGTGCCATCGCCGACGATCGCGACGACCTCATGCTCATCGCCGACCGCGAGCTTGACGCCCAGCGCGGCGGGGATCTCATAGCCCATGCACGAGAAGGCGTACTCGACGTGGTATTGGCTGGGAGTCGTTGCGCGCCATAGGCATTGGAGATCGCCGGGCATCGAGCCGGCCGCATTGATGACAACATCTTCGGGGGCCATCAGCTCGTTCAGCGCGCCGAAAACTTCGGTCTGCGCGGGCAACGGCGCGTGGTCGCGGTGATAACACGCGTCCACCTCGCGCTGCCACGCGGCGTCGAGATCGATGGCCCGCTGCCGGTATGCCGCGTCGACCTCCCATCCGGCCAGCGCGTCGGTGAGCGCCGTGAGCGCCTCGCGGGCATCGGCCTGGAGCATCGTCGCGCCGTGCTTGGCCGCGTCGAAACCGAGGGTATTGATATTGACGAAGCGGACGTCCTCCGCGGCGAAGATCGTGTGGCTTGCCGTCGTGAAGTCCGAATAGCGCGTGCCGATGCCGATAACGACATCCGCTTCTGCCGCAAGGGCATTCGCCGCGGATGTGCCGGTCGATCCGACACCACCGACGGCGCTCGGGTGATCCCAGTTGATCGCGCCCTTGCCGGCGTGGGTGTCGGCGACCGGGATGCCGGTGGCCGCCGCAAACCCTCGCAGCTGCTCCGACGCCTCCGAATACACGACGCCGCCACCGGCGACGATCAGCGGCCGCTTGGCGCTGCGAATCACATCTACGGCCCGCGCGAGCGCCGCCGCCTCGGGCACCTGGCGAGCGATATGCCACGTGCGCTCGGCAAAGAAGGCGAGCGGCCAGTCATACGCCTCGGCTTGCACATCCTGAGGGAGCGCGATGGTGACCGCGCCGGTGTCGGCGGGATCGGTGAGGACGCGCATCGCGTTCATCAGGGATGGCATGAGCTGCTCGGGCCGGGTGATGCGGTCGAAGAAGCGCGAGACCGGGCGGAAGCAATCGGTGACTGCGGTGTCGAGTGTCTGCGGCGATTCGAGTTGCTGCAGAACGGGATCGGGGAGCCGGCTCGCGAACTGGTCGGAGGGGAAGAGCAGCACCGGAATCCGATTGGTGGTCGCGAGGGCCGCGCCGGTGATCATATTCGTGGCGCCCGGGCCGATCGACGTCGTCACCGCCATGACCTGGGCGCGATTGCGCGCGCGGGCAAAGCCCGTCGCCGCGTGCACGCCGCTCTGCTCGTTGCGAATCAGGTAGTAGGGCACATGGCCGTGGGCGAGCGGATCGACCGCCTCACCACCATTCGCGGTGACGGTCTCCTCGAAGGCGACCTGGTCCTCCAGCAGGGCCTGGCCCACTCCGCAGACATTGCCGTGGCCGAAGATCCCGAACATTCCGGTGACGAGGCGCTGCCGCTGACCATCCCGCTCCGAATACTGCGCGCCGAGGAAGCGGATGACGGCTTGGGCGACGGTCAACCGGACGGTCTGGCTCATGTGTGCAGTCTCTCTGGTGGAAGCGGGGGTATGCGGACTCGGGTCGCCTCAGGGGGCCGGGATGAGGACGTCGCGCACGATCTGGTCGAGCTCCTCATCCGCCGCGAGGAACTGCCGCAGCGTCTTGCGCGTGGCACCGAAGGTGTCGAACTCGGCGGTCGTCATACCGTCCGGCTCGTAGGCGCGGCGGAAGTCGGGGAAGGCGCGCTCAAGGCGGTCGATGATGGCGGGGTCGACGGGGATCTGCATCCGGTCGACGGGCTCTATGCCGGTGGCCTGAATCTTCTCCTGCCACGCGAACGGCGGCGAGATGACGACATCGCCGCCGACGAACTCGCTCCACTGCGCCGTGCTGCGGAAGGCCGCGGACAGCAGGCGGGAACGATAGCCGCGCTCCTGGAAGATGCCGTATGCCCGCTTGAAGGCGGCGATGCCGGCCCACTCCAGATCGCCCTCCTCAAGGTGGACGTCATTCTCGACCTGACCACGGGCGGCGAGGTCCTTGAGCCAATCGTCGAGGCGACCGACCATGATCGTGACGACATGCCCCATCTGTGAGATGTCGTGTCCGGCGGCGGCACGCTGGTCCATGCCGCGCTCGATCGCCTCCGCTGCCGCCAGTGCCTGCGGGACCGAAAACGACACAGTGACATTGATATTTACGCCACGCGCGACGGCGTCCTCGATGGCTTCGACACCCGTCGCGGTTGCCGGGATCTTGACGATGATGTTGGGGGCGAGGGAGGCGAAGTACTCGGCCTGGTCAGCCAACGCCTTGGGGCTTCGGGCCAGGCGCGGATCGGTCTGCATTGAGAGCCGGCCATTGCGGCCGTTGTGCTCGGTGAAGATCGGCGCGAGCTGCTGCGCAGCTTCGAGGGAGATCTCCTCAACGACCTGCCAGCCGATCTCGGACTCGGTGGCGGTGGGCTTCTCGGCGGCGATCTCGCCCATCCGGGCCGTCCAGCGCGGCAGGTCGTTCTTGATGCACTGCACCGCGATGACCGGATTGCACGTGGCGCCCACCGCGCCCCAGGCGATGGACTGGGCGAGTTCGCGCGGGTCGGCGCTGTCATTCCACAGCACGGTGTCCTCACGGCGGGTCATCTGCTCCAGCGGGCTGGTGTGGTTGGTCACGAGAAATCCCCTTGAGATGGTGGACGTGTCGCTGTCGATAATGACAGAATGTCAGAACATTTGCCAGTGACCGACCGCGAGGTGGTCGCTCTCGAGCCGGACCAGGAGTGCCCATGCCTTCCGCCGAACTTCCCGTGGCCGTCATCGGTGCCGGCTGGATGGGTCATGTTCATGCCCGGTCGTATGCCCGGGTGGTCCAGCACTGGCCCGCCCTTCCCCTTCGTCCTCGGGTCGCCGCCGTGGCCGAGGCGGTGCCGAGCGCGGCGCAGGCCTTCGCCGCGGCCCACGGTGACGTCGCGGTGCACGAGGAGTGGCGAGCGGTGCTCGCCGACCCGGCCATCGCCGCGGTCAGCGTCACCGCCCCCAACTTCTTGCACCGCGAAATCGGCGTTGCCGTCGCGGAGGCCGGCAAGCACCTGTGGATCGAGAAGCCGGTCGGCCTGGCCCGCGCCGACGCTGAGGCCGTCCGCGATGCCGTGGAGGCCAATGGCGTCGTCGGGTGTGTCGGCTTCAACTACCGGAATGTCCCCGCCGTCGCGCGAGCTCGCCGCATCATCCAAGACGGTGGGATCGGCATACCCACGCATGCTCGGGTGCAACTGTTCACCGACTATGCCGCGCACCCGGGCAGCCCCTTCGGGTGGCGGTATGCCGTGGCCCGCGGCGGCCACGGCGTGCTCGGTGACCTTGCGTCGCACGGTGTCGACCTGCTCAGGTTTGTCCTCGGAGATGTGAATTCCCTTGTCGCACAGACGGCTATCCACATCCCGAAGCGACCATTAGTGGAGGCGCAGGGCCACTACTCGGTGGTCGACACTGAGGATCCCAGCGTCGAGTTCGGCGACGTCGAGAACGAGGACTATGTCGTCGCACTCCTGCGGATACGCAGCGGCGCGCTCGCGGTCTGCGAGGCCAACCGAGCGGCCGTTGGGGAGCAGAACAACTACGCCCTCGAAGTCCACGGGACGAAAGGTCTGATCCGGTGGGACTTCCGACGCCCGGGTGAGCTGGCCGTGTCCGGTGGCACGGCATACGCCGGACAGCCCACCGCAACCATCTTCAGCGAGCCGGGCGACGGGGAGTATGCCGCCTTCCAGCCCGGCGCGGGCATCGCCATGGGCTATGACGACACCAAAGTCGTCGAGGCCCGCAACTTCCTGACCGCCATCGCCGCGGGGCACGTCGGCGGCGACGCCGAGAGCGCGCACGCCACCCTCGCCGACGCCGTCGCCAGCGCTACGGCTCTGGATGCGATGGTCGAATCACACGAGACCGGACAGTGGGTCGACCTCCCCCGATGACCAACTACGTGCCAGTAGGTCTGAGGTTTAGCACCACATACGGTGCCAAAGCTCAGACCGTGCGAGCGTCGGCATGAGTAGGCCTCGGAATCCGTTTGTCCTCGCCGCCTCGGCGGAGATGCTGTTCGTCGATCTGCCGATGGAGAAACGCATTCGGCGCTTGCACGACTCTGGCTTCCACGTCGAAATCTGGGATTGGCGTCGTCACGATCTGGATCAGTTATCGCGGCTGCATCGCGATGGCGTGACCTTCACGTCGATGACCGGCTACACCCGCGGCACGCTCGGCGATCGCGCCGGTGCCGACGAATTGCTCGCCACAGCAGCGGAATCGATCCCGGTGGCCCGTCGGATCGGCGCCTGGGCGCTGAACCTGCACGGCACCGGACTCGACGAGCGCGGGCTGAGCGTTGTCGCGCTTGCCGAGGGGCAGGAGCCAGACGCCGCAATGTGGGAGCAAGCGCACGACACCCTCACGCGCATCGCGGAACTCGGCGCGCGCGAGGGCGTCACCTTCGTGCTGGAGAACCTGAACCGGGCTGTCGACCACCCGGGCGTCCCGTTCGCGACCGCCGCCGACACGATGGCCCTCGTGTCGACCGTCGATAGCCCGCACCTTCGGCTGAACCTCGACCTCTATCACGCGCAGATCGGCGAGGGGAACCTCATCGACCTCTGCCGCCGTGCCCTGCCCTGGATCGGCGAGATCCAGGTCGCCGACGTCCCCGGCCGATGCGAGCCGGGCACCGGTGAGATCAACTACGCGGGCATCGCCCGTGCGCTCATCGACCTGGGGTATGCCGGTGTGGTCGGCCTGGAGTCCTTCGCCTCCGGCGACCCCGAGTCGGCACTCGCCGCCTTCCGCGAAGCCTTCAGATGACGGTGCTGGTCAGCGCTCGTAGACCGTCACGTCGAAGGCGTACTGGTCGAAGCGGTAGCAGTGATCGCCATACTCCACGGGGCTGCCGTCGGCGGCATACGCGCGGCGGCTCATGGTCAGCAGCGGGTCGCCGCTGGCCAGGCTCAGCAACTTACGCTCGCGCGCGCTCGGGCGGCGGGCGCCGATCGTCTGGTGCGCGACGGCGGGGTGGGCGCCGAGGGCGCGCAGGGCGGCATACAGCGAGCCCTTGGCGATGTCTTTGCGCGTGAGTGCCGCGAAGCGCGGGGGCAACCAGTTGTGCATGAGGGCGGTGGGGATCTCGCCAGCCGATCTCAGGCGCGCGATATGCAGCAACGGAGTGTCCTCAGGAAGTGCCATCGCATGTGCCGCAACAGGATTGAGGACATCCGGCTCGAAGTCGAGCACGGTGGTCGTGGGTCGCTGGCCGCGGCGGGCCATATCGTCATACAAGCTCGTCAGCTCGTCGCGGCGATGGATGACGGTGCTCGCGACCGTCGTGCCGACGCCGCGCCGGCGGACCAGCAGTCCCCGGGAAACGAGTTCGGCGATGGCTCGCCGCACGGTGGGCCGGGACAGATCGAGGCGCTCGGCGAGGGCGACCTCATTCTCGAAAGCATCGCCCGGCTGCAGCCGCCCGCTCTCGATGGCAGCGGTCAACTGCTCGGCGAGCTGGTGATAGAGCGGCACCGGGCTGCCACGGTCGATGGCGACGGGGATCTGTTGCACAAAGTCAGAGTATGTCAGGTGGTGCGAACAAAGCGGATCATAAATGTTCTTACAAATGGCCAAGGGTGAGTATGCTGATCGCGACAGCCGGCCGTGCCGGTCGCCGCCGGACGGGAGTGGTCATGCCAGCAGCCAGCACCGAGGTGCTCGCCATCGGCCGCGTCGGCGTCGACCTGTATCCCATGCAGTCCGGCCGCGGACTGGCCGAGGTGTCGACTTTCGAGAAGTTCCTTGGCGGGAGCGCCGGGAATGTTGCCGTCGCGGCGGCCCGCTATGGCCACAGATCCGCTCTGATCTCCCGCACGGGCGACGACCCGTTCGGCGATTTCGTGCGAAAGAGCCTGGCAGAGTTCGGGGTTGAGACGGCGTATGTCCGTGCCGATCCCACGCTGCCGACCCCGGTCACCTTCTGCGAACTCTTCCCACCAGACAACTTTCCCCTCTACTTCTATCGCTATCCGACGGCGCCTGACCTGCGCATCAGTCCCGGCGATATGCCGCCCGTCGCCGTCCGGGAGGCGCAACTCCTGTGGGCTACCCTCACGGGCCTGTCCGCCGAGCCAAGCCGCAGCGCCCATGTCGAGGCGTGGGCTGTGCGGGACCGGGCGCGGCATACGGTCATCGATCTGGACTATCGCGACGTCTTCTGGTTGACCGAGGCTGATGCCACCCGCGCAGCCGAGGTGGCACTGGCCGCCAGCACCGTGGCCGTCGGCAATCTCGAAGAGTGCCGCGTGGCCGTGGGCGAGACCCTGGCCAACCGGGCCGCCGACGCGCTGCTGGAGCGCGGCATCGAGCTGGCGATCGTTAAGCAAGGGCCGCGCGGCGTCCTGGCGGCCACGCCCGACGAGCGCATAGAAATCCCAGCGCAGCGCGTCGAGGTCGTCAACGGCCTCGGCGCCGGCGATGCCTTCGGCGGCGCGATCTGCCATGGGCTGCTCTCCGGCTGGGGGTTGGAGCGGATGATCCGGTTCGCCTCAGCGGCCGGGGCGCACGTCGCCGCCCGTCTCGAGTGCGCGGCCGCCATGCCGACCGAGGCCGAGGTCGAGGTCCTGCTCGCGGGCGATGAGCACCGATGACGACGATCGATCGAGCCGCCCTGGTGCGCGCGCGATGGCGCACACCGGACGGCATAGCCGAGGCCTGGTCGGCCCGGCGGCCAGGGGCCCTTCCGACGGACGGCAGGCTGCTGCTCATCGCCGCCGATCACCCGGCCCGCGGTGCCCTGGGGGTCCGAGAAGCCGGTATGACGATGGCCGACCGCGTCGACCTGCTCACCCGGATCGCCACCGCCCTGACGCGCCCCGGCGTGGACGGCGTCCTCGCGACGCCCGATGTCTTGGAAGACCTGCTTCTGCTCGGCCTGCTGGAGGGCCGCATCCTCTTCGGATCGATGAATCGCGGTGGGCTGCAAGGGGCGAGCTTCGAGGTCGATGACCGGTTCACGGCATACGACGCGGCAACGATTGCCGCCCACGGACTCGACGGCGGCAAGATGCTGACCCGCATCGCTCTCGACGATCCGGCCACCGCTCCAACTCTGCAGGCCTGCGGCGCTGCCGTCACCGACCTCGCGGCACGAGGCCGTTACGCGATGGTCGAGCCCTTCCTCAGCGACCGCGGGGCGGACGGACGCGTCCGCAATCTCCTCGATCCCGATTCGGTGATTCGCTCGATCCACATCGCGAGCGGTCTCGGCGCGACGAGCGCGCGCACGATCCTGAAGCTGCCGGTGGTCTCGGACATGGCCCGCGTTCTCGACGCGACCACGCTGCCGACCCTATTGCTCGGCGGCGATCCGGGGCCCGATCCGGCGGCGACGCGCGCAGGCTGGCGGTCCGCTCTGGCGCACCCGTGCGCCGTGGGCCTGGTGGTGGGGCGCGCCTTGCTCTTCCCGCAGGGTGATGATGTTGCGGGCGCTGTCGACGCGGCCGCCGAGTTGGTGCACGGAGGCTCACATGAGTATGGGCAGTGATAACACGCGGTGGGTTCGCCCAGCGGGCAGCGTGGCGGATGCGTTGTGGGACACAGCGATCGGCGACGACGTCGACGGCTGGGTGCACACCGGCCTGCTGACGGCGCGGCTGGCGGCGGGTGATACGCGTTCGGTCGATCTCAGCGCCCACGAGGCGGTCGTGGTTCCGCTCGCCGGTGGCGTACGGCTCACCGTGACGCACGACGGCGTCAGCCAGGAGATCGTGCTCGCGGGCCGCGAGTCCGTATGGAGTGGACCCACCGATGTCGCCTACGTCCCCCGCGGCGCGAGCCTGACGCTGACCGCCGACGCCCCGGCCGAGGTCGCCATCTGTCTTGCCGCCGATTCCGCCACCGAGCCCGGGCCGCAGCCGAGTCACGTTGCCGCGCAAGATGTTCCGGTCGAGCTAAGAGGCGCTGGCATCGCGTCCCGCCAAGTCCGCAACTTCGGTGTCCCCGGCGTCCTCGACGCCCGCCGCATGATCGCCTGCGAGGTCATCACCCCCGCCGGCAACTGGTCCTCGTGGCCACCGCACAAGCACGACAACGAGCGGCCGGGGGTCGAGACGGAACTCGAAGAGATCTACTACTTCCGCACCCGATCCACCGACCCCCGCGGCAGCGATCCGATGGGTTATCAGCGGGTGTATGCAGCGGGCGAGCGTCCCATCGATGTTCTTGCCGAGGTGCGCTCCGGCGATGTCGTGCTCGTCCCGCACGGCTGGCACGGCCCGGCGATCGCCGCGCCCGATGCCGATCTCTACTACCTCAATGTCATGGCCGGCCCAGGTCCCGAGCGGGCCTGGCTGATTTGTGACGATCCCGCCCATTCGTGGGTCCGCGAGTCCTGGTCGAGCACGCCCATCGATCCGCGCTTGACCTAAACCCTTTGAAATCGACACGGACAGAAAGGCTTTCCCCATGCGCATCGGCATCACCGGCACCGGCCGGATCGGCGCCTTCCACGCCAAGACCCTCCTCGGCGTGCCGGGAGTCGACGGGCTCGTCGTCACGGACTTCGTGCCCGAGTCAGCGGCCAAGGTTGCTGCGGATCTCGGCCAGAGCGCTGTCCCGGACCTCGATGCTCTCCTCGCGACCGGTGTCGACGCACTCGTGGTCACCTCCTCGTCTTCCGCGCACGCCCCCGCGGTGCGCGCGGGGCTCGCGGCCGGCATACCTGTCTTCTGTGAGAAGCCGGTCGCCGCGGAGTTGGGCGAGGCCATCGATCTGGCGCGGCTGGAGGCCGTTTCCACAACCCCGGTCCACATCGGCTTCCAGCGCCGCTTCGATGCCGGCTATCGCCGCCTGCGCGATGCCGTCCACTCCGGCGAACTCGGCTTCGTCCACTCCATCCGCGCGGCGACGCACGACCAGGCGCCGCCGCACGCGGCATATATCCCCACCTCCGGTGGGATCTTCCGGGACTGCTCGGTGCACGACTTCGACATCGTCCGATTCGTGAGCGGCCGGGAGGTGGCTAGCGTCTTCGCGACCGGTGGCAACAAGGGCGCGGACTTCTTCCGCGAGGCCGGCGATGTCGACACCGGCGCGGCGATCCTGACCCTGGACGACGGCACGATGGTGACGGTCACCGCGACCCGCTACAACGGCGCGGGTCACGACGTGCGCATGGAGGTGCACGGCAGCGAGGGCGCGATGGCCGCGGGCCTGGATGACACCCTCGCGATCCGTTCGGCGCAACCCGGCGCCACCTTCCCGGCCGGCCCGGCGCACCAGTCCTTCATGGAGCGCTTCCAGCCGGCCTATGTCGCCGAGCTGACCTACTTCGTCGACGTCGCTCGCGGCGCCGCGCCTTCTCCGTGCACCGTCGCCGACGGCCTTGCAGCGGCGCGGATCGCCGAGGCTGCGCAACGATCGAAGGACTCGGGCCGACCGGTGGCGCTCAGCGAGATCCCGGGTCTCGGCTGAAGCTGCATATGCTAATATGTAATAACAAAGTCCCTGCTGAAGGAGTATGTCCGTGAGCTCGCCCGCCCGCATCACCCACCTGATCGCCGGCTCGCCCTGGGAAGGCACCGCCGAGCGCACCAGCCCGGTCTACAACCCCGCGACGGGCGAACAGACCGGCGTGCTCGACCTGGCCTCCAAGGCCGTGATCGATGAGGTCGTGGCGAACGCCAAGACGTCCTGGGTTGCGAACTGGCAGAACGCCTCCCTGACCAAGCGCACGCAGGTGCTCTTCGCCTTCCGTGAGTTGCTGAACGCGCGCAAGGACGAGATCGGCGCGCTCATCACGGCCGAGCACGGCAAGGTCCTCTCCGACGCGATCGGTGAGGTCACGCGTGGCCTGGAAGTGGCCGAGTTCGCCTGCGGCATACCGCATTTGCTCAAGGGTGGCTTCTCCGAGAATGTCTCGACCAAGGTCGATGTCTACTCGATTCGCCAGAGCCTCGGCGTCGTCGCGGTGATCAGCCCGTTCAACTTCCCCGCCATGGTGCCGCTGTGGTTCGTGCCGATCGCCATCGCGTGCGGCAATGCCGTCATCATCAAGCCGTCCGAGAAGGACCCCTCGGCCGTCAACGCCGTTGCCGCCCTGTGGAAGGAAGCCGGGCTTCCCGACGGCATACTCAATGTTGTCCACGGAGACAAGGAGGCGGTCGATGCCCTCCTGGACAATCCCGATGTCCGCGCGGTTTCGTTCGTCGGCTCGACCCCGATCGCGAAGTACGTCTACGAAAGGGGCACGGCCAACGGCAAGCGTGTCCAGGCTCTCGGCGGCGCGAAGAACCACATGCTCGTCCTGCCCGACGCCGACCTCGACCTCGCCGCCGACGCGGCCGTCAACGCCGGCTTCGGCTCCGCCGGTGAGCGGTGCATGGCGATCTCCGCTCTGGTCGCGGTCGAGCCCGTCGCGGACCCGTTGATCGAGAAGATCAAGGACCGGATGGGCAAGCTCGTCACCGGTGACGGCACTCGCGGCACCGACATGGGCCCGCTCGTGACCCGCGAACACCGCGACAAGGTCGCCTCCTACCTCGACGTCGAGGAGGGCAGCGGCGCCGAGGTGCTCGTCGACGGCCGCGAGGCCGACTTCGACGCCGATGGTGACGGCTTCTTCCTCGCCCCCTCGCTCATCGACAAGGTCGCCCCGGGGATGCCGCAGTATGACGACGAGATCTTCGGCCCGGTCCTGTCCGTGGTCCGCGTCGCGTCCTACGACGAGGGCCTGAAGCTGATCAACGACAGCCCGTTCGGCAATGGCACGGCGATCTTCACCAATGACGGTGGCGCCGCCCGCCGCTTCCAGAACGAGGTCGAGGTCGGCATGGTCGGCATCAATGTGCCGATCCCCGTTCCGATGGCCTACTTCTCCTTCGGCGGCTGGAAGGCCTCGCTCTTCGGCGACTCCCACGCCCACGGCATGGAGGGCGTGCACTTCTTCACCCGCGGCAAGGTCGTCACCTCGCGTTGGCTCGACCCGTCCCACGGCGGCCTGAACCTGGGCTTCCCCCAGAACGTCTGAGCCGCAACACGATTCGCCGTATGCCGCCCGCTCACCCGAGCGGGCGGCATACGTATGGCGGTGGCCTAGGTCAGCTCGACGGCCTAGGTGAGCGGTTGAGAGAAGCCTTCGGGGCAGGAGATTCGTCGCTGCGCTCGCTCGTGCCTCGCTCGACGCGCTCCTCGACTGCCCCTCCGTGCTTCCCCCACCGCTCCACGCCGCAACAGACGGACTATTAGCCGCACTACGAATCATCCGAAGGGATGATGCGCGCGGATCGAGGGGGTGAGGGCTGTTTTCTTAACGTCGAGGTATGCCGCGCACGCTCGCCCCGCCAACCGTCTCCCGCTCCTCGACGCCGCCCAAAGCGGTTGGGGCGCAACCGATTCCGGGGACCCTGCGGCACGGCGGGGCGGCGGCGATCCTGGTGCTCTTCCTTGCCGTGCTGGGGGCGGCAATGGGGATCTTCCGGGACGCCCAGATCCCGCCGCGCGGTGAGCCGGTCCCGGCGAGCGCCGAGTCGGCCCTTGTCGCCGCGGAGTTGGCGGCTCGGCCTGGCTCGAACGTGGCCCCGGTCCTCCTCGTCGCCACCCGGGCCGATGGCGCGGCGCTGAGCGCCACTGACCAGAAGGCCCTCGCCGGCCTCACCGCGCGCGTGGCCCCGCAGGATCTGCCCCCGGTCGGCCCACCCACGGCGACGGTGTCCGCGGACGGGCGCGCGGCATACACCCTCATCCCCGTCCGCACCGGCGCGGAGAATAGCGACAACATCGCGACAATCACCGACCTGCGCGCCGAGGTCGACAAGGCCAGGCCGGGAGACCTGAAAGTCCTCGTCACGGGCGGCCCGGCCTTCGGCGCCGACATCGCTAATGCCTTCTCGGGAGCCGACTTCCGGCTGCTCGCCGTCACCGTGGGCGTCGTCGCGGTGCTCCTGCTCATCACCTATCGGTCACCCATCCTCTGGCTCATCCCGCTGACCGTCGTCGGCCTCGCAGACCAACTCGCGGGCGTCGTCACGAAGGCCGTCGGCGAGGCGAGTCGCCTGACCTTCGACGCGGGAATCGTCTCGGTGCTGGTCTTCGGTGCCGGCACCAACTACGCGCTCCTGCTCATCTCCCGCTACCGCGAGGAACTCGCCCGCGAGGCCGACCACCGCGCCGCCCTCGCCACCGCGCGCCGGGTAACGCTGCCGGCCATCGTCGCCAGCAATCTCACGGTCGTCCTGGCCCTGCTCACTCTTCTGCTCGCGGTAGTCCCCGGCACCCGCGGCCTCGGCCTCGCCGGAGCAACCGGGCTTGTTATCGCGCTTGCAGCTGCCACGTTCGTCCTCCCGGCTGCGCTCGCTCTCGTGGGTCGCCGCATCTTCTGGCCGTTCATTCCCGTCCCGGGTATGCCGCCCGCTCGCGACGGCTGGTGGGCGCGCCTCGGGCAGTGGGTCACCGCGCAACCGGTTCGCGTCATCGCCGGTTCTTTCCTCGTCCTGGCGCTCCTCGCCACCGGCCTGGTGGGCACGCGGATCGGCCTCAACCAGGGCCAGCAGTTCCGCGTCGGCTCGGACTCCCAGCGCGGCCTGAGCGTCATCGAGCAGCACTTCCCGGGTGGGCTGGCGGCCCCACTCACCGTGACCGCCGCCGCCGATTCGACGGCCGCGGTGACGGACGCTCTTCGGGCAGTCCCGGGCGTGGTAACCGTGGCGCCGGGGGGCACGGCATACGACGGCCGGATGGTGCTCACCGTCATCGGCGAGCCGCTCGCCGGGACGCCCGCGAGCGACGCACTCGTCGAGCAGGCTCGGGAGGCCGTCCACGCGATTCCGTCCGCCGATGCGCGCGTTGGCGGGTCACCCGCAGAGCTTCTCGACGCCCGCGCCGCCGCCGACCGCGACCTGCGCGTCATCGCCCCGGTGATCCTCGCGCTTATCGCTGTGGTCCTAATGCTGCTGCTGCGCGCCGTCACCGCACCTCTGGTCCTGTTGCTCATCAATATCGCGAGCAGCCTCGCCACCATCGGTGTCGGATCGTGGCTCGGGAGAACGGTTTTCGGCTTCCCAGCGCTCGACGTGCAGGTGCCGCTCATCGCCTTCCTCTTCCTCGTGGCCCTCGGCGTGGACTACACGATCTTCTTGGTCCACCGCGCCCAGGACGAGGCACGCACCCACGGCGTGCGCGAGGGGATGGCGCGCGCCGTCGGGCATACCGGTGCCGTCATCACCAGCGCGGGCGTCGTGCTCGCCGGGGTCTTCGCTGCGCTCGGCGTACTGCCACTCGTCGTCCTCGGCCAACTCGGCCTGATCGTCGGCCTCGGGGTGCTCATCGACACCTTCCTCGTGCGCGCCCTGTTGGTCCCTGGCGTGATCGCCGCGCTGGGTGACCGCGCCTATTGGCCGCGCCGCCTGCGCGCTGCGTAGCCTCGTTTCCGTGCAGACCTCGCCGACCGTCGGCCCGCCCAGCGCCCTGCTGCGGCGGCTGACGGTCGTCCAGCACATCCTCTTCGCCGCGCTCGTCCTCATCGGCGCCGCGCAAGCATGGCGCAGCGACGCCCCGCGCGTCGCGGTCGCGCTGGTCACCGTTTGCCTGCTCGGGGTGTATGCCGTGGGCGCCCGCCGCACCGTCCGCCACGGCTCGGCACTCACCACGCCGACCGAACCGCCCGGACGTTTCGCGTCCGCTGAGTCCTCGCCCGAGCCCTATCGGTATGCCGTGGCCTGGCTTCTCGGGGTCGCTGTCCTGTGGGCGGTGGCGGTCGTGGTCTCGTCGGCCTTCGTCTGGGTTGCCTTTGCCCTCTGGCTGCTCGCGGGACACCTGCTGCCTGTCCGGGGCGCGCTGCTGTTCACCGTGGTCACCCTGCTGATCGTCGTCGTCGCCCCGCCGCTCGCCGGCGAGCCGTGGCGGCTCGCGGGAGTGATTGGCCCGAGCGTCGGCGCGGTCTTTGCGCTCGCCCTCTCGCGCGGGCAGGTGCTGCTCGCCCGCGATGCGCTGGAACGCGCCCGGTTGGTCGACTCACTCGTGGCCGCGCAAGCCGAATCCGCGGCGCTGCAAGCACAATTGGTCGATGCCCAGCGTGAAGCCGGCGCCCTGGCCGAACGCACCAGGCTCTCCCGCGACATTCACGACACCCTGGCGCAGGGCTTCTCCTCCATCCTGCTGCTGGCCCGCGGATCGCGGTCCGTCGACGGGGACAAGCCTTTGCGTGACGTCCTCGGGCGGATCGAGGCAACCGCTGGCGACAACCTCGCCGAGTCGCGCCGCATCGTCGCCGCCCTCGCGCCAAAATCGCTGACGGACAACGGACTTGCCGCAGCCCTGGAGCGTCTCGCGGCAGACCTGTCGGCCGACACCGACATCATGGCCAACGTGCGGGTCGAGGCGGGCGTACCGGAACTAGTCGTTGCCGATCAGGTCGTGCTGCTCCGCGTCGCCCAGGGCGCATTGGCTAATGTGCGCACCCATTCCGGCGCCACCACCGTGACCCTGACCCTCGGTGGATCGGCCACTCAGGCGAGGCTCGACATCGTCGATGACGGGCGCGGATTCGACGCCGCTGCCTGGGCCGCGGCGCAGACCAATCCGACTGGGCGCGATCTGTCGAGCGGCGGCTACGGCCTTGACGTCATCCGCGCCCGGCTTCGTGAACGCGGCGGCGACGTGATTGTCGAATCCGAGCTAGGTGACGGCACGGCAATCTCCGCCTTGCTCCCCATTGGCCCACCCAACACGGGTGGAGCCAAGTGAACGAATTCCATGCCGGGACAACGGCATACGAGCCGATCCAGGTACTTCTCGTCGACGACCATCCGGTCGTGCGGGCCGGCCTGCGCCTCCTGCTCACTGCGTCACCAGACCTCGACATCGTCGGCGAAGCCCAGACCGGCGCGGAGGCGATCGCCCTCGCGCGAACGCTCAACCCCGACGTTGTGCTCTGCGATCTGCGCCTCGGCGATGGCGTCGATGGCGTGGGTGTCGCCGCCGCGCTGAGCGGCCGCGACGCCCCGGCTGTCCTCATCCTCACGACCTACGACCATGATCGCGACATCGTGCGCGCCGTCGAGGCCGGAGCCGCTGGGTACCTCCTCAAAGATGCTGCGCCCCAAGCGATTATCGACGCAATCCGGGCTGCCGCGACAGGCGAGACCGTGCTCTCCGCCGACCAGACCGAGCGCGTCGTCGCCACCATGCGCACCGCCCCGAGTCGCGCCCTCAGTGAGCGCGAAGTCGATGTCCTCACGAAGGCCGGTGCGGGCCTGTCCAATCGTGAGATCGCCAAGGCACTGCTCGTCAGCGAAGCCACGGTCAAGACCCACCTCGCGCACATCAACGACAAGCTCGGCACCACGAGCCGCACCGCCGCTTTCGCCGTCGCCCGCGACCTCGGTTGGCTGTGAATTCGCCCCTCGATCCTGGACGCCAGCACGGCAAATGTCCTAACATTTGCTCAAGTCGATAGCCCGCCGAAAGGACTCCCGATGCCCAGCCTGCCCGTCGCGCGCACGCTCGATCCCCGCGAAGCGCCCGCGCTGCGCTGGGGAATCCTCGGGACCGGCTGGAACGCGGAGAAGTTCACGACGGCGCTGCGACGGCATACGACCCAGCAGGTGTATGCCGTGGGCTCGCGCACTCAGGCCAGCGCGGACCGCTTCGCCGCGGCCGTGGGCGCACCGGTCGCGCACGGGACCTACGAAGCGCTCGTCGCCGACCCGCACGTCGACATCATCTATGTCGCGACGCCGCACAACTTCCACCACGAGCACGCGCTGCTTGCCATCGCCGCGGGCAAGCATGTCCTGATCGAGAAGCCCATTGCCGTCAGTGAGTCCGAGGCCCAAGACATCGCGAATCGCGCTGCGGCAGCAGGAGTCTTCTGCATGGAAGCGTTCTGGACGCTGTTCCTGCCGAAGTATGACGTGCTCACGCAGCTGATGGCCGACATGGCGATCGACGCGGTGCTCGCGGACATGGGCGAATACTTCACCCTCGATCACCGCATCTTCGATCCCGCTCTCGCCGGCGGCCCGATCTTCGATATGGCGACCTATCCGCTCTCCATCGCCCTCTGGGCGCTCGGTGACCCGGCGCAGATCAGCGCTAATGGTGCGCCTGCGCCCAATGGCATCAACGGCCAGCTCGCCATCACGATGGAGTCGACGCGCGGGGGGCTGGCCGCCCTGCATACCTCCATCGTCGGGGAGACCCCGACCACGGCGACCTTCGCCGGCCTGGACGCGACCATCGTCGTCGACGGCCCGTTCTACCAACCGGGCGGCTTCACCTACACCACTCGCGCTGGCGCGCGCCTGAGGTATGACGAGGAGCGCTCCGCCCACGAAGGCGGCCTGCACTTCCAGGCGGCCGCCGTCGCCCGGCATATCGCCGCCGGCGAAACCTCCTCCCCGGTGCGCCCGCTCGCGGACTCCATCCGGTTGCTGCGGGTGATGGACGAGATCCGCGCCCAGGTAGGCATCCCTCTGCCCTGACAATCGTCACCCCTGGCCCGCGAAGCAGCGGATCCGGCATCTCGCTGCGTCTCTTCTCATGTGGGATCAGTGATCATCGGAGCCAGGACATGGGCACACGCCAACACGAGGTGACGGGAGGACGCGTGAGCGAGTTGCCGCGGCGCGCCTTCGAGGCCTTCCTCGCCGCGAACGGTCACGCCCTGCTGCGCCTCGCCTTCCTCCTCACGGGCAACCGGCACGACGCCGACGATCTGCTGCAGGACACGCTGACCGACATCTACCGCCACTGGACCAAGGTGTCGCAGAGCCACGTGCCGCACGAGCAATACCGCTCGGTACTGGACTATGAGCGGCTGTGGTGGCCAAGGCACTGCCCTGGTCATCGATGGGTATGTCGCGGATCGCGAACCGCTGGGTTTCAGCCTCCCCTTTGCCTGCCCGGGGCTGCCGGGCTTGGTGGAGATGGCGCTGGATGAGGCGTACCAATACTGGATGGGCACTGACCGTGAGCTGATCGTGCGGACCCGAGAAGGCACGACACTCTTGGTCTTCGAGCGGCGCTGAGCGATCGGCATATGGCGGGTGCGGCGGGGGTCACACGATCGCGGGGGCAACCCGTTGTCAGGGTGCGGCGTCATACTGATCAGGCGCCCGACGCGGAGCGCCTTTACCTCGTGCCCCGACTCCGGAAGCCACCATGCCCTCCCCTCGCACCACCTCCAGGACCACCGCGGCCACGCCGCCCAAGCGCAAGCGGCGGTGGCTGCGGCGCACCCTGTGGACCCTGTTCACCCTCGGGCTGCTCGGCGGTGCCGGGCTCGTCGTCGCCTATGCGATGACGCCCATCCCCAAGCCCAACCCGCAGGTGCTGCAGCAGGAATCGATCATCTATTACAGCGATGGCAAGACCGTCCTGGACCGGTTCGCGGAGGCTGACGGCAATCGCACGATCGTGCCGATCGACCGCATACCCAAGCCGGTTCAGGAGGCCTTCCTTGCCGCCGAGGATCGCAGCTTCTATTCCAATAACGGCATCTCGCCCAAGGGCATCGCCCGATCGGTCTGGGTGGGGCTGCGCGGCGGGCCGCAGCAAGGTGGTTCGACGATCACGCAGCAGTACGTCAAGAACTACTACCTCACCCAGGACCGCACCCTGCAGCGCAAGGCTAAGGAGGTGCTGATCTCGATCAAGATCGACCAGCAACTCTCCAAGGACGAGATCCTGGCGAACTACCTCAACACCATTTATTACGGCCGCGGCGCCTCGGGCATCCAGAAGGCATCGCTCGCCTACTTCGGCACCAGCGTCCAAAACCTCGACGTCTCCCAGGGGGCGCTCCTCGCCAGCGTCATCCGGGGCCCGTCGTATTACGACCCGCGCCTTGGTGCCGACCAGAAGCGCAACGCCCAGGAACGCTGGGCATACGTCCTGGACGGGATGGTTTCGCAGGGCTGGCTCACGCCAGCCGAGCGGGCGAAAGCGAAGTTCCCGACGACGATCAAGCCCGCCGCAACGCGCACGGCCACTGGACCCGAGGGCTTCATCTCCGAGATGGTGCGCGGTGAGTTGCGCTCCAAGCTGGACCTGACTGATGACGACCTGGCCCGCGGTGGCTATCGCATCACGACGACCATCGACAAGCGCGCCCAGGACGCGGCCAAGGCCGCCGTCGCGGCGCGGATGCCGCAGGGCGTCACCGATCTGCACGTCGGCCTGGCCGCCATCGCCCCGGGCGACGGCGCCATCCGCGCCCTCTATGGCGGCGGGACCTATGGCTCCGGCGACCTCGGCTATTTCAATGTCGCCACGAAGGCGGGTATGCAGGCCGGTTCGACCTTCAAGATCTGGACCCTCGTCGCGGCCCTAGAGCGCGGGCTTCCGCTCTCGACCCGTTTCGATGCGCGCTCGCCGATGTTCTTCGATCAGTTCAAGAGCAATGAGCCGGGCGCGACCGCGGCGGCCCAGGCCGGTGAGGTCGTCAACTTCGGCAACCACGGTTATGGCGTTCTCGACATGACGCAGGCCACCGCCAAGTCGGCGAACACCTACTTCGCCCAACTCAATATCGAGGTCACGCCCGAGCGCACCCGCGAGGCCGCCGAAAAGGCCGGCCTGCACGCCGCCGGTGCCCAAAAAGAATTCGGCACCAACTACGCCAATGTCTTCGGCACCGACCTCGTCACCGTCCTCGACCAAGCCAACGCCTACGCGACGATCGCGGCCCAGGGCAAGCGCGCCACGCCATACCTCCTGGCCACGGTCAAGGCGAATGGCGCCTTCAAGCTGAACTACAAGGCCAAGCCCGACGTCAAGCAGGTCTTCGATGAGGCGGTCATGCGCGACACCATCCACGCGATGAATGCCGCGACTTTGCCGGGCGGCACCGCTGCCGCGGCCGGGGCGCTCGGTCGCCCGGCGGCCGGCAAGACCGGCACGACGAGCAACAACTACTCCGCGTGGTTCGACGGCTTCACGCCCGGCCAGCTCGCCGCGGCCGTCGGCATCTACAAGGGTGATGGGTCGCTCAAGCCCGAGAACCAGATGAACAACATCCCCGGCGTCGGCGAACTCACCGGTGGCACGGTGCCGGTCGGTGTGTGGACCGACTTCATGCGCGGTGCCCTCGAGGGTGCTCCGATCGCCGCCCTGCCGCCGATGGGCAATGTCAGCGGCGGCACGCCGACCGTCGCGACGACGGTGCCGTCCACGACCTCCACCTCGACGTCGACGAGTTCATCGACATCGAGCACTTCGGAGTCCTCGACGAGCAGCGATTCCAGCTCGACCAGCTCCGATACCAGCACCACGCCATCGGACACGACCACCACGACCGACCCGGGCACGACGACCTCCACGACCGGACCGACGACGCCTCCGCCGTCGGAGAGCACGACCACCGCGACCACGCCGCCCCCGGCGAGCGAGACGCAGTCGGCCTCGCCGTCCCAGACCGCCTCGGCCCCGGCGACGGGCACCGAGACCACCTCGCCCGCGGGCCGCAGGGCAGACTGAGCGCGTGCGCGACGACATACTCCCGGCTCGGGCCACCCGGCTGATCGGCGGCCCCCCCGGACGGTATGTCCGCACCAACGGCTGGTGGCGATCCGTCGCCACCTGGCTGGTGCCGCTGACGGCGATCCCGATGGCGCTCGCCGTGCTGCAGCGCGAACACTGCATCCGGTTCGGGTGGGGTGGTAGCGATCAGTTCTGGCGGATGTGTTTCTCCGATCTGCCCGCGCAGTACGCCCTGGCCCCGCTGGACGGGGGGATCGCGGCATACCTGCGCGGCGAGGCCGTCCTCGACCAGCCGGTCGTCGCCGGATCTGTGATGAGCGCTCTCGGCGGGTTGGTGCCGACCGGGTCGGCGCTTTCGGAGCAACGGTGGTACTTCCTCTACTGGGTTGCTCTGGTCACTCTCCTGCTCGCGGCCTGCGTGTGGTGCACGATCCAGGTGGTGCCGAGCGATCTGCAGGCGGCGGCACAGGTCGCGCTGTCGCCGGTGATCGCGTTGGCCGCCGTGCTGAACAGCGACGCGCTCGCCGTGGCCCTAGTCGCCGCGGCGATGGTCGCGTGGCAGCGCGAGCGTCTGGCCCTGACCGGTGTGCTCCTCGGCTTTGGGGTCCTGACCAGGGGGTATGTCGTCGCGGTCGTCCTCGCGCTGCTCGTCCACGCGTGGCGGGTCGAGGCGATGCCGGCGGCGCGGCGCGTGCTGCTTGCGGCGACGACGACGGTGCTGGCCCTCTTCGTCTTCTTTGTGATCGTGGCTCCCGACCAGTTCCTCGCGCCCTATCAGAGTTGGTGGAACGGGCAGGCCGGTTATGGCTCGCTCTGGCTGATCCCTTCCATCGGCGGGCACGCCCTGCCGCCGTGGTCGGTCGCCCTGCTGGCGCTGCTCGGCTGGGGATTGGCGCTGCTTCTAGGTCGCGTGCTCGTGCGGGACGCCTTCCACGCGCCGAGCTGGGCTCAGCTCTCCCTCGTGGTCGTGGGGATGGGGATGATGTTCGGCAAGGCCGTGCCGGTGCAGGCGGCGCTGTGGCTGCTCCCGCTGGCCGCGATGGCGGGCGTGCGCTGGCGTGACCACCTGATTTGGGCCGGTTGCGAGGCCCTGCATTTTGGGGCGGTCTGGCTGTATGTCGGCGCGCTCACCACCCCCGACCGCGCCCTGCCCGGCCCCTGGTATGTCGTCTTCCTCTTCATTCGCGTCGCCGGCATCACCTGGCTGGTCACCCGCGTCTGGCAGACGGCGCTCTATCCGCCCGCCCGTCACGAGCGCCCGGTCGAGCCCGCGCCCCAGCCCGACCCGGCACCCCAGACAGAGCCGGCGCCGGAGCCCGAACCGGCGTCGGCCTAGACCACCCTCCGACCCCCGCGCGCCCGGCCCTAACTATCGCGCTACCGCCTGGTATCGGCCGTGATCGCGACCAATACCAGGCGGTAGCGCGGGCGATAGCGCATTCACCAACCGCGGCGGGCGGCGAGGAGGTCGAGGAAGAGGGCGGCCTGCCACAGTTGGTGGCGGCGCAGGGCGTCGGTGCAGCCGGGCGGCGGCGGCGCGTCGACGTCCTCGATCATGTAGGCCACGATCACCGCGAGGAAGCAGTCGATGTCCTCGGGATCGGCGTCCGCGAGCAGCGGGGAGTCATCGAAGCGGGCCAGATCGATCCCGTCGTGCGCCATCTGCGGCCACAACCCAACCAGGTCGAACCACGGCGGGCTGGCGCGCACCCAATTCCAGTCCACGAGCATCGCCCGGTCGGCGGTGATCAGCAGGTTGTCGGGCCGGACATCGTTGTGGCAGAGCGCATCTCCGCGCAGGGCCGTGCCGGCCCGACCGGCGAGCGCCGCAAGTTCGGCGAGCTCTTCCGGCGACGGCCGGCGTATGCCGTGCGGCCAGTCCCGTTGCCCGCGGGCGAAGGCTCCGAAGGCCCCGTCGATGCCCCAGTTCGCGGCGACATCCTCCACCAGGCCCGTCAGGTGCAGGGGTTCGAGCCGCTCGGGCGGCAGTGACGCCACCTCGAGGCACGCCGCGTGGGCGAGATCGGCGTCGCGGGCGCTCCACGGCATACCAGGCTGGTGCCCGTCGATGTGCTCCAGGACGAGCATTGCCCAACCATCCACCTGCGCCGCTCCGATCAGGGTGGGCACACAGCGCAGGCCGGCAAGCAGCGGCACCACCTCGGCCTCCCGGCACAGGCCCGTGATGACATGCGGCATCGCAGGCCCGCCCGCCTTCGCGAAGACCCGGCGACCATCGGCGAGATGCAGCACCCCGGCATACGACCCGGTGAAGCCCGACCCGACCGGTGGGTCCGCGGCTTGCACGGGAGCACCCGCGAGGCGCGCGATCTCGGCTCGCACCGGCTCGGGCAGCGCCGCGAAGGCCGGGCGCGCGGAGGTGCGCGTGTAGTCGACGGGAGCGGACGGCATACGACCAGCGTGGTCGGGCAGGCGGCGCGGCCGCAACCGAGATTGCGACCCTGTGGACAACGGATTGGGTCGTATGCAGCCGCTCCGATACCCTTGTGAGGTTGCCCGGGACGCGCTCAGCGCGGCCGGGAGCATGACAACCCTCCTGTCACGGACCGACCGTGACCGCTTACAGACCGAAGGAGGCGGGTTTTCAGCATGCGTCCATATGAACTCATGGTCATTTTTGACCCGGAGCTCGACGACCGTCAGGTCGGCCCGACGATGGAGAAATTCCTCGGCGTGGTCAAGACCGATGGTGGCAGCGTCGACAACATCGACGTGTGGGGCCGCCGCCGCTTGGCGTACCCCATCAAGAAGAAGGATGAGGGCAGCTATGTCGTCACCAACTTCACCGCTTTGCCGGCCACGGCCAAGGAGCTGGACCGCCAGCTCGGCCTGTCCGAACTGGTGATGCGCACCAAGCTGTTGCGCGCCGACGCCTGATTCGTCCACTCGAAGGAGAGCTGACATGGCTGGCGAAACCACGATCACCGTCATCGGGAATCTCACCGGTGACCCCGAGCTGCGCTTCACCCCCTCGGGCGCTGCCGTCGCGAACTTCACCGTGGCCTCGACGCCGCGGGCGTTTGACCGGCAGAGCAACGAGTGGAAGGACGGGGAAACCCTGTTCATGCGGTGCTCGGTCTGGCGTGAAGCGGCCGAGAATGTCGCCGAGTCCCTGCACCGGGGCACGCGCGTCATCGTCTCGGGCCGGCTGAAGTCGCGCTCCTGGGACGACAAGGAGACGGGGCAGAAGCGCACCGTCATCGAGATGGACGTCGACGAGGTCGGCCCGTCGTTGCGCTATGCCACCACGAAGGTCACCAAGACCCAGCGTGGCGGCGGCAACTTCGGCGGCGGCCAGGACGACGGCGGCTGGAGCGGCCAGCAGGGCAATTCCGGTGGCTCATCCGGCGGTTCTGGCGGTGGCCAGGGCGGCTGGGGCGGCAACCAGGGTGGCCAAGGTGGCTCCGGTGGCTCGGGTGGCGGTCAGGGTGGCTGGAACAACCCGCCCGCCGGCAACCAGGGCTCGGGCAACTCCGGCAACTCGGGTGGCTGGGGCAACGCCCCGGCATACGACGAACCCCCGTTCTGAGTCTGAGTCCTCTGGCGCCCGCTCCTCTTCGCCTCGGGCGATCTGCTAGCGAGCCTCACTCACCAAAACACATCAACCCATCCCGAGTTATGAATCTCGGGCTCATCCCCAAAGGAGAGCACCACGATGGCTAAGCCCGTTGTGCGTCGGCCGAAGAAGAAGGCCAACCCCCTGAAGTCCGCGAAGATCGAGAACATCGACTACAAGGACGCCGCGCTGCTGCGCAAGTTCATCTCCGACCGCGGCAAGATCCGCGCCCGCCGCGTGACCGGTGTGTCGGTCCAGGAGCAGCGCCTCATTGCCCAGGCCGTCAAGAATGCCCGCGAGATGGCGCTGCTGCCCTACAGCAGCTCCAGCCGCTGATCCCACCCCCACGAAGTTCTGCGCTCGTTCCTCGCTCCGATACTTCGCGAGGACCCCGAGGGCGGGATCACATTAAGGAGTCATGAAACATGAAGGTCATCCTGACCCACGAGGTCACCGGCCTCGGCACCGCCGGTGATGTCGTCGACGTCAAGCCCGGCTACGCCCGCAACTTCCTGTTCCGCCGTGGCCTGGCCACCGCGTGGACCGCGGGCGCGCAGAAGCAGATCGACGCCATCGCCAAGGGCCGCGAAGCCCGCGCCGTGAAGTCGCTCGAAGAGGCCCAGTCCATCAAGGGCAACCTCGAGGCCAAGGCCGTCACGGTCGCCGCCCACGCTGGCAAGGAGGGCCGCCTCTTCGGCGCCGTCTCCACTGCCGACATCGCTGCGGCCGTCAAGGCTGCCGGCGGGCCCGACCTGGACAAGCGCAAGATCGAGGTGCCCACCCCGATCAAGGCCACCGGCGCCCACACCGCGCTGGTCCGCCTCCACCCGGAGGTCCAGGCCAGCCTGACGCTGGACGTCATCGCCGGCTGACCGGCATACCCCCGAAGCCCCCGCTGCCCCCGTGGCCGCGGGGGCTTCGCCTTCCCCGGGCCGGGTTGACGTGCCACTTTCCCGCCCATTGCCGGAACATGGACATACGCAACGGATCATTACCGTTGCGTATGTCCAGGTTCTCTCCCACGAGGTGGCTGGGCACCGTCGCTGCGCGGAAATCCGAAGATCAGCGGCGCCCTCCGCGCCTACGCTCGTCGGTATGCGGATGTTCGTGGCGCTCGTGCCGCCGCCGGAAGTGGTCGAGGACCTGAGCGAGTTCCTCGCGCCGCGTCGGGAGGCAGGGACGGACCTGCGTTGGACCGATGACGAGCAGATTCACCTGACCCTGGCCTTCCTGCCGGAGGTCGCGGAAGCCGGGCTCGACCGGCTGACCGAGGCGCTGGGCGAGCGGCTGAGCGCCATCGACCCCGCCGCCGTCCGGCTGGTCGCCGGCGGCGCCTTCCCCAATCCGTATGCCGCCCGCGTGCTCTTCGCGGGCGCCGAGCCGCAGCCCTGGCTTGCCACGCTGGCGCGAGCGGTGCGGCATACGGCCTCGCACGCGGGGGCCACCGTCGACGGCGGGCCCTTCCACCCGCACATCACGCTCGCCCGGATGCGCCGGCCGATCGAGGCGACCCGGTGGATCCGGATCCTGCAGGCGTATGAGTCGCCCGGCTGGGTGGCCGACTCCGTCACCCTGGTGCACTCACAACTCGGCCAGGGCCGGCAAGGCCGTCCGCGGCATACCCCGGTCGCGACTCTCCCGCTGGCCCCCGCCGAGCTCTGACCGCGCGGCCCGCATAGGCGGCGAGCGCCAGTCACTCATTTTTCTCCGGATGCCGAAACCCTGCGCTTCACCCACGCTTTAAAGCAGGGTGAAGCGCAGACTTTCGGCATCCGGAGAGAAATGGGTCAACTCCTGGGGCGAGGCGGCGCGAACCGGGGCGGACGGGAGAGAATCGGGCGTATGCCGTCACATGTCGCCGTTGCCGCCACCGGACCTGTCGCTGTCGACGCGGGCCTGACCGCCGTACGGGCGGGCGGCAATGCGGTGGATGCGGCCATCGCGGCCATGTGCGTCGCCATGACCACCGAACCGGGTGTCGTCAGCCCCATGGGCGGCGCCTTTGTGACGATCTGGCCGGTGGACGGGGAGCCGGAGACGATCGACGGCAATGTCGAAATGCCCGGCCGCGGCGCCCCGAGCGAGCGTTTCGGCCAAGGGCTGCGGGAGATCCACCTGAGCTATGGCGGCGGCATCACGATCTTCGGCGGCTACGGCTCGGCCGCCCTCCCCGGCGCCCTGAGTGCCCTGCAGCTCGCGCACGACCGGCACGGCTCCGGCGCGTGGGCGCAGGCCATCGAACCCGCTCGGCTCGCCGCCGCCGACGGCTTCCGGCTCGGTTCGGCCGCCGCGAGCTATCTGGCCCTCACCACCGACAACCTCTTCGGCTGGGACCCCGAAACCAACGCCACCTTGACCCGCGAGGACGGCAGCCACCTGCAGGCCGGCGACCGCATCGTCGACGCAGACCTCGCCACCAGCTGGGGTCGGATCGCCGAGCACGGTGCCCAGGATGTCTATACGGGCGAGATCGCCCAGCGCATCGCGCGAGCCTGCGCGGATGGTGGCGGGCTGATCACCGAGGCCGACCTCGCGGCATACCGCCCCGTCGTGCGCACCCCGCTGCGCCAGCAGCTCGGCGACTGGGATATCGCCACCAACCCGCCGCCCAGCGTCGGCGGCCCGATGCTTGCGGTCATGCTGTCCGAGATGGCGCGGCGGGGCAGCTACGCGTGGGCCGACACGATCGATGTGCAGCGTCGCGTGCTGACCTATCGCAGCGAGGTTCATGACTTCTCCGCCGACCTCGAGGAGGACGGCTACACGATGCTCGAGGAGGTCCGCCGCTCCGGCCTCAAGGGCCTAAACACCTCACAATCGACCGCGCACGTCTCGGCCGTCGACAGCGACGGACTCGCCTGCGCAATCACCGCATCTAGTGGATACTCCTCTGGCGCAACAGTTCCGGACACCGGACTGCTCCTCAACAATTGCCTCGGCGAGCCCGAACTCAACCGCCTCGGCCTGCATGTGCTCGCCCCCGGCACCCGCCTCGCCTCCAATATGGCACCCTCCGTCGCCCGCCACCGCGGCGGCGATGTGCTCGCGATCGGCAGCCCGGGCGCCGACCGAATCACAACCGCCCTTATGCAGGTACTCACCCGGCACTGCTTGCTGGGTATGCCGCTCGGCGAGGCCATCGCCGCCCCGCGCGTCCACGTCCGCGTCGTCAAAGGTGAGCCGCTGCGCGTCGAGTACGAACGCGACCGCGCCATCGCCGAGGTCATCGCCCGCCAGGGCCTGCGGGGCAACGAGCACGAGCCGCAGGCCATGTTCTTCGGCGGCGTCGGCGGCGCGGCGCGCAGCGCCACCGGCGTGCTCTTCGCGGCCGGCGACCCGCGCCGCGAGGCCGCAACGGGCGTCGCCTGAGTCACACATTCGGGCACACATCGCGCGTTTGGTCGTGACTCCCCCATCCGGCGGTGGGATCCACGACCAATCGGTGGGGTTATGACCGAATGTTGGATTTGTATGCCGCTCGCCCGCTCGCCCGCCCGCCCGCTCGCTCGCCCGCTCGCTCGCCCGCCCACCTCAGCGCCGCGCGGCACCGAGGACCAGCCAGCCGTCCGATCGCACGCGCCACCACAGCAGCGCCCCGCGCACGAGCATGAAGCCGGTGAATCCCACCCATAGCCAGGTCACCGCGCCGACCGCACCCGAAGGCGCCGACGCCCGCACCACGAGCACGATCGGCAGGTACGCCACCAGCACCGCGATCATCGACCGGGCCAGCCACGGCGCATCGCCGGCCCCGATGAGCACGCCGTCGACAACGAAGACATAGCCCGACACCACCTGCCCGAGCGCGACGACGATCAGGCCCGCCGCCACCGCCGAGCGCACCGCCGGATCGCCGGTGAACAGACCCGGCAGCACCCGATGCACCGCCAGCACGAGCACCCCCAGCCCCGCCCCGCACCAGATCCCCCACCGCACCATCAGCGTCGTCAACTCCCGCGCCTCCCGCGCATCGCCGGCCCCAAGCGCGCGCCCCGTCAGCGCCTGCGCCGCAATGGCAATCGCATCCAGCGCAAACGCCAGGAAAGACCAGATCGTCGCCGTCACCTGGTGCGCCGCCAGCGGCACAACCCCCATGCCCGCCGCGACCCAGGTCGTCAGAACCAGCACGGCTCGCAGCGCGAGCGTCCGCACAAGCAGGGGTATGCCGTCGCGCGCCGCCCCGAGGATCCGTCCCGGATGCGGGTGGAGACCGGCCCCTTCCGCGCGCACCTGGCGCAGCAGCGCAAGGATCAGCCAGGCCGCCATACCCAGCTGCGCGATCACCGTGCCGATCGCGGAACCCGCTATGCCCCAACCGAATCCGTAGACAAAGACCACGTTGAGCAGCGCATTGGACGAGAAGCCGGCGACCGCTGCAACCAGCGGCGTGCGCGTGTCCTGCAACCCCCGAAGCACCCCGGTGCAGGCGAGCGTCACGAGCATCGCGGGTATGCCGAAGGCCGCGATCCGAAGGTAGCTCACCGCCGCGTCCAGCCCGGCTCCGCTGCCGCCGAGGGCACGGCATACCGGCTGCGCGGCGAGCGCAAGGGGCAGGGCAACGGCGAGGCCGAGGGCAATCGCCAGCCATGCACCATCGACGCCCGCCTCCAGCGCGCCTCGCCGCGAGCCCGCCCCGAGTTGCCGGGCGACGACGGCGGTCGTGCCATAGGCGAGGAAGACAAAGATGCCAACGACCGTCAGCAAGACCGTGGAAGCCAAGCCCAAACCGGCCAACTGTGCCGTGCCGAGATGGCCGACGATCGCCGTGTCGGCGAGCAGGAAAAGCGGCTCGGCGATCAGCGCGAGGAAGGCGGGGACGGCCAGGCGCAGGACCTGACCGGCATACCCCTGCTCAGGTGCGGCCACAGGCGCACAGTCTGCCGCGTTGGCACGGATCCGACACGGGCCACTCAATGTGCGGACGGGCCGCTGGCGGACACCCGCCACGACCGTGGTGTATCACCGAGCGTCCCGTGGTCTCAGAGCTTCTAAGGGTGCCCGATCAGCGGGCGTTCTTCGCACCGGGAGGAGTAGGGAATGGATCGCAGGCAGTTCATGGGGGTCGCGGCGAGCGGCCTAATCGTCGGGGGGAGCGCCACCCTGGCCGAGGCCGCGCAGGCGGCGGAAGATGAGCGGTTGGCGGGCTTCGCCAGCAGCTTCAATGGCAGCAAGTCCGGCTGGCAAAATGTCGTGGGGAACTGGACCCTCAAGCCCGGCAATCTCTACAACTACGGCATCGCCGGCAAGCGCACCTCGGTCAAGCACCTCAACAACTACACGAATATGTACTACAAGGTCCGCATGCGCCGGCGCGGCAACTCGACAGGTGTGGCGGCGAATGCGCTTGTCCTGCGCGGCAATCCGTCGTCCCGAGACACCATGGGCAACTGGAAACCCAGCTACCTCTTCCAGTATGCGAACTCCGGTTGGTACTCCGTCTACCGCTACAACGCTGATGGGAGCTACACAGGCGTCGTCCCCTGGGCGACGACCTCCGCCGTTTACAGGACGGGCTACAACATCGTCGAGGTGTGGGCCTACAGCGATGGCTATCTCGACTTCCACATCAACGGATCACACCTGTGGGGGGGCGGCGACAGCGGCGGTCCGACCTTCGGCAATGTCGGCCTGAGCATCTACACCGAGCCCGGGAAGTACTCCGAGACCTTCGTCGACTACGCGAACCTGACCATCCTGAACAGCCGGTCCTCGCGACGCCACACCGGCGTCTCCGGCACGCCGCGTCTCGGCGGCAGCGTCAATATGGCGCCCGCCTGATCGCATCCGGTCAGCCAACTACCGAGAGGGTGGGCGTCCGCGCGTGCGGATGCCCACCCTCGTCACATGTGAGGATTCCCCATGTTCGTATGTCGTTCCGTCGCCTTCGCCGGGGCGCTTCTTGCCCTCGCAGGTTCGGCGTATGCCGCCCCGTCGGCTTCTTCGGTGGCGCCAGACCGCGCCCCCCACGCGGTCGCCGGCGCCGCCCCGGCGGCCGGCTATGTCACCTTCGCCTGGGGTCGCAGCCTGTGGGCAAATGGCTGCAATCCGGGCACGCCGGCTAAGGGCGTCCGGACCCTGGAGCAGGACGCACAGGACTTGAAAGCGTTCGGGCTCAAAGGCGTTGGCGGTGTTGTCGTGAAGCGCACCTCCGGGACCCGCACGTGCGAGCGCGGGGTCACGAACTCCACCTGGGCGGACCTGGCGAGGCTACGCACGGCATACGGCTGGTCCTTCATCAGCCAGAGCATGACGTATGCCCGGATGGCCACCTTGACCACGGACGCGCAGCGCTACCAGGAGTCGGGGGCGACGCTGCCGCTGCTCGCCAAGCGTGGTCACAAGGAAGCTTGGGGAGCCTTTTTCTATCCCGATGACTCCCAGGATGTGCCCTCCCAGCAGATGGTGTCGAAGTATTTCGCCTTCGGGCGCCTTTACACGCTGGTTGCCGCGTACAACACCAAAGCCTCCTCGACGGTTTTTCCGTACACCGTTCTCGTCTACACCCCCCTCGGTGGGCGGTGCGCCGACGAAACGCTGCCGTGCCACAACATCACGGTGCGCAACAACCGGATCACGCACTCGCCCGACGAGATCGTCAAGGCGTTGAACCCGCCCGCCGGACAGTGGTCGGTGATCCAGATGTTCCGGCTTGTCGAGGGCAAGTCGGGCACGCTCGGTCAGGCGACGGCCTGGGATTGCACGAGTCCCGACTGGCGCAAGCGGTGGACGGGAATCCCCGAAAACTATTGCCGCAACACGCTTTTGAGTGCACTGGCTCGGCGAGACCGCTCCGTCGCCAATGTTTCCTTCGCCGACATGGCCCGGACCTGGAACCGGCTGCCGGGCGGCTGACCGCGACCACGGCGCTCAGAGGTGCTTGAGCGCCTCGCGCCGGCTCAGCCCGGACAGGCGGTCGCCGTGTTCGGCGACAAAGGCCTCAACCCACTCGGCATCCGTGCGGGCATACTGCCGCAGCGACCAGCCAATTGCCTTGCGCACGAAGAACTCTCGCCCATATGCCGTCCCCTCGACATTCGCGAGGATCGCCTCAGTCAGCAGGTCGGTGTCGGTCCTCTCGCGATGCGGAAGCTGACTGATGATGGAAGCGCGCCGCAGCCATAAGTCGTCACTGACCGCCCAGGCGCGCATGATCGGCGTGACGATCGGCCGATGCGCGGCGAGGATCGGTGACACGCACTTGGACGTCACAGTGTCCACGTGGTCCCACCAGGCCCCGGTCACGATCAGGTGCTTATGCAACGCCAGCGCCACCGGATCCTGCCATGTCTTGGCGGACCGGTGCTGGGCGAGAGTCGTTGCGGCATAACGCTCTTCACGAAACTCCGCGTCATCCCACAGCGACCGGACCGCCCCCACCCACTCCTCGCGCGACGGGGGGAAAGCCGTCGTCGCCAACACGTCCCGCACCAACCGGGTCAGCTCACCACTGGTGATCCCGCGATACGGCATCTCGGATTTCATGTACTTCTGCTGGGCCTGCGCCCGCGACGAATCACCCGAGGCACGAATCGCGGAGCGCAGCGCCGAAACGATGGGATGTATTGTCACAGAGGCAGTTTCAGGCCGGTCGCCCATACCGCACGGCGGCCCGAGCCCGCGCCTTCGCGGCCTCGACATCACGATTCTTCGGCGGCGCGGAGCTGACCAAATCCTCCAGCAGGTGCCCCGTGATGTGCGCAATCTCCGCGACGGCCTTGTCGAAGACCTCCTGATTGGCCTGCGACGGCTTGGTCGTTCCGGCGACCTTGCGGACATACTGCAGCGCCGCGGCATACACCTCATCGGATGTCGCCGGCGGCTCGAAATTGTTCAGGGGCCTGATATTGCGGCACATGCACCGAATGGTAGCCACGCGCCGCCGACCCTTCGGGAGCGAAGTGGCCGCGCGAGTCAGGCGATGGGTATGCGGTGCGGCCGGGCCAGGCTCTCCGCGGCGCCGGCGCCGATCTCGCCATACCGGCTCGACCCCCAGCACCACAGGGCCTCGGTGTCGAGAGCGCACGTCGACTCGGCCGCCGCCGACAGCCCGAGCCCTCCGGCGTGCACATCGGGGACCGTGACGGGGACTGCGGTGGACTGGCCGAGACCGAGCCCCAGCTGGCCAGCGCGCCCGTCGCCCCAACAGCTCACCTCGCCGGTGGCCGACGCGGCGCACGAATGCCCGGAGCCCGCGGTGAGATGGACGAAACCGGAGTCGAGGCCCTTCGCGGGGACCGGCACTGACGAGTCGGTGGAGCGGCCGTCTCCGAGCTGCCCGAGATCGCCGCGACCCCAGCAGTCGACGCCCCCCGCGGGCGCGATCGCGCACGCGTGCTCCGCGCCAGCGGCGAGAGCCGAGACGCCCAGGGGGTATGCCGTCAGCCGCACCGGTTTGGCGCTGTCCTCACGCGTCCCGATCCCGAGTTGTCCGTGGGCGTTGGCACCCCAGCAATAGACCTCGCGCCGGATGGAATAGGCACAGGTGAAGTCGCTGCCCGCGACGATATCGGCGAGCTGCTCGCCGATGCCCTTGACGAGCGTGGGCTCATAGACATTGCGCGCGATCGTCCCGATGCCGAGCTGGCCGTGCTCGTCATTGCCCCAGCAGTACGCATCGCCGCCGGTCGTCAGGGCGCACACGTGCAGGGTGCCGACGGCGACCTTGGCGATTGGCCCGGGCAAGCCGCGCACGGCGACGGGCACGGTCTGGTGGACTTCCTTGCCGTCCCCCAACTGCCCATACGCATTGTGGCCCCAGCAACGGACGGCTCGCGCGTACGTGATGGCGCAGGTGGTCCGGCCGCCCGCGGCGATATCGAGGACATCGGCCAGGAGGCCGGTGACCTGGACGGGCCGAGCGGTGGCCGTGTGTTTGCCGTCGCCGAGTTGCCCGACATCATCGCGGCCCCAGCACCACACCGCTCCGCCCTCGGTCAGCGCGCACGTATGCGTCGCCCCTTGCACCACGCGCGCCACCCGGCTGCGTGCCCCCGACACCGGCCCGGTGGTCGTGGCCGAGGAGAGGTCGACGGCGTGCTGCAGGGTGCGTCCGCGCACGGCATACCCCCCGGCGAAGCCGGTGGCCAGAAGCAGAAGTGCGGCGACGAGCCCGGCGAGCAGGCGGCCGAGCCGCCGCCTCGGGGTGCGGTCGTCGGTGGCGGCGCCGTCTGGGGCGCTCGCGGACTCGGGGGTCGGCTCAGGGGTATGCAGCGGCGCGGGGGTAGGGGGTGGCGCGGGGGTCTGCAAGGGGGCGGGTGCGATGGCCTCGCGTCGGGCCTGCCACGCGGCGACCTCGTCCGTGTCGGCGCCAACCGACATGAGCAGGTCGCGCAATTGGTCGGGGGTGGGCAGTTGGCGGCCGGCGCGGATGTCGGCGACGGTGGTGCGACCCCAGCCCGAGATGCTGGCGAGCTGGCGCACCGAGTGCTCGCCCAGGCGTGCCGCGAGGTCGGCGGCGAACTCCTCGGGCGGTGCGGGCACGACCTGATCCTGCCCGCAATCGGGGTCATGGGCGACCGCTGGCTCAGGCCAATCCGAGTTCGGCCGCTTCCTCCCACAACTCCTCGCGCACATCCGGGTGCGCGGCGTCGCGGATCAGGTGGCGGGCTTGCGCCTGCTGGCTGTATCCCCACAGCTCGGCGACACCATTTTCGGTGACGACGGCGGACTGCTGGAAGGAGGTCACCGGCTCGTCGATGAGCGGCACGATCGTCGACACATTGGCCTTCGGATGCCAGGAGCGCAACGCCATATAGGCGGCGCCGCCCGGGGAGTGCAGGGCACCGACGATGAAGTCGGTCTGCCCGCCGAAGCCGGAGTAGATCCGGGCTTTGATGCGGCTGGCATTGGCCTGGCCGAAGAGGTCGATCTCGAGGGCGGTATTGATGCTCGTCATATAGCGCTGCAGGGCGATCATCGACGGATCATTGGTGCGCTCGGTGCGCATCATGCGGACGCGGTGATTGCCGTCGACCCAGTCGTAAAGCTCGCGCGTGCCGATCATGAAGCTCGTCGTGAGCGGCTGGTTGGGGTCCATGGCGCCGCCGCGGTCGAGGGCGAGGACGCCGTCGGAGAAGGTTTCGGTCCAGATCCGCAGGCCCGTGTGGCCGCCGAGCTGGCCGATCGTCGCGTCGGGAATGGCGCCGATGCCGGCCTGCAGGGTCGCGCCATCGGGGACTCGGGCGGCGACGAGTTCGCCGATGCGGGTGCTGGCCTCGTCGGGGGTGGCCGGCGGGACTTCGGGCAGGGGGGCGCTGACTTCGATGGCGTAGTCGACGATGTCGACGGGGATCTGGGCGTCGCCATAGGTGTAGGGCATCTGGTCGTTGATGACCGCGATGATGCGCCCGGATCGGGCCCGGCAGGCCTCGATCGCCGACGGCAGGATGTTGCACTCGATGCCGAGGCTGAGCTGGCCTTCGCGCGCTGGCGCGCAATGCAGGATGACCGCGTCGGGGGGCAGTGGGCCTTGGAAGAGGCGCGGGACCAGCGACAGGCGCGCCGGGACGTATGACAGGCCCGGATGCTTCCGCATACCCCCGCCCACGAAGCAGGTCTCGGCCGTCACGCCCTCGCGCTCGGGGGCGACCCCTTTGCCGGCGTTGAGGGCGTGGATGGTGTAGCGCTCCAGCGTTGCGTCGATGATGCCGATCGCGACCGGCGGGGTGGCGGCATTGCCGCTGACAACGATGCGCGGGTTGTCGGGGAGGGCCGAGAAGACGGAGGCGAGGGCCTGCGTCGAGACGATCTGCATACCTCCATCCTGGCCCGTGGGCGGCGCCGGTCCAAGCAAGGTTGTCCTGGGTCGTTCACGTTGCCCAATACGCGGCGAATCGTGCTCTTTCCGGGGGGTGCGGGGCGGGTGACCTGTGGATGAGAAACTTCGGAAAAATCTCTCGTCCACACGGGGCTCGCGGCATCACCGCAGGTCAGCGACGTGTACTTCGTGTTACTCGCGAGTCTCCACAGAGTTATCCACGGGGTGTGCACAACGCTCTTGGGCGTGTTCCACAAGCTGTCCACATGGCATACACAGGGGGGCTTTGTGGTGACCGGCGGGGTGGCCTACGGTGTCGTGATTCCCCCGTCGGGCGGCCTCTTCGGAGGGTTGTCGGTGGGCGCTGATTGACTGGATTCCGTGGTCGGCGAAGCGGTCTGGAGAGGTGGTCACGGGTGAGCGTCGCACAACTCGATGTGGGGGCGTTCGGGTCGCCCGATGGGCCCGGCAGCGACCGGGTCCCGCCGCAGGATGTGCACGCCGAGCAGTCGGTGATCGGCTCGATGATGCTGTCCAAGGACGCCATCGGCGATGTTGCCGAGGTGCTGCGGTCGGCGGACTTCTATCGCCCCGCGCACGAGCTGATCCACGACGCGATCATTGACCTGTTCGGCCGCGGCGAGCCGGTCGACGCCATCACCGTCGCCGACGAGATGACCAAGCGCGGCACCCTGCAGCGGGTGGGCGGCCAGGCCTATCTCCACGAGCTGATCCAGGCCGTCCCCACCGCCGCCAATGCCGGCTATTACGCCGAGATCGTCGCCGAGCGTGCCCTGCTGCGCCGCCTCGTTGAGGCCGGCACCCGCATCGTGCAATTGGGTTATGGCCAGGGCGAGGGCGATGTCGACGAGATCGTCAACCGCGCCCAGGCGGAGGTGTATGCCGTCGCGGACAAGCGCGGCACCGAAGACTATGTCCGCCTCGGCGACACCCTCGAAGCCACCCTGAACGAGGTGGAGATCGCCGGCGGCCGCACCGACGAGATGACCGGCGTCCCCACCGGCTTCACCGAGCTCGACGAGCTCCTGCACGGCCTGCACAAGGGCCAGATGATCGTCGTCGCCGCCAGGCCCGCTGTCGGCAAGGCGCTCGCCCTCGACACCCCGCTCCCCACTCCCACCGGCTGGACGACGATGGGCGAGGTCGCCGTCGGCGACTGGCTCCTCGACGCCGCCGGCCGCCCCACCCGCGTCACCCAGGCTACCGACGTCATGCTGGGCCGCCCGTGCTTCGAGGTCGAGTTCTCCGACGGCGCCCGCTTGATCGCCGACGCCAACCACCAGTGGGCCGTTGAGGGGCGCGGCGTGTTGACGACGACCCAGCTTGCTGCCGCGCCTGCCGGTTCGCTCGCCATCGGGCTCGCCGCTCCTCTCGACCTGCCGGTGATCGACCTGCCGATCAGCCCGTATGCCGTGGGCGTCCTCGCCATGGGCGGGCCTGGTAGGGACCGAGAAACGCAGATGCGTCTTGAGGCCCTGATGGGGGACGTGGACCAGGTTGAGGGCGCCGTGGCCGGGTCGATTCCCGTGGCCTACTTGCGCTCCGGCCACGCCCAGCGGCAGGAGCTGCTCGCCGGGATCCTCGACGTGGCAGGTGTTGCCGGGGCCGACGGCTCGGTGACTGTCTCCTGCGAGTCCCCCGCCTTGGTCGCCGACGTCCTGGAGTTGTTGGCATCGCTGGGGCACGCGGCTCGACGAATCGACGCGGCGGTGGTTTTCGCATCCGACCAGGAAGTCTTCCACAACCACGCAAAGGCTCTGGCGCACAAGGAGGTTCGCCAGCCTGTGACTGCTGCTCGTCGTGTGACGGTGGTGCGTTCGGTGGAGAGCGTCCCAGTTCGCTGCGTCGAGGTCGACAACGCCGACCACCTCTACCTCGCCGGACGCGAGATGGTGCCCACTCACAACTCGACCTTCGGCATGGATATTGCCCGCGCGGCGGCGATCAAGCACGGGATGCCGGCCGCCTTCTTCTCCCTGGAAATGAGCCGCACCGAAATCTCGATGCGTGTGCTCTCGGCCGAGGGCTCGCTGTCGCTGCAGGACCTGCGCAAGGGCACGGTCGGCGATCAGGGCTGGCAGAAGCTCGCCAAGGTCGTCTCTCGCATCGAGAAGGCCCCCCTGTTCATCGACGACTCCCCGAATATGTCGCTGATGGAGATCCGCGCTAAGTGCCGGCGTCTGAAGACCCAGCACGGCTTGAAGCTCGTCGTGATCGACTACCTCCAGCTGATGAGCTCCGGCAAGAAGGTCGAGTCCCGCCAGCAAGAAGTCTCCGAGTTCTCCCGGGCCCTGAAGTTGCTGGCGAAAGAACTCGAAGTGCCCGTCATCGCGATCTCGCAGCTTAACCGTGGCCCCGAACAGCGCACCGACAAGCGCCCCCAGATGTCCGACCTCCGCGAAAGTGGATCGATCGAGCAGGACGCAGACGTCGTGATCCTGTTGCATAAGGACAAGGAGCGCGAAGGTGAGGCCGACGTCCTCGTCGTCAAGCACCGCAACGGCCCCACCAAGGACCTCGTCCTGGGCTTCCAAGGCCACTATGCCCGCTTCTCCAACATGGCCGCTTCGAGCAGCTTCTGATTGTCGAGATGGGTCCTACTTTTCATAAACCGCCACCTATGTTTCATAGGGGGGTTCACGGCGTGTCTTCTTGTCAGATCGTGATTTCTGCGCTACCCGGCGCGAGAGGGGAAGGTCTACGCTCAACGCACTAGACAAACGTCGAGGGCGCCCCGTTCCAGCGGAGCGCCCTCGTAAGACAAGTACCTGATCCGGGTGAGGAGACAGGAGGTGTCGTCATGCCCAGTGTAGGGCTACGGCCCGTCGGTTCCCAAGTGGGTGAAGCGACGTGGTCGTTTCGGTGTGCTGGGGGTTCGCGATCCGAGTGGTCATGGGTCGCGGGGCCGCCCGATCCACGCAGCTTGCAGCCGGTGCGGGAGACGAGGTCTGGCCGGCTGTCGAGAAACATCCCGGTGCAGGCGATGTCGACGACGACGGGTGGGTGGCTGTTTCTCGAGTCTGGTCTCGAGCACGAGCTCGCAACGTGGCTGGACCGTCAGCGTGATGTGACGTGGCTGGTCGGTCAACCCGTGTTGTTGCGCTGGGGGGACGGAACGAAGCACTTCCCCGACGTGTTGAGCGCGCACCGGGATGGCTCGGTGACGATCTGGGACGTCCGAGCTCCGGAAGAACGCGATGACACGTTCATGGTGATGTCGACGCGTACTCGGGCAGCCTGCGCGAAGGTCGGCTGGCGTTACGAGCTGTTCGGTGGTCTCGACCCGGTGGCGTCGTTGAACCTGCGCTGGATTGCGTCGGCGCGCAGAGCGCCGGAGTGGCTCACGCCTGCCAAGGCGATTCTGCAGGGTGTCCTGGCCGATGGTGGCGGCTGTGTTGGCGATGTCATCGAGGCCGATGACGATCGAGGGTTCCTGACGTCAGCCATGTGGCACCTGGTCTGGTCGGGTGAGATCGAGATGGACCTCAACGCCCCGTGGGATCAGCGCTCGCGCCTGGCGTGGGCAACCGATGAGGTGCGGACATGAACGCCCGAGTGACGCTGTACGAGGGCGCCAACATCCTCTTCCCGGAGGGACCTCGAATCGTGGTCGCGGTCGGCCCGTTTGGGTACACGGTCCGCGATGTCACCGGCGGTGTCCACGAGGTGTCGTGGACCGACGTCCAGCCGGCACGCGCCATTGTCGACGGGCGGGTGGACGCGGTGGCTGAGTCGTTGATGGCCGTCTTGTCCGGGCTGAGCGATGACGCTCTCCAAGAGTCGCTGGACAAGCTGGAGGTCGTTCTGACCATGCGCACGGGCTTCGCTCTCGGGCACCCGGCTCTCGCGCGACCTGGGGAGCCATACTCGCTGTTCAACCCGGCCCGAAAGGTCTCGGACAGCAAGAAGTGCGAGGCGATGGCCACGATCCTTGCCCGGGAGGCGCTGCTCGATCGACGTCGTCAACGCAACTTGGAGGCGGGCAAAGCCACACCTCGGGCGAGGGTTGGCGCGGTCTCGCAGCGTCAGCTGATGAACTGGCTGGCCGACTTCGACCGACCGATCAACGGTGGGCTCCTGGCCTTGGTGGACAAGCGTCGCGTTCGCCGGCATTCCGCCTTCGGAGGTCTCGATCCTGAGGTGCGACGCATCGCCGACGACATCGCCGCCCGCATCGATGGAACCCAAGCGGTTCGCTCGATCGACGAACTTCTCCGACGCACGCTGTTGGCGCTCAAAGCCGAGGGTTTGGACTCACTCGACCCTCCGGAGTCGACCCTGCGGACCTACCTGACGCAGGCTGCTCAAGCCGCCGGGCGCACAACTCGCTCCCATACGACGAAGAAGTTGCGAGGTGTCCTGGCCCTGACGGCCTACCCCGCCCTTCGACCGGGCCAAGTCGTCGCGATCGATGTGACCCGCAGCGACACGTTCTGCGTCGACCCGTGGACTGGCAAACCCATCTCGGTCGAGATCATCACCGCACTGGACGTGTGTACGCGTGTCGTCCTGGCTCTACGGGTCGTGCCCCGCAGCGCGAACGCGATCGAGGCCGGCTTGATCCTCTATGACGTGCTGCGCCCGTTCAGCCAGGTCGTCGAACCCGGCCAGGTCCACGACTGGCGTTGGGCCGGTGTGCCAGAGACCATCGGCTCGATCGAGGACGCCGTCGCCGAGGCCGAGCGCCTCTCCGCCCGGCCCCTCCTGGGCGAGCATCCGATCCCCGGCCTGCTCCCGGATGCGATCCGCGCCGACAAGGGCAGCATCTTCACGGGCCGCTACTTCCGCGAGGTGTGCACCCTCCTGGGAATCCACCTGCTGCTCTCCCGGGGGAAGAAGCCCACCGACAACGCGTTTGTGGAGCGCTGGCACGAGACCCTGCAGCGCTGCTTGCTGCAGTTGTCCGGCCACAAGGGCCGCAACGTGTCCCAACGGGGCAGCGACGCCGGCAAGATCGTCGTCGACAAGAAGGGCCGCGCCGTCTTCAAGGGCGACGGGCCCGGCCTCACTCCGCGCGAGCTTGAGTTACGGCTGCGGGAGTTCATCTGCACCGACTACCACCGCACCCGCCACGGCGGTCTCACGGTCGTCGACCGCACCATGGAAGACCGCTCACCGGCGGTGGGGATGACTCCGCTGGAGGTCTTCGACGCGCTCCTGGCCGCTGTGGGCCGGCTGCACGTCCTCCAGCGCCCGGACCTGCTCTATGACCTGCTGCCACAGCTGTGGCTGACGATCCGCCACGACGGCGTCGAGTACAAAGACCTGACGTTCGACTGCGCGGAACTGGACGACTTCCGCTCTGTCCCCAAGGGGTTCTTCCGCGACCAGGACCGTGCCGCGCCCTTCTTCATGGATCCGCGGGACCTCTCGCGGTTGTGGTTCCGTCGACCTGACACCGGCGCCGTGGTCGAGGTCCCTTGGCGGCGAGCATTCCAGCTGCAGGCGCCGATGACCGACCTGGTCCTCAAGGCTGCCACCCAGGCCGTGAAACGTCGAGGCGGCACGAACACCACCATCAACAAGGACAGCGTTCAGCGGGAAATCCTTGAGGCCGTCAACGACATCGCCTCAATCGACCGCCTCCGGGCCAACCCGGACATGGTCGACTGGAAACCCAACAAGGTCGCGGCGGCCCACCTGCGCGAATCACGATCCCAGTTCGACCACGCCGAAGCCGCCGAAGCTGGCGCCCGCGGCACCCGACGGACCAGCCGCGGTGCCTCTTCAAAGGGAACCCGCGCCGGTGCGAGCAGGTCGAGCAGTCCGCCAGCATTTGACCCGACACAGACGGCGTGGCCGACGCTGGAGTCGCAGGAGGGGGAGCCGTGAAGGCGTCACGCCTGCACGCGCAGGCCTACGCACCTCCTTTGACACCGCCGCCGACGTTGACTCGGGCTGAGGCCGGGGCAATGTCGGAGGCCAAGCGTCGTGAGTATGCCCGTGAGGTACGCCGCTACCTCAACGGCCACTACTTCGACTCCGAGCGGGATCGTCGGATCCGGCAGGTCCTCAATGACCTGATTGAAGACAACGCCGAGATGCTGACCGGGACCCGGGAGGTCGCACTCCTGACCGGCTTCAACGTCCTGGGCAAGTCCACGGTCCTCTACCAGCTGTCGTATGCCGTGCACCGCCACCACGTCGGGCCTGACGGTGACCCCGAACGTATGGCGCGGCGAACCACGACCCGCCGGTTCGGGGGCCGCGACCAGGAAATCCACCCCACCCACGCTCCGGTGCTGTTCTTGTCCCTCGAAGCCGCGACCACCGTCACCCGGTTCAACGAGCTCGTCGTCGAGGCCTTCGACATGGACAAGAGCACCGCGAAGAAGGCCTCCACTCTCGACCTGGTCCTCAAGCACGGGGTGCGGCTGCTGGCTATCGACGACCTGCACCAGCTGATCCTGACCGAACGCCTCGGCCGGTACGCCCTGGACCACCTCAAAGCGATCGTGACCGCCCTGGGTGAGTACGGCATCACGGTCATCTTCAGTGGCGCGAACCTGCACGACCACCAGGTGATGAGCGACCCCCAGATCACCGGCCGCGCCTACGAGATCACCGTCTCGCCCTACGGCTCCGACACCCGCGACCAGGTGCTGGCGTGGCAACGGTTCCTCAAGGAGTCCGGCGAAGTCATTACCCCGTTCCTCCCCGCCGCCGAGCCGGGCATGCTGCACAACGACCTGCCCGGGTTGATCCTGGAACGCACCCACGGACGAATGCAGGCCATCGTCAACCTCCTGCGCCGAGCCACCGTCGAGGCCATCGAGGACGGCGCCTGGGCGGTCACCGAGAAACATGTGCTGGCCGTTCCCGCGTCCAAACTCACCGTCGACGAACTCGCCAAGAAGGCGGACAAAGCCGCCGCGAAGCCGACCCAGCTCCACCCCACGGTCAACGTCACCCAGCACGGGCAGGTCACCGGATGAACGACGCCAGCCAGCTCCCCGTCGCTGTCGACATCCAGCCTGGGGAGGACATCGCCGCCTTCCTGCAACGGGTCGCCGACGCCAACTACCTCGACTTTCCCGTCCTGACGGGCCACCGGCGCACCGCCCGAGTCTGGGAGAACCCAGGCCATCATTTGCTGGCGCGGCTCGCTTCGATCACCGGGGTCACCGTGGAACGCCTGCGGGCTGCCACGCTCCAGGGTGCCTACCCGGGGATGGCGCTCGGACGTGCCCGGACCGGGCGCCGGTATGCCGGCCAACCCGCCACGTGTCCCCGCGGGTGCATTGACACCGTCGCAGCCCGGCTCAACCTCGTTGTGCTCTGCACCAACTGCGAAGAACTCTTCATCGATCGTCTCGACCCCACCCCACCACCAGCCCCTGCCCGAATCCGCCATGTCCACCGAGAGGTGATGGCCACCCTGGCTGCGACCACGTCCAGCCAGTCAGCTCGCGATCGGCTCCGGCGCCTGGAGTCGCTCATGGCCGAGGTCGAACTCGCCCTCTGGCGGAACTGGCCCCCGCGGTTCGACGGGGAAACGCAGCTATGGAGAACTCGTGCGGTGCGCTGGGTCGACCGGAACGTCATCACCGGCCGGTACACGATCGCTCGTCCGCCCTCGATTACCGCCACCCTGCTCACCCTGACCTGGGATGCATCGGCCGATCGAGCCACCGCAGAAGCGATGCTCGATGACATCGCCATCATGGCCGACCCGTGGGATCCCGATGCCCAAGAGATGCCGGACTGGCGCAACCCACTCGACGCTCGAGACGGTCTACTCGACCTACTGGAGAACCTCGGCATTCAGGCACGCCACGTCCCCAGCATCCTGCGCTTGACCGATGACCCGATCATCCTTCCTGAACACCACCGCACCCACCGAACCGCCGAAGCCCTCGCCCTGACCGCCCTAGCCAGCCAAGCCCACGGCACCCCAATGACGATCGCCGCAGCCGCCTCCGTCCACGCAGCCGACTCCTCTTCCCGCGCCCAACGCGTCGCAACACGGCTGCTCGACAACACACATGCGCTCCGCCGACTCGCCGTGCATGCCGACCGACTGCACTCCGCAGGCCTGCTTGACCGGGCTCAAGCCCGTGCAGAACTGCGCGGAATCCAACGTCTCCCGTCCAGCGCCCTCCGAGATATCCCGCGAGGCGGCGGCGAACGCATCGATCGCGAGGTCGCGGCTGCCTGGGTGTGGCTCGACGCCACCGTGGGCCGGCCTGCCGGCGGGCCCCACCCAAGCCGAGCAACCGCCGACATCATGGACTTCGATACCGCCCTCGACCCCGAAACGAAACTCCACCTGCGCGCCTGGTGGCAGGACCGGCTCGCCAGCAGCAGCGACCTGGTCACGGCCGACGAATCCGCCTCGCCAGCTGATGCAACCGAGGAGAGTCGAGATGCTGGCTGACAACGCCGACACCTACCTGCCGACCCTCGTCGACCTCGCTCCCGGCGAGGCCCTCGATGCCTACCTCGAACGCGTTGCTGACGCCAACTACCTCACGACGGCTCGCCTGATGGAGCTGGTGCGGGCCGGGCACGACACCACCACTGCGTACCTCATGCTCGCCCCCACACCGGTGACCCTTGAGCGGATCGCCCGCCTCACCGGAGCAGACACCGCCGCCCTGCAGAACGCGACCCTGGCGGCATTTGACGGAACGAGCCTCGACCTGCGCGGGCTCGACCCCGCCCGCCAGACCAGCTTCCGCACCATCTCCGCCCGCGGCTGGATCCCCGGCCACGGCACCCAGATCTGCCCGGCATGCCTCGCCGACGACGGCGTCTGGCGCACCACCTGGCGTCTGCCCACCACGACCGTATGCCGCACCCACGGCACCTACCTGCTCGCCACGTGCCCCGGCTGCCAGCGCCCCTTCCGCGACCAGCGACACTCACCCTTGCGCATCGTTGGTTCCCAGACGTTGTGCGGCAACCCTCTCGGCCAAGGCCCACGCAAGCAATGCCGCGTCGACCTCACCACGCTCGCCGCCGAGCCGGCCGACGATGCCTGCCTCCAACGCCAAGCCCGGCAAGACACCGCCGACGCCGCCGGGGCAGTCGCCACCTTCGCTGGCCAACTCGCCGCGCCCGAGTTCACCACCACCCTCCGATCCCTGACCGCACTCCTTCTGCACCTCGCCGCAGCGTCCCGAACGCCCGTCAACCTCCCCTCCTGGGCACGCGACGTCGCCGATGCCGGCACACCTCGGGTTCGGCGCTGGAGCATCCGCCCACCCCAAGACTCCGTCCTCCGCTCACGCCCGCTCACGGCAGCCGACCACATCCTCGCCTCGGAGGACCTCGACACCGCGGCAACCCGGTTCGGGTCCTGGCTCGAGCACCTCCACGACGTCCCCGAAGGCCGGCTTGGATGGCTGGCCGACCACACCCGCATGACACCGACCCTGACGCGGCTCGTGATGGCCGCCCACGCACCGCGCCGTCGCCTGTCCCATCTCCTCGACCAGCAACCACCGCTCACCGCCTCGACCCGACAGATCCCGCAAGTCCTTCCCCAGCACCTCGTCCGGGACCACCTCGGCGGGCTCTTCGACTCCCGCCCCGCGACTATCGGCCTGTTCGCATCCCTCTGCCTGGCCAAAACCCACCCGCACGTCCACTCGTGGGCCGACGCCGCGCGAGAACTCCGGCTGCCACCCGAACTCGGCGAACGCACCGCCCGCGCCTGCTCAGCGTCGATGACCGCGTCGCCCGCCGACGTCGCAGCCGCCCTCGCCCGGGCTGCTCGCCGGCTCGAGATTGACTACCGGGCGATGGAGGACCGCGTCCAACACCTCGCACGAACCAAACGCTGGTTCCGTCGATGGTCTCGTCACAACTGCCGAGGTACCCGCCCCGGGAGCCGCGCTTACGCCCTGCGCTGGCTGTGGCTGGAGGTCGCGCACGGTCACCCCGCGACGGTCGCGGTCGCGGCCAACCCTCGGTCCTATCGGAAGTTCGCCCGGCTCCTCACCGAGGAGCAGGCCACAACCTTGGCCGGCGCGATCGCGACATCGCCGCACACTACACAGGAGTCCAGATGAGCCCACGAGCCACGATCCCGCTCAACAGCGACATCAGCGCGGCCCTCGCCATGTTCTTCCACGGAGGTGCTGGCCCCAGCCACACTACAATCACGACCGTCTTGACGGGTTCCGGCTACGGGGACGACTACGTCTACACGCCCAGTATTCAGGGCAAGAACAAGGAGCAGAGAGTCCTCCAGGCCCTGCGGATCGCGCAGCGAGAGCCAGCACGTGCCCGACACCTCGTTGATGAGCTGCTATCTGCCCTCCGTGTAGCGGGCCTTATCGGCAGCGACGCTGCCGGGGAAGATGTTGACCGTCTCAACCGGGCCCTGCGCTCCGCCGGTTGGTACCTCACCGACGACGGACATCTTCAACCATTCGGCAATGTTGACCTGGACACCGGCGGTCGCCCCGCCCTGGACGAGCAGCTCGAGCGTCTGCGCCGCTCCACTGCCGATCCCGCCCTTCTCATTGGAACCGCCAAGGAGCTCCTCGAGTCCGTATCCAAGTTCGTCCTCGAAGAGCTCGGCATGCCGGTGGGCAACAAGATGTCCTACGACCAGTTATGGCACCTCGCTAGGGAGCGGCTCGGGGTGCTGCCCCAGCAGGTCGACCCCAACCTGCCGGGCGTCGATGCCATTCGCGCGATCCATCAGTCAACCTGGAACATCGCCGACCAGGTCAACAAGCTCCGGAACCTCCAGGGAACCGGCCACGGCCGGACCCTGCCCACTGGTGTGTCCGAGGATCTGGCAATGCTCGTCGTGCGTGAAGCCGCCACCGTCGCGGACTACATGCTCGCCAGACTCGATCGGGAGAAGGGCTGACGTGCCTAGCCAAGGTGCCCTGTTCGGCGGGCCAGATCGGGATGTTCCAAAGCCCTCCCGCCCGGACGAACTGGAGGTCCTCATCACCGTCAAAGCTGCGCCCAACCCTTCAGCGAAAGCGGGCGAGACGGTATGCGTGGCCGGACTGGGGCTGTCCCGCGGCCGCACAGAAGCGCGGTGGATCCGCCTGTACCCCATCAACTTCCGATTCCTTGAGCAGGACCAGAAGTTCAAGAAGTACGACATCATCCGAGTCAGGGCCGTGCCCGCCACCGGCGACTCCCGCGTCGAGTCATGGCAACCGGACATGTCCACCATGGTGGTTATCGACCACCTCGATCCCTGGAAGCGTCGTCGAGCACTTCTCGACCCAACGGCTTCGGACACCATGTGCGAACTGAACCGGCAGAACCAGCGGGCAGCGGTGGCGCCATCGCTAGGGCTCGTCCCTGTACGGGAAGTGCTCGATCTGCGGATCACCGACCACGCCGGCTGGACACCAGAAGAACAGGCCAAGATCGACGCCTACGTCAACCAGATGGACTTGTTCGACGACTCCGACAAGAGCCCACTGCAGGCCCCGCGACTTGAGGGTCACTACCGATGGAAGTGCTACGACGCTCAATGCAAGGGCCACGATCAGAGCATCATCGACTGGGAGTTCGTCGCGCTCCAACGCCGCCTCGGCGACAGCCCCGCGGCCGCCGTACGTGCCGCGCTCAAGGAGAAGTTCTTCGACATGATGTTCAAGCCGCCCCGGGCACCTGCCTTCTTTGTGGGCAACCAAGCCAAACGCCGCCACGTGTTCCATGTGCTCGGTGTGTACTACCCCAACTGAGCGAGCTCCTCGAGCACGACTGAGCGATGGCACCGCTCCTCGTCCCGCTCGAAGCAGAGCAGGGCGACATGATGCTCCTGCCTCCAAGAGGCGAGCTCACCAAGCGCGCGTCGCGCCTCGGGGGTCCGAAGGCCAGCCCGATAGCGTGCCCGCCCGACCTCCAACTCTGCGCCGGCAAACAGTGGCCGGTTCTCCTTGGCATTGCCCAAAGACCGCAGATGTTCGTATCGCACCCCGATGTCTCCGAGAGCCGCGCCCAGGCGCGTCTTGCTGAACCCCTGCTTCCGGCTCAACGGTGTGAGGCGGACGTCGGCGACCAGGTCAATGCCGGCCGCTTGGATCGCGTCGACGAACGTTGCGATCTCGCAGCCTTCATACCCGACGGAAGACACCCGATTCGGCCGAGCCGGCAGCAGCGCGTCCACGGTCGTCTCCAGGGCGTCCGCGATGGCGGCGATCCGAAACACTCCAGGCTGTTCGACGTGCCCCTGCTCGAGCTTTCGCAGTGTCTCTAGTCCCACCCCCGAGGCCGCTGCGAGTTGCCTCTGTGTGATGCCGAACTCCCGACGGGCTTGGGCGATCGCGGACCCAAGCACCTGACTCCGGGACGGATGAATGGAAGACTGGGGGATCACGAGAGTAGTAAAGCATTACGACCTCGACAGAGTCCGCCTCGGGGCTGAGAGGAGCGCTCGTGCCTCACCCCGCGTCGGCCGCGGCATCCACGACCTCGACGCCGCCCGGCTCACTGACGCTGTCACCGGCCTCGTCGACGCCGGGCTGGTGGACTACAAGGAGCGCTGCGACACCCTGCGACCCATCACCCACCCCCCGCGGCTGCCCCCTGGCCAAGGACCGGCTCCCCGCCATCGACGATCACCCCAAGGCGCGAGTTGGCGTGGATGTCGACACGGCTGACTCACGGGCCCGCGTTCACTGGCCCACGCCCCTTCATCGCCGACCGACACGTGCGCGCCTTCGACACCGCCATCGACCCCGAGACCCGCCTGGTCCTCGCCGAGACCGGGCAGCAGTTCCTCGCTGACGCCGACGTCATCACCATCCCCACCACCCAGGCCACCTGGGCCGCCATCACAAGGAGATACGGATGACACCGATCAACCATCCCGCCCTGGAAGACCTGCACCAGCGCACCACGGCGATGCTCACCACGATCGACGACACCCCGCTCGAGCGGGACCACCTCCACTACCCGCACCACTACGAAGAGCTCCGACTCCTGGTCGAGGACTGGCTCACCGCCACCACGGCCACACCCCGGCGTTCCCGGAGCAGACCTGGGTCATCACCCGCCACGGGGCCGTGGTGGGTGTCTGCACGACCGCCACCGCCGCTGCCCTGACCGCTGGGATCCCTGATCTCGCGTTCACGCCGATCAGTCTCGACTCGACCGCGATCGAGGACCTGCGCGCAAGCTGGTCCACCCCACCGTCTCCACCTTTTGCGGCACGGGAGCGGTGATGCGCGGGATCAGTCGCGAGGTTCTCGCCCGCGACGCCGCCTGGTCCCTGGCCGACGGCTCCTGCAAAGACCTCACGATCGCGTGGGGTCGGTGGGAAGACATGTATGCCGCCGCTCTCATCCCCGCGGCTCGCCTCGCCGCCCTGGCCGAGCCAGCCTCAGTCTGCTCCGCCTGCCCGATCGCCGCAGAGTGCGCCGACCTCGCCGAGCTCTCCGGCTACACCGGCATCGCCGCCGGCGAGGGCTACCGCAACGGCCGGCCCGACGTTGCTCGTGCCCGTGCGCCGCGAGAACGGAGGTCGGCATGAGCGCCTGGCAGCTCTACCCCAACCATGTCTGGCTCGCCGACGGCGACCACGCTCTCGTCTTGCTGGTGATGGGTCTTCCCGAACGTCAGGTCCTGGGCGCCACCGTCGTCCAGGAACCCGCAGACGCGGCCGCGTTGCTGGCCCGCCTCGTGGACGCTCACGGCTGCCCGGCGACGCTGCGTTCGATCTGGGACCCACTCTTCGAGGGCGTCAACGCTGCAGCTCGCGCCGCCGTTCGTCAGGCGGGCTGCGCTGACCCCGTGGGCAAGCTGGAGTCTGACGACTTCGTCTGGGCGCTCGACATCGGCGACGCCGCCACCCAAGCAATCCGGGACAGCAACCCCGCCACCATCGATGACGCTGCCAGCGCTCTCGAGAGGTGGCTCCACGCCCCCGCTCGCACGCCATCGGCCAAATTCACCGGCCAGCGCTCGGGTAGCCTGACCCATGACGCCTACCCTCGCGAGGGACCGGGACGTGACCCCCAGGATCTCCTGCCGGACGACAGGGCCTGGGGGTCGCGCACACCACCCCCAGACGCGCCATGACCGCAGCCCTTCCGGTGCCCGTTGCGCCGCGCCCTGGGGAGTCGATCGAGTCCTGGCTCGAGCACCTCGCCGACGCCAACGGCCTCACCACCGCCCAGCTCCTCACTGCGACAGGTCGTGGACGCGCTGGTACCCGGTACCTCACCCTCGCGCCGTCACCGGAGACGATCACCCGTCTCGCGGCTCTCGCCCGCGTCGATGAACGGGACGTGTATGCCGCCACCCTCGCCGCCTTCGACGGAACCGCCCTCGACCTCACCGGACTCGACTCGGCCGACCGGCACTCCTACCGGCAGGTCGCCGCCCGCGGCTGGGCACCCGCCCACGGCACCCAGATCTGCCCGGCATGCCTCGCCGCGGACGGTGCTTGGCAGTCTGCGTGGCGGCTCCTCACCGTCACCACCTGCACACAACACAGGTCACTGCTCGTTGCCCGGTGCCCGTCCTGTCGGCGACCGTTCCGGGACCAGCGCCACTCCCACCTGCGCCGCGTCGGCGCCGCCACCGTGTGCGGAAACCCGCTCGGCGCCGGCCCCACCCGGCAGTGCCAGCACGACCTCACCACCATCGAAGCCACCTCGGCCACCGACGATGTCATCGCCGTGCAGGCCCGCGTGAACAGCGCCCTCGGAGGACAACAGGTGACCGTGCTCGGACAGGCTGCCAAGCCGAGGACCTACCTCTCAGACCTGCGCCACCTCGCCACGCTCCTGCTTCACCTCGCCGGTCAGCCCGGCGCGGCACAGCTGGCACCCTGGGTGACCGACCTCAAGGGTGAAACCGAAGCCCGAAGCCGCGATCGCGGACCGCGCTGGGGCCTACGCCCACCCGAGCCCCCCGCACTTCGCGCTGGGGCGTTGGCGACGGCCGACGGCATCCTCACCGCCGCCGACGTAGACGAGGCTGCTACCCGGCTGACGACGTGGACCGAGCTCACCCCGACCACCAACGACGGCCCGCTCGGGTGGCTCGCCGACCGCACCGTCATGACCCCCACCCTGACCCGCCTGGTCATGGCCGCCCGCGCCCCGCACCGGCGCCTGTCCCACCACCTCGACAACCATCTTGGAGGGCGTATGCCAATCAACCTCACCCTCATCCCGCAGGTCATCCCAAACGCCCAGTACCTCGAGCACCTCGACGGCGCCTCCACCTCGAGCGAGGACACCGTGCGGTTGTTCGCGTCCCTGTCCCTGGCGCGGCTCCACCCGGACGTGACGACCTGGGCCGCGGCCGCCGAAGCGCTGAACATGCCCGGCCCCATGGGTGTGCGCTGCGCCCGCGCCTGCTCAGCCACCATGCTGGTCAGCGCGGATGAGTGGAAGAGCCGGATCTGGCGGGCCGGGAAAGAGACCGAACGGCGCGACTACCGAGCCACCGAAGCCAAGATCCACCACCGGCTCGGCATGACCCGATGGTTCAACGAATGGGCCCGCCGCAACCGCCCCGACGCCCGCTACGGCGACCACGACCTCGCCCTCACCTTGCAGTGGGTCCACGTCGCCCACGCCCACCTCGACCTCTCACCCGTCTGGCGAGGGAAGCGACCGACCGCCAACGACCGCGCCCACTACCGTCAGTTCGCCGCATCCCTCGACGGGCGTCAACAACTGGATCTCGCCCTCGCCCTGCACAAGCGGGCGTGACTCCCGAGCCGGTGCTCTTGTCGGTAGGCCCTGCTATAGATAACTGGAGGCTCACGAGGAAAGGCCCGTCATGCAACTGCAGTCGATCTACGTCAGGTTCTATCGCTCCCTCAACTATGACTTCATCCGCTCCTCTGATGGCCGCTACGAGCCCGACCCCTGGGACCCAACCCCACGCGGGAACTACCCGTTTGTTCGGATCAAGCTGAGGCCGGGCATCACCACCGTCGTCGGCGGCAACGAGTCCGGGAAGACCCAAATCCTCCGGGCCATCTCGGCTGCACTCACCGGCGCGGGGTACGAGCGGAGTGACTTCTGTCGATACTCCAGGTTCTTCGGCGTCGATCCGACCATCACGAAGCCGGAGTTTGGCGCGCTGTTCACCGACGTAAACGACGAGGACGTCAAGGTGATCCAGGGCGCGACGGAGCACAAATCGATCGCGGGCGCTGACCAAGTAGCCATCTTCCGCATGAACACGACCCCTCAGCACCGCATGTACGTGCGAAAGGAGGGAAAGTGGTCCGAAGGTCTTCACATCAAAACACCCTCGGCCCTCGACAAGTTGAACATCCCTGCCCCGTTCGAGATCGATGCGGACGTGCCCCTACCGGACAGTGTTCCCATCGACTTCCTCGCCAGCGGGGCCAAGAAGGCGGGTATCGGCCGTGATGCTCTCCGCGCGATCCTTGACGGAGTCAAGGCAAACCGCGACTGGTTCGCCAGCGACAGTCAGGTGCAGGCCAAAGCGAAGGAGATCTCATCCCTGTTCAGGGACACAAGGGACGCCACTGACGACGAACTGAAGACCTACAAGCTTGCCCACGATCTCCTGACGAAGGTCGCTGGACTCAGCCGGGCACTTTTCGTTGAACTGCAAGATGCGGTGCGCTCGAAGAACGGATACGCCAACAGCATCGTCGACACCATCAACGGAGAACTCGCCAAGGCGCTCAACTTCCCACACTGGTGGTCGCAGGACTCGCAGTTCGAGTTGTTCGTCTCCCTCTACGAGTTCGACCTCGTCTTCATGATCCGTGATCGGACTGGCCGCAGCTACGGCTTCGACGAGAGGAGCGATGGTCTCAAGTACTTCCTCAGCTACTTCGTCCAATACCTGGCGCACCAACCAAGAAGCGACGGGCGGCCCGAGATCCTCCTCATGGACGAACCAGATCGCTTCCTCTCGGCCTCGGGCCAACAGGACCTTCTGGCAATCTTTGATGACTTCGCCGCGCCGCAGGACCCGTCCCGACGTCCGGTTCAGGTTGTCTACGTCACCCACTCCCCCTTCCTTATCGACAAGAACGAGGCCGACCGCATCCGGGTTCTAGAAAAGGGCGAATATGACGAGGGCACACGGGTCGTCAAGTCAGTGGCAGCCAACCACTATGAGCCGCTTCGCTCCGCTTTCGGGAGTTTCGTCGCCGAAACGACGTTCATCGGCAACTGCAACATCATGGTCGAAGGGCCCTCAGATCAGGTCCTGATCGCAGGAGTGTCCCGTTGGCTCAAGACGCGAGGTGTGGCCAATCGAGACAGGCTGGACCTGAACCGCGTGACCATTGTTCCCGCCGGAGGGACGCGACACATTCCCTACCTCGTGTACTTGGCTCGAGGTCGAGATGTTGACAAGCCGCCCGTCGTGGTTCTCCTCGATAACGACAAGGACGGGGATGAAGCGCGCCTGGATCTCGCCGCCGGGGGAGCATACGGCGACAAGCTCCTTGACCCCGAACTCGTCCTCCAGCTGGGCCAGGGCCTGCTCGATGGGTTGACCACGGAGAGCCCCGGCGGCGTGGTTGGCATCGAGGACCTAATTCCATTCAACATTGCTCTGGCCGCTGCGGAGCGCTACTGCCTGGAGTTCGTGCCCGCCGCCAAGGTCAGCGACTACGGGCTCAGCGCCGAGGATGTCCTTACAAGTGACCACGCTTCTTCCTCCCGCCCCGAAGTGTCAGTTGGACTGCTCAAGTGTCTCGAGCGAGCCATCGCCGAGCGCTCCGGCATCGCCAGCTTTCACCTCGATAAGGTCGCCTTTGCGCGAGCGACCGTTGACGTTCTTGCCGGCAACGCTCGAGGCTCACGAGTGTCCGTCGATGACATCGAGGCGGCGGCGCGCAACTTTGGACTGCTGCTCTCGAAGATCGCCGCCAAGCAGCGAGTCGCCGAACGGGCTGAGACAGTCGATCGGATCTCCAGTCGGATTAACCGGGCCAAGAGGGACTTCAAGAGGACCCACGAGAACCAAGCCCGGAACGAAGACGTCCTCGACTTTATTGAGGAGATCTCGGGTCAGCTCGACCTTTCGCCAGAAGCTGAGGAGGTCCGCGCTGAGACCCGCAGATGGCTGACCCGGTTCGGCATTGCCGAGGACCCCCGGGCCCTAGTTCGCGACCTTCCCGGCCTCTTTCGGGCAATGGACGGGCTCGCCTACCAGGCAACCCGGGGAGCCGAGCGCAATGCGTCGCCGCCGGACGATGACCCAGGCGAGGATTCCTCGGAGCGGTGACCATGACCTGGAACGACTGTTGCGCCCCCCTTCTTGGCTGGTCCACGCAACGGCCGCGGCACGATACGTCGCCTTGCACGAGCTTTTTGGTCAAGGTCAATCGATCGACCGGCGTGGTCCCTGGTTCTCCCAGCGAAGTCGCAATGCGCATCCGGGTTCACGAGGGCCAGAGCGTGAGCAGCTCGCTACGCCCACGCCTTCCCTTCGGTCCCGCAGGAAGTGGGGGTCGCAGTGCGCTTCGCCGTGGGGTGGACTCGGTACCCCCCCCTCAGCGCCTGCCTACTGGAGCTCTGGTAGCCATCATTAGAGGCGTGTTCGTGACTCCGACCGACTGCACCGTCGTGAGCGGGCTTAGTTTCGCTCCAAGTCGGAGCCACGCGGTCCAGTTTCTCGGCGACTGACCGTGGCGACCGGCATAGAGGGCGACTTCGCTCGGATCGAGGCTGCTCTGGGCACTCCTACGCTCAAGCTCCTTGACCGCAAGAGCGCGGTCATCGTGCTTCCGATCTTCGCAGCGCTGTTTCCGGACAATGCAGAGCCCATGCCCGTTGAGCGTTTCCACACGAGGGTGGACGCCTTGCTAGACGAGCTGCGCGCATCAGGCCACCAAGTGCCGTCCAGTTCCGGAAAGGCGCTTGCCATGCAATGGGTGCGCGAGCGATGGCTGTACCGCGACCCCGGCCAGGGCCAGGAGACGTACCGTCCCACCGGCGATGCCGAACAGGCGATGGACTACGTGACCCGGGCTACCCGGACCCAACTTAACCTCTCGCTCTCCCGGATCGAGACGATGCGCCGGGTCGTCAGCGAGGCCGCGTTGGCAGCTCACCCGGACCGCGAGGAGCGTCTGCGCCGGCTATCCGAGGAGATCGCCAGGCTCTCTGCGGAGCACGACCGGCTCAGGGCTGGAGGAGAACTCGCGGTCGCGAGCGAGTCCGAGCTGATCGAGCAGTTCGCCAACGTGCTGCGCGAGCTCGATGGCTTGCCGTCGGACTTCCGGCGCGTCGAGGAGGCGATGCGCGAGATGCACCGCAGCATCGCCTCGCGCTTCCGCCAGGACGACAGTCCCATCGGCGAGGTGCTCGACGACTACCTGGAGCAGTCGAGCCAGTTGCTGACCGCTACGCCAGAGGGCCGAGCCTTCCAAGGAGCCCTGGAGCTGCTGCGCAATCCTGACTGGCTCGGCAGCCTGCGCACCGACCTGGGGACCATCCTCGCCCACCCGATCGCCGGCATGATGCTGCCCGACGAGACCAAGCAACTGCGCGGGACCGTAGCCGTGATACGTCGGGGCATCGAGGACGTGAATGGCCAACAGAGCCGGCTGACCACCACGCTGACCGAGCACATCCTCAACTACGACCACGTCCGCAACCGCGAGCTGGACGAGGTGCTCAAGGGCATCGACGCCTCGATGCGCACCTGGATGCAGACTGCGCGCCCGCGTGACCACGTCGAGGTCGAGCTGATCCCAGCCCATCTGGAGATCGACGCTCTCAAACTGCGCGTCTTCGACCCTGACAGCGAGCGACCACCCGAGAAGCTGGCCGATACCTCCGACGACGAGCCCGAAGCATTGTCCTTGGAGTACATCCGCAAGCAGGGCGGTCCCTCGCTGGAGGAGCTGACTCGGCTGGTTGACGAGGCTCTCGCAAACAGCGGTGTCATCGAATCAGCGGCTGCACTGTTCAACGTCCAGCCCGACGAGCTGCGCCGGCCCGTCGAGGTTCTCGGCCTGATGCACCTGCTCGCTCGCCTCGATGCCGCGGTCGATGCTTCCCAGCCCGAGCAGGTCGATGCCGTGCGCCCGGACGGCAGCACACGTTCGTTCCTGATGCCCGCCACATCACTGCAAGGCGACACACAACAGCAGGAGCCTGCCTCATGACAGACCAGTCATTCGATCATGACGTCGAGCCCGACGACCGCTACGCAGAGCTCGATGACGATGTGTTCGCCTCGAACTCAGAGGACGAGGAAGAGCGACTGTCGCTGGCAATGTTCGAGGGTGACACCTCGACCCTGTTCCCGCAGCAGCGGCTGTGCCTGCACGCGCTCTTGAAGCACCGGTACATCTCCGCAGATCGCCACCCCGAGCAGTGGGCCGTGCTCATGGACCACGAGGGGACCATCACCTCCCGGCTGCACGACCTATTCCTGGATCTGCACGTCGACCGTGAGCACCAGATCGCATTCAAGCGCGCTGCCTCCTCCCACGACGATCAGCCGCTGCCGTCGTTGCTACGCAACGTCTCGCACAACAAGGAGGAGACGATCATGATGGTCTCCCTGCGCCGGCGATTCTTCGCCCAGCGGCAGGAGGGGGACGACACGGTCTTCGTCGACCGGCAGACGATCCTGGACGAGGTGGCCGACCAGAGACCTGACGCGGCGACCAACCGGGCCATGGACCACAAGCGCGCGAACAACGCCGTCGATGCGCTGCTGGCTGCGGGGGTACTGCTGCGGACCGGTGATCCCGACCGATTCCAGATCTCGCCGATCATCGAGGTCCTGCTGCCCATCGAGAAGCTGCGGGCTCTGTGGACCTGGCTTCTGGACCGCAGCAGCAGCGACCGCGAGGCGGCCCACGACGGAGTGGACAACGACAACGACGAGGCTGCCTCGCCTGACTCGTTGTTCGACTCGGGTGACGTGGAGGCCTTATGACTGCCGAACTGACCCTGCCGATCGTCGCTCCATCGAGTGCGGCGAAACCCAGCGATCACGCCCAATGGCGCATCGAGTCCATCCAGATGGTGAACTGGGGCGGCTTCCACGGGGCCCACCAGGTGCGCGTCCACCACGGCTCGACGCTCATGTCCGGCGCCTCGGGTTCCGGCAAGAGCACTGTGCTCGATGCCTACATCGCCCTGATGATGCCTTCGGACACACCGTTCAATGGCGCCTCGAACGACGCAGCCGGCCGGGCCCGCTCCGCCGAGCAGCGCAACCTACTCACGTACCTGCGCGGGAAAATGGACAGCGCCCGCGTCGACGGCTCGAACGAGTTGCGCGACCACGTCCTGCGCGGAGGGAACGGCGAGCACATCTGGGGAGCCCTCGCTGCGACCTTCCTCAACGAGAACGGGCGCCGCTTCACCGTGGTGCGCATCTACTTCGTCAAGGCCGGCTCCACGACCGGCGGCGACGTCGTCACGTCCTACGCAACCTTCGATGGCCACCTCCACCTCGCCCAGCTCGAACCGCTGGCTGCGACCCGATTCGACAAGCGGGCGCTGCGCAGCATCGGCCTGCTCCCTTTCAACACGTTCCGGGAGTTTGAGGACACGCTCCACACGCGTCTGGGCATCGGCGGGGGCGACGGAGGCCGCAAGGCGATGCGCCTACTGGCCAGGGTCCAGGCAGGCATGGAGGTCAAGCGGGTCGACACCCTCTACAAGTCCATGGTCCTGGAGCAGCCGATCACCTTCGAGAAGGCCGACAACGCCATCGAGCACTTCGCCAACCTCGACGCGTCGTACAAGAAGATGCTCGACGAGGCCGACAAGGTGAAGGCGCTGCAGCAACTGCCGGACCTGCAGCACGAGCTCGCGCAGGCGGAGTCGACCGCTGCCCTCATCGAGGCATTCGGCGTCAACCGTGAAGGCCCCACTCCCTTCCAACTGTGGCGCCTGGACACCGAGCGCGAACTGCTCGATGGGGCCGTCGCGACGAACAGGAGCGAGTACGCAACGACCAAGACTCGCTTCGAGCAGGCCAGGGAAGACGAACAGCGCCACGCCGAACGGCTCAAGCAGATCGCCCAGGAGAAGCGCGCCAACGGTGGCGACGCCATAGACGCCCGCAAGCGCGAGATCGATATCCTCGCGGGGCACCAGGATGCCGTGTACGCCGCCAACCTGAAGTTCCAGGCAAGCACCGAGCCCATCAACCTGCTCGTCCCCGAGAACTCTGCTGAGTTCGGTCAGGCCCAGGCAGATGCCGCCGAGTTCCTCGCCGGCTTCGATGCGCGCGCGGACGACCTGCGCGACCAAGAGGACGCCATCCGCGATGACGACCTGTCGCCACTGACCACCAAGAAGCGAGAGCTGCTAGAGGAGAAGGCGTCCTTGGCCGGTCGCGCCGGCATGGTTCCGCGGCGCCTACACGAGGCCCGGGTCAAGATGGCCCAAGCCGCTGGGCTGGACCCCATGATCGATCTCCCCTTCGTCGCCGAGCTGATCGACGTGCGCCCCGATCAGGAGCGCTGGCGCAAGGCCGTCGAGACGACCTTGGGCGGGATCGCACGAACGGTGCTCGTCGATCGGCATGCGCGCCAGCGGCTCTCGGCTGCCATCGATCCGATCAAGATCACGCCACGTATCCGCTTCCAAGGCGTAGACCTGGCTGCCCACGAGGAGTTCCCCTGCGACGAGGCCTATGTCTCGGGCAAGCTCGCCTTCAAGGACTCGCCCTTCTCTGCCTGGGTCCAGGACAGGGTCACCGCTCACGGCACCGACCACCGGTGCGTCGAGAACGCCAGCCAGCTCAACGACCGCGAGCCGATGGTCACCCTTACGGGGCAGACGCGCGACGGCGACAAGGGCGCCCACGGCGAGTCCCACGACGGCAACATCATCGGCTTTTCCAATGAACGGCGCCTCACGGACATCGAAGCTGAGCTCGGTGCCCTCGAACCCGCGATCAGGGCCGTGCGGGGCAGGATCGAGCAGCTCCGCGCTCGTTCGGCCAGCCTGCAGTCCCAGAAGGAGGCCCACACCTACGTCGCCAACGCCAGGTGGGCCGACATCGATCACCTCGGGCTCGCACGCCGGATCGAGGAGCTCGAAGCCGAGATCGCGAAGCTGCGGGCGGCCAACTCGATCCTCGACGCACTCCAGGCCGAGGAAGAAAAGGTCAGCCTCCTGCACAAGGAGGCCAACCGAACCAAGGTCCTCGACGAGGACAGACTGACCGAGCTGACAAAGCAGCACGGTGACCTCGCCTCCGAGCAGGACGCCGTGCAGGACGCCATCGATGCGATCGACGACGCCCAATCGGCTCACGTGACCGATGAGCAGCAGAGCTATCTCGACGAGATGTTCGCCGCCAACTGGGACGTCACCAGTCTGGGGTCCTTCCATTCGAACATGCGCGCCATGGGCAAGCGACTGCGCGATGAGAGCGCAACTGCTCGGCAGAGCCGCGACCGCACCGTGCGCGCCATGGAGTCGATGTTCGAGCAGTACAAGGCGCGCTGGACCGAGAACAACCTCGGCACGAGCATCGCCTCGGCCGACGGCTATCGCGAGATCCTCGACCGGATCCAGACCGGGGGACTGCACGAGCGGCGGAACAAGTGGCGTCTGGAGTTCGCCAAATGGTCCAGCAACGACCTGCTCACCCTCAACGAGGCGTTCGACACAGCGATGGAGGACGTCGAGGACCGGCTCGTGCCGATCAACGCGATCCTGGCGACGCTGCCCTTCGGCGGCAAGGGTCACCTCCAGATCAAACACCGCCGGATGATCAGCGAGGACGTCTCCAACTTCAAGCGCGACCTGCGCAAGCTGTCCTCGGGGGTTGCTCTCGAACTGACCGACGCGGAGGTCGAGTCGCGCTTCAAGAGGCTGCGCGAGTTCATGACCAAGATCAGCATCCCGCCCGGTCACACCAAGAAATCGACGTCGATGCGCGACGGCTACCTCGACGTCCGCCAGCACGTGGTCATCAACGCCGTGTGCGTCGACCAGCACGGCCATGAGATCGCGACCTACGACTCGCTCGGCGGCAAGTCCGGCGGCGAGACCCAGGAGCTCGTGGCCTTCATCGTCGGCGCTGCGCTGCGCTACCAACTGGGCGACGAGTCGCGCAGCAGGCCCCGGTTCGCGCCAGTCTTCCTGGACGAGGGCTTCATCAAGTCCGACAGCGAGTTCGCCGGGCGTGCGGTGACGGCCTGGCAGAACCTCGGCTTCCAACTCATCATCGGCGCCCCTCTTGGGCAGGTCACCGCGCTGGAGCCGTACATGGATCTGCTGCTCACCGTGACCAAGAGTCCCAAGGGCTACTCGTTCGTGCGCGAGTTGAGCGATGCGCAGCAGCAGGGCTCGTCGTGAAGACGCCTGCAGCGGTCACCAAGGACATGGAGCGCCGGCTGGTCAACCATTGGCACTCGGAGATCGTCAGCGCTACAGAAGGCGCCACGTCGGCGTTCCCGCACGCCTTCCCGCTAGGCCGTGCGGCCAGTGCTGACCTGCGGGCCGACTACGCCGCCATCCACGCGCTGACCGTCACGTGGCAGGAATGGGCTAGGGGCCATGGCGTCGAGCTGACCTACACGTCGCGCATCGCCAAGGGCGGTACACGGCAAGTAGTGCCTACCCACGTGCTGCTCACGTCGGTCGACCAGGCCGCAACCATCGTCGGGAAGGGTTGGCAGGAGCGGTTGGCACGTGGGCGGGAGCGCCTCGCAGTGCTGCTGGACCGCAGCCGTACCCTTGACCGGGCCGATGCCGGCAGAATCCTGCGGCTCGTCGACGGCTACGCAGACATCGACTTCGCGCTGTTGCTAAAAGTCGTCGATTGGTATCGAGCTGACCCATCGCTGGCACGGGGCCTGACGCCTCGGCAGGTGCCGATTCCCGGCGTTCACGCCAAGTGGCTGCAGGCGCATCGTGCAGCCGTGCTCGCGCTCACTGGGCTGGACGACCTTGGCCTGTTGGCGAACCATCCTGCGCGAATCCACTTCACCTACCTCGATCCGGATCACCGAGCCGATGGCCGCAGGCTGCACGACTCGGCGACAGTGGGCGATACGTTCGCACCGGCCTACCAGCCCGAGGTGGTCGTCATCTCCGAGAACAAGGACACTGCCATCCACTTCCCTGAGCTGGCCGGAGGCCTCATTGTGGAGGGCGTCGGCAGAGGAGGCCGCACCGTGGCGTCCTTCCCTTGGATCAGAGAAGCGCCCCTGGTCGTCTACTGGGGCGACATGGACCGCGACGGCTACGAGATCCTCAACGGCTACCGCATCGACTTCGATCGAGACCTCGATTCGATCTTGATGAACGTTGCAGCGTATGAGGAGTTCGAACCGTACGGCACGAACCACGACCAGAACGGACGTGACCTCGTGGCGGGCGCACCGCGAGTGGTCGACCACCTCCGAGCCGACGAGCTCGAGGTGTACCTGCGTCTGCTGCACCCCGAGCACTCTGGCCACCGCCGGATCGAGCAGGAGCGCATTCCGCTCACCAGAGCCCTGTCTGAAGTCGAACGCCTCGTGAGCCCGACAAACTGACGCGTGAGAGGCGCAGCGGCAGCATGACAATCGACCCTGTCGACGGTGTCACCCGCTTGCCGATCGTCAACCGGAGCAGGCGTCGTGGTCATCGGTCAACGTCGACGTCCGTGGGTTGGTTCGCTGAGTTGATGTGGCGCTGGGGCAGGCGGACGGCGACCGCGGCGGCGAGGAGAGCGGCACCAATCCCGACGCCTAAAGCGACGCTCAGAGCGTCGCTGTAGAGGCCGTCGGAGGGCCCGGCCGCGCCGGCCGCGATGGCGAAGTACGTGCTGCCCACGGTGGCGAATCCGAAGCTGGCAGAGAGCTGACCGACGCTGTTGAACACGCCGGACGCTTCGGATGCGTGCTCGCGCGACACCCGGGAGAGAGCGATCTCGGTCAGCGGGCCGACGACCAGGCCCATCCCGAGGCCGCCGATGGCGCTGCCGGGCAGGAAGTGCCAGAACGCCGGCCCTGCCGGGGCGAGGAGCACGACCGCGACGACCAGGGCCATGCCAAGGCTCATGGTGAGAAGCCCGATGTGGATCACCCGGCGGCCCATCCGCGGCAGCAGCACCGTGGTCCCGACCCCGGCGCCGACCCCGGTGAGCAGCGCCCAGGGCAGCACGACGAGCCCCGCGAGCAGGGCGGTGTAGTCCAGGTGGGTCTGGACGTAGTGGGTGATGACGAGGGAGAAGCCCATGACGGGGATGAAGAACAAGATCTGGACCCCCACGGCGGACCGGAAGGTACTGCGCTGTTGCAAGGCCAGCGGGACCAGCGGCTGCCCTCCTCGGCGGTCGCTGGCCCGCTGCTGGACCAGGAACACCAGGAACAGCACCAGGCCGAGCGAGATGACGGCGACCTGGACGAGCGGCGTCTGAGTGTCGGCCAGCCCGGCCAGCCCCCACATCATCAGGAACAGCGAGGCCGCCGAGAGCGCCAAGCCGGCCGGATCGAGCCTGACGTGGCCATCCGCGCGAGCTGGCGGCAAGGCGCGCAGGGCCAGCCCGGCCACCACCACACCGATCGGAACGTTCACCAGGAACACTCCGCGCCAGCCGGTGCCGAACAGGTCGAGGGCGATCAGCACCCCGCCGAGGATCGGCCCCGCCGCTGCGGCGATGCCCAGCAGAGCGGAGAAGGCCGCCATCGGCTTGGCCCGCTCACTGGGGTCGTACATGAGCTGAATGAAGGCCAGCACCTGGGGCACCATCAGCGCGGCGAACAACCCCTGCACCACCTGGGCGAGCACGAGCACCCACGCCGCACCCGCCAGTGCGCAGGCCAGCGAGGCGAGGGTGAAGCCGGCCACTCCGATCACAAAGGCGCGCCGCAACCCGAGCCGCTTGCCCAAGCGAGCACCGGTGATCAATCCGACCGCGAACGTCAGGGTGTACCCCGACAGCATCGCCTGACTCTGCGCGGGGCTGGCCGCCAGGTCGTCGGTGATCGAGGGCAGGGCGACCGTCACGATCGTCACCCCCAACAGGTCCACGAAGGCCGCTAGGAGGATCGCGACGAGGCCGAGGTTCCGAGAGCGCACCCGGGTAGGATACCTGAACAGTTCAGATACTGAGTCAGTGAGGGTTACACTGGGAGTGATGGCAGAGGAAGATGACGACGTCGTGGAGCGGATCGCTCGGTTGTTGCCGCCGTGGTTGTCGGCGGTGGACGCGGTCAACGAGGTGATCGCCCGGGAGGCAGGCATCGGCCCGTCAGATCTGTCGTGCCTGCACGAGGTGATCGTGGACGGCCCGTTGCCGGCCGGTGAGCTGGCGCGCAGGCTACGGCTGACCACCGGTGCGATCACCCACATGATCGACCGGCTCACCGCGGCCGGCCTGGTGCAACGAGTGCGCGACGACACCGATCGGCGCCGAGTTCTCATCGAAGCCGTCCCCAAGGCACGCGAGCAGATGCTGGCCCGCTACGGACGACTCGATACGCAGACCCGGGCCACCCTCGCGTCGTTCACCGCGGCAGAGCGGGCGGTGATCGCACGGTTCATCGAGGCCAGCCTGCACGACACCCAGTCCCTGCTGGACCGGACGTCGTGACCGAGCGGACGCAACTGACCTATGTGCCCGAGCGCGCCAGCTGGTTCCTGTGGTCAGCCCACACCCCGGACCCGCTGTTCGACGCGCCCGCCGGCACCATCGCGACCATGCGGCTGGCCGTCCCCGAGAACGGGGAGGTCATCGCCCGCGAGGTTCGCGGGTTGGAAGTTGCCCTGCGCGAAGGATGGGCCTGGCTGGGTGGCCGCCAACCCAGCCCGCAGGACGGCGGCTCCCTGCGCTCCTGGACGCTGCTGGCCGGCCGACCCGACGCGCGGGTGCCTCTGCCGGTCGCTGGGCACTGCGCGCTCACTCCCGACGGGGCGCACGTCCTCACCGCCGAGGCCACGACAGACCGGCTGCGCTCCGCGCTGACCCTCACGGACTCGCTGGCGGTGGCGGGCCTGACGGCGACGCTGCGGGGTTATCAGCTCGCCAGCGTCCAATGGCTCCTCGACCGTGACGGCGGCGCGGTGCTGGCCGATGACATGGGGCTGGGCAAGACGCTCCAGGCCATCGCGTTGATGCTCTGCCACCCGAAGGCGGCGCACCTGGTGATCTGCCCGACCTCGGTGAGTGCGAACTGGGCGCGCGAGATCGCCCGCCACGCATCGGGCCTGCGCGCCGTCGGCGATCACGACGAGGCTGCGCTTGGTACCGTCACCGTCACCACCTATGCGCGGCTGCGCCGTGACCCCGACCGGCTGACCGGCCGCCTGTGGGGTGTCGTGGCCTTCGACGAGGCCCAGCAGATCAAGAACCCGCGCACCCTGGCCTACCGCACCGCCAAGACGATTTCCGCTCACTACCGGCTGGCGATCACCGGAACCCCGGTGGAGAACCAGCTGGGCGACCTGTGGGCGCTTGGCGACCTGGTTCGTCCGGGTTTGCTTGGCACCCGACGGCGCTTCCGCGACCGCTACATCGTGCCGATCCAGCGCCGGGGCTCACCCACCGCTGCCCACCGGCTCGCCGCCCACACCCGCGACCTGGTGCTGCGCCGCACCAAGACCGAGGTAGCCCCCGAGCTGCCGGCCCGCCACGTCATCGACGTGGCCTGCGCCATCACCTCCGAACAGCGACGCCTCTACGAGGCCGCGCTGGCCGAGGCCTTCGACACCGGTCTGGGCGCCGGGTCGGCACGCCGCACCTCCGTCCTGGCCCTGCTCACCAGGCTCAAGCAGGTCTGCAACCATCCCGCTCAAGTGCTCGGCCAGGACGGGCCACTCACGGAACGCTCGGGCAAGTTCGACCGCCTGGCCGACATGCTCGACGAGATCATCGACACGGGCGCCGGCTGCCTGGTCTTCACCCAGTACACCGCCATGGGCCGGCTGCTTACTGCCGACCTGGCCGACCGCCACGGCCTGGCAGTGCCGTTCCTCCACGGCGGCCTGCGCCCCGCCAACCGCGACCGCATTGTCGATGAGTTCCAGAGCGGCAAGGGGCCGAACGTCCTGGTGGTCTCGCTGCGCGCAGCCGGGTTCGGTCTCAACCTGACCCGTGCGACCTCGGTGATCCATTACGACCGCTGGTGGAATCCCGCTGTCGAGGACCAGGCCTCCGACCGTGCCCACCGCATCGGGCAGAACCAGCCGGTCACGATCTACACCCTGCGCACCGCCGGCACCATCGAGGACCACATCGCCACCATGCACGAGCGCAAACGCGGGCTCGCCGACGCCGCCCTCACCGGAGGCGAGGCCGACCTGCTCGCCCTGGGCGACGAGGAGCTCTACGGCATCCTGCGCCTCGGCCCTGAGGCAGCGCGGTGACCCGTGAGTTCGGCGCCACCGCATGGGGGCGCGCCTGGCTCAAGCAGATCGAACCCGTCCTCATCACCGGAGCACCCGACCGCGACCTTCCCCGCGCCCGCGCGCTGGCCCGACACGCCATCACCGACCTAACCATCACCGGCCGTCGGGTCACCGCCTCCATCACCGACCGCAGCCACGGTCAGACCCTCGCACTCGACATCCCCGCCTGGAGCGGCGACGAACAGCGCACCGTGGAGCGTGCACTCACGAGCACCGGCTCCTTCACGCTGGTGACCTGCCCGACCGCCTGGCGACCGACCTCACCGCGGCCGGGGTCCGCATCGCTCCACGGATCGAGGAGATCGCCGCGGCCGGTGACACCGGGCGCATCGAGAGGCGGCACGTGCTCGCCGTCTGCTACGCCCTCGTGCAGAGAATCGACGAGGAACCCGTCCTCGCGGTCCGACTCCGTACGCCATCAGAGACTTCGCCCAGCACGGTGAAATCGTCCCCAGCTGGATTGCTCGCACTCACCGACATAGACCCCAAGACCTTCTACCTCGTTCCAACCGTCAGGGATCGGCGGAATGCAGCGTCCCGGTAGAGGAACCCCCTATGGCAACGACGCAGGCAAGTGCGCCTGCGACTGTGGCCTTGGCCGTTATGTGGCGGGGTTCTGTCGCCGCTTCGTGAGTTCCCTGATGATCGGGCGAAT